>JBBQAX010000063.1:0-16473 GCA_038316905.1 Verrucomicrobiota bacterium | reverse complement strand
GTTTTCTGCACTGAATCTGCGAACGGCTTGAGTCAAGACCCCGAGTGCTGCGGCGGAGTCCGCGGGTACTGTGACCGGTTGCGGTGCGACGAGAGGCGAAGTGGGACGGACATCGCCCGCTGGCTGTTGAGCAGAGGGAGACATCAGAGGACGCGGAGCGGTGGAATCCGCCGGAGCTCTTGCCACTTCATCCAAAGGCGCACGCACCTCAGGCGTTACAGGATCAGAGGTTTGGACATCTTTTCCGCATCCGAAAGCGAGGAGCAAAACGCAGCAAACTAATGAACTTTTCGTTTTCATAGATGACACGGGCGCGCAGAACTTAATGGTCTTCGCGCTGTGAAAGGTGACGGAACAAAACTAAGCAACTGAGAGTTTTCACGCATGTCATCAAAACACAGGACAACTCATCGGCGGATGCGGGTGAGCATTACAATAATTAACAGATCAATCGAACCCGGCGTTCTCAGGAATTCTCCGGCTGAATATTACCGGAACTGAACCAGTCAATTCTTATAGCTTAAGTAACTGAAGCTTTGAGGGGCCGGGAAAAGGGAGTAAGTTAAGGTTCAGTGAAAGCATCTATAACCCAAATGAAAACAAAAATAATACGGGGTTGGAAATGGATTTTCGCAATTTGTAGCACGGTGGTATTCCTCGGCTGCCTGGGCGAATCGAGCAAAACGAATGCTGAAAACGCACCCGTCATTGGTGTTACGAATTCTCCTCCACCATCAGCGGACGTGGTTGCAGACACCCCACCCGCGCGCGCCGTCATTCCACCGGCAGACCTTTCTCCGGGAGTTTCTGAAATTGTGAAACTGGCGCAGTCCGGGGTCGGCGAAGAAGTTCTGGTGGCCTACGTAGAAAAGTCAGGACGGACCTTTAACCCCAGCGTGGATGAAATCGTTTACCTGAAAGACCTTGGCATCCCGGAAGCAGTGCTTGCGGCCCTCGTACGGAAAGGAAATCTGACGAATGATGTCGCCCAAGCCGCGCCTGAGTTTCAGCAGGAAAATTCCCAATCACCCGAAGCGCCGCAAACCAATGCCAACGCTCCGTCGTTAATTGATCCGGTTGCGCCGTCGTATTCTGTCATCTCAGAACCCGCTGCAACCGAAACCGTCGTGAACCCGCCGCAGCAGGTGAATATTACCTATTTTGAAAACACGCTCGCCCCTTACGGAACATGGGTTGACGTGCCTGACTATGGACGCTGTTGGCAACCGACAGTGGTTATCATCAATCGCGATTGGCGGCCCTACTCTGATCGCGGACGTTGGGCTTATACGTCTGCGGGTTGGTATTGGCAGTCGGATTATTCCTGGGGTTGGGCACCGTTCCACTATGGCCGTTGGCATCAGGATCATCGTGTCGGCTGGGTTTGGGTTCCCGGCTCCACCTGGGGCCCGGCCTGGGTAAGCTGGCGCTACACAGATAGTTATTACGGTTGGGCGCCGTTGCCACCGACGGCGCATTATGTCAGTGGAGTCGGATTCCGGTATCGCGGTTCGCACGTCGGCATCAATTTCGATTTCGGTTTGCGCGATGATTGCTACACCTTTATTCCATCAAGCCGCTTTTGTGATCCGACGCCGTATCGGTACTACGCGCCACGTTCTCACTCGCGAACGATTTATCAGAATAGCGTCGTCATTAACAATTACATCCGGGGCAACAACAACACGATTATCAATGAAGGTATCGGACGTGACCGTGTTGCGACGGCAACTCGCCAACCGATACGCACCGTTGCTATACGCGACCTGCCGACGACTTCCACTCCAGCGGGAAGAGCTGAACGCATCGAACGCGGTGGAAATACTCTGGCGGTTTTTCGTCCAAACGTCGCCATGCAAAATTCGTTGGCGCGCTCGGGCAATACGCAAACCGCCCCGGCGGGATCAACCGCAGTGTCCTCGGCTGTAGAACGGAGATCTTTTACAGGCCCACGCACCACTCCAAGCCGTGGGGAAACATCCGCTCAAGTGCCAGCAACAAGTTCGGCCAAAACTCCTTCTCCCTCCACACCCGAAACACCAATCGCTGCGACGCGCCCGACCTTCACGCGCACGTGGACGCAGCCGGGATCGAACGCTCGCCAAATTCCTTCGCGGGGTGAGACACGCTCCACTGTTGCGCCGACCGTGCCGAGTTCCACAGAAACTCCCGCGACCGCTGCCGCAGCACCAACGCGCCCCCAACCCTCTTTTGGATCGAGACAGTTGCCGACGCGCAGTCCGGCCCGGGCGGTGGAGCAAACTCAAGTGGCGGAGGTTCCGCGACAAAGTCCAGCGAACGCGGTGCGAAACGTTCCTTCGACATCACCAAGTCCATTTCAACGTTCAACGGTGAGAACAACACCACCCACGGTGAGTCGTGCGGAACCAAGCGTTTCTCAACCGTCGCGCGTTCCTGCTCCAGTTCAACGGCCACAATCTTCCTCGCCCTATGGAGCAGCGGCATTCGAGCGATCGGTTCCGGCTCGTCCCGCCCCAAGTATGCAAGCGCCAGCTCCGGTACAACGAACGACTTTCAGCGCACCGCCGCAGGTCAGTCGCAGTGTTGAACGCGTGGAACGATCCATTCCTCAACGAAGCCAACCCGCCCCCAGCGTTGCGCCGCAAAGAAGCGCTCCCGAACCACGCTCACAACCAGCCGCTCGTGATCAAGGGAGCAGAGGAAACCTGGGCAGGTCGAGTCGCGACAGAAATTAAAGGGCGCGCAGCAGTTCCTTTGCGTTCTGGAAAAGAATGGAGTTTCGATGAGATTCCTTCAGCGCAGATTCTTTCAGCTTGAGCAATGCTGACTCGTAGTAAAAAAACGGCGCATTCGACCCAAATAAAACTTTGCTCGTGGAAACCTGCCCGATCAATTTTCCGATCCCGCCGACGCCTTCAAGCGTTCCAATGTCGAACGAGATTCGTTCAGACGCTGCGAGATTCAAAATCAATTGGCCATTCACATAGTGGAGCGCATTTAGCAAAATCCAAAAGCGCGATGATGCCAATGACTCAGCGCCTGCAACGCTTCATCGTTTTGTTTGCGACAAACTTCTGGAGACGGGTCGGCAGACCATTGCAGTCCCATGTAAACGCAAATGCGCTCGATGCCCATGCGGGTGGCGTATTCGATCAATTGCGCCATTCGTTCGTCTGGCGTCCGGCCGGGAACACCGGACAAATGGCGATGTAAACCCAGATCGTCATTTTAAATTCTTACTCTTAATCCTAATCACTCTTCATCTCGGAAAGAGATTAAGATTCAGATTAGGAGTAAGATTAAGAACGAAAAACTAAATTCTTTTCGACGCGGACAAGTTAAAACGGCTGCTCGATTGCGCGTGAGCCAGCGCCAACGCCAGCGCATCCGCCGCATCGGGTGAAGGCAGTTCGGTTAAACGCAACATTCGCTGCACCATTTTTGCTACAGCAATTTTTTGCGCGGCGCCGTAACCGACAATTGCCTGTTTCACTTTGCGCGGTGAAATCTCAAAAATCTCCAAACCCGCTTCACCCACCGCGACCAATGCCGCGCCCCTCGCTTCCCCCATCGTCAACGCCGTCTGCAAATTTTGCGCAAAGAAAAGTCCCTCAATCGCGCAAACCGTGGCGGGATGTTCTTTCAAAACGTCGCGCAACGTCTGAACAATTTTAACGAGGCAACGTGAATGTTCCCACGCTTGCGGACAGGAAATGGTCCCGTGCGCCAAAGTTTGCGGAAACGGTTTGGCGAGTTGAATCACCCCGTATCCGGTGCCGCGCAGCGAAGGGTCGATGCCTATAATAATTTCATGCGCACGGCCCGAACTGGAATTGCTCTCGAAAAACGGCGCAGGTTTCTTTGCCGAACGTGGCGCACCGCTCACGCGATTTTTCATCTGCTCGAATTGCTGCGGCGTTACGCCCATGCTTCCGAGTCTGCCAGAGGTTTTATTTCGCGCAAAAGGAGAATTCTCCCAGTAGCCGCGCTCGCGAGAGGGTGGCGTGAGTGTGTAATTCAACCAACACCACGCTCTGGCGAGCGCGGCTACGGAGATTGCGCCAACGCCACTTAATCATTCCAGTTCCACCGTTGACAACCCGGTTCCCATCCTGAGAATCGCTTTATGCGAACCACATTGTTGATGATTTTTTGTCTAGCCATTTTGTCCATCGAGGCTTTTGCCGGAGAAAAAAAAACCAAGGAAAATGGCTGGAAACTTGTCTGGCAGGACGAGTTCAAAGATAAAAAACTCTCTCCGAAGAAATGGAACGTCCTGCTCCGCGAACACAGCAAACACAATGAACTGCAATATTATGTGCCGGACGAAGCCTACATCGAGAAGGGTTCTTTGCGTTTGCGGAGTCGCGAACGGAATTACGGTTCGCAACATTTCACGAGTGGACGCGTGGACACTTCGGGCAAGTTCGCGCCGGTTTACGGCCGTTTTGAAATTCGCGCCAAGTTGCCGGGCGGACAAGGCCTCTGGCCCGCGCATTGGCTTTATCCGCAAAATCGCAATTGGGAAATGGAACGGCTCATGGCGGAAATGGTCACGAACAAGTTAGAGCGCACGATTCCCGAAGAACGTCCGTGGTACAGCGAAATCGACATCATGGAATTCCTCGGCCACACGAACGTCATCTACGGAACGCTGCACTATCATGAATTCGACGGTAAGAAAAAATCGAGTTCCGGCAAGGTGACCGGCGCGGAGGATTTCACGAAAGATTTTCATCTTTACGCGCTGGAATGGGAGCCGCAAATGATGCGCTGGTTCGTGGACGGAAAAATGATTCATTCCACGACCAACGGCATTCCGCACACGCCGCATTACCTGATTTTGAACACGGCAATCGGTGGAGATTGGCCCGGCAATCCAACCAACACGACGGTTTTCCCGCAGTACCACGACATCGATTACGTGCGGGTTTATCAGCGGAAAGATTATTTCCAGCGGGAAGAATAAAAAGTTCACCGTCAGAAATTTGCGGCTTCATGGGAGGGGACGGGCTTTTTGTCCCGTCCCTTTTTTCGCTCGAACGAGGTCAAAAATATTGAAGTAAAACGCTGCTCGAATAGTCTATCATCACCCAGCAAAAGTGATGAATCGCATAGTCAACATCGCAAAACTTTTTCAAACACCTCGTCAAATTTTGTTGGCGGCGGTTGTTTTGTTTGTCGCTCCTTCGCTGCCAGGCGCGGAAACGAAGATTGATTTCAACCGCGATATTCGCCCGATCCTGTCCGAGAATTGTTACGCCTGCCATGGGCCTGATCCTAAAACGCGCGAAGCAGATTTGCGCTTCGATCTTCAGGAAGAACCGTTCAAAAAATTGGAGTCGGGGAAAGCCGCGATCGTTGCTGGCGATCTTTCACAAAGTGAGATGATCCGGCGCATCACGACGAACGACGAAGACGACCAGATGCCGCCAGTGAAATTCGGCAAGACTTTGACCAAAGCGCAAATTGACCTGCTCTCGCAATGGGTCAAACAGGGCGCGCAGTGGAAAGGTCATTGGGCCTATGTCGCACCGGAACGGCCGCAAGTTCCGAAGGTGAAAAAGAAATCGTGGACGCGCAACGAGATCGATTTTTTCATTCTCGCCCGGCTGGAAAAGGAAGGACTCCAACCGTCAAAGGAAGCCGACAAAACCAAACTCATTCGTCGCGTCACTTTGGATTTGACCGGACTTCCGCCCACGATTGACGAAGTGAATGCGTTTCTCGCCGACAAAAGCGCGAACGCTTACGAAAAACTGGTCGATCGTCTTCTCGCTTCACCCGCGTTCGGCGAACGCATGGCGCTTTTCTGGCTCGATGTCGCGCGGTTCGCCGACACGAACGGCTACCACATCGACAATCATCGCGACATCTGGAAATGGCGCGAATGGGTTATCAACGCGTTTAATAAAAACATGCCCTTCGATCAGTTCACGGTGGAACAGCTCGCGGGCGATTTGCTGCCGAACGCAACCGTCGAACAAAAAATCGCGACGGGATTTAATCGTAATGAAATGGTGAACTTCGAGGGCGGCGCGGATGCGGCGGAATACGCCACGAAGTATGTCGTTGGCCGCGTGGACACCACTTCCAAAACTTTTCTCGGAACAACGTTCGCGTGTTCCGAATGTCACGATCACAAATACGATCCTATTTCGCAGAAGGAATATTACGAATTCTTCGCCTTCTTCAACACGGTGGATGAAAAGGGTCTCGACGGCGCAAAAGAATCTCCCGTGCCGCGGCTTTCCATCCCTGCACCAAAACAAGAATCGGAATTAAAGAATCTGACGACGGAAATGACCGCGCTCGATACGAAGCTTAAGGAACTGTTGGAAACTCCGCATCCCGAACTCGATTCCGCACAGACGCTTTGGGAGCAAAAAATGAGCGGCAACTCGCCAAGAAACTGGACGGCGCTTTCGGCTGAAACGTTTTCCGCAACGAGCGGAGCGACGTTCGAGAAACAGAACGACGCTGCACTTCTGGTAAGCGGCACAAATGCGGACAAGGAAATTTACGAAGTCATTTTCAAGACAATGGAGAAAAATATTACGGGTTTGCGTCTGGATGTGCTCACGCATGAAACGTTGCGAAAGAAAGGCCCTGGCCGTTCTGAGAATGGAAATTTCGTTTTGACCGGCTTCGAAGCGGAAGTGAAAAATCTCGCCAAAGAAACCAAAGAACTCGAACCGCTCAAACTTGGAGATTGGTTCACGGTCGGTCCGTTCAGCGCAGCTTCTGCAAAGGAAGCGTTTACCAAAGTGTTCCCACCGGAATCCGAAATTGATCTGACGAAAAAGTATGACGGTGAGAAATTGAGTTGGATTGAGAAAACCAATTGGCAGGACGGAGTCGTTCACGAAATCGGCAAGGTGGAGAATTCTGCCAGTTACGTTTTCCGCACGATCACCAGTGAAACGGCCAGGCCGATTGAAGTTTCGCTCGGCAGCAACGACGGAATTCAACTCTGGCTCAATGGAAGCAAATTACTCGCGAAAGATGTCGCGCGAGGCGCGGCAGCGGACCAGGAAAAACTTATGCTCCATTTGTCCGCTGGAGAAAATAAGCTGCTTCTGAAGATTAACAACGGCACCGCGACTTCGGGTTTCTATTTTAAAATTCTGAATGAACGATTGGACCAATATCCGGTAAAGTTTGCGATTGCCGCCGCAGATTTCAGCCAAAAGGATTTTGACATCGCGAATGCGCTCGATGGCAAGGACGACACCGGTTGGGCCATTCTGAATGAAAAAGCGCAGGCGGGGAAAAGTCGGCAGGCATTCTTCGCCGCGCGACATCCGTTCGGATTTGACGGCGGAACAGAAATCAAAGTGCGTTTGAAATTTCAGTCGAAGTTCGTGGAACACGGTTTCGGTTATTTTAAAATTGCGGCGACGACTTCCGATGCGCTACCCGAATTCGCCAGACTTCCGGTCGATATGCGCGCCATCCTTCTGGTTGAGGCAAAGAAGCGAAACGACCAACAAAATCTGGCGTTGCGGAAATATTATCGCGAACAGTTTTCGCCCGAATTCAAAGTTGTCAGCAAACACGTCGATGCGAAGCGCGAAGCGAAAACCAAATTGGAGAGCGAAATTCCAGAAACGATGGTGATGAAGGAAATGGAAAAACCGCGCGACACGCACATCTTGATTCGCGGAGATTTTCGGAGCAAAGGCGATAAAGTGACGGCGAATATTCCCGCGGTTTTCCCGCCGTTACCCGAAGGCAAAGCCGATCGTCTCGCGCTGGCAAAATGGATGGTTGATCCGAAAAACCCACTGGTCAGTCGCGTGACCGTTAATCGTTTTTGGCAACAATATTTCGGAACCGGTTTAGTTAAAACGGCGGATGATTTCGGTTCGCAAGGCGAATGGCCGAGTCATCCTGAATTGCTCGATTGGCTCGCGACGGAATTCACTGCGCGCGATTGGGAAATCAAAGCGATGCAGAAATTGATCGTGATGTCCGCGACATATCGACAGGACAGCGCGGTGGATAAAAACGTTTTGGATCGCGATCCCGAAAACCGTTTGCTGGCGCGCGGACCGCGTTTTCGTTTGGATGCGGAAACCATTCGCGACAACGCCCTCGCAGTGAGCGGATTGTTGAACAGGAAAATGGGCGGGCGAAGTGTGTCGCCTTACCAACCGCCCGGCTTGTGGGAACAAATCGCTTTTGGCCGCGAGTTCAGCAGTCAGGTTTACGAACAGAGCAAAGGCGACGACAATTTCCGGCGCGGCATTTACACCTATTGGAAAAGATCGATGCCATACGCGTCGTTCGTGACGTTCGATGCGCCGAACCGCGAGGTTTGTACGGTGAAACGGCCGCGCACGAACACGCCGTTGCAAGCGCTGGTGTTAATGAACGATCCGGTTTACATCGAAGCCGCGCGTTCGTTGGGCGAACGAATCTTGAAAGAAGGCGGAGAAACTTTTCAGGAACGAATTACGTTTGCTTTCAAACTTTGTTTCGCCCGCGCGCCGCAAAAACAAGAGATCAAACTGCTGCATGAAATTTACGCTAAACAGTTGCAACACTTTCAAACGAACAAAGAAGCGGCAGCAAAGCTGATTGCGATTGGCGAATCAAAAGCGTCCGAAAGTTTGGACGCGAGCGATCTCGCGGCATGGACGACGATTGGAAATATTTTGCTCAACGTGGATGAGATGATTACGAAAGGTTGAGATGGGGAGCGCGCCCGCCTCGGGCGCAGCCAACGACGCCCTCGTCGTTGGTTGCGAGGTGACGCGTTGGAGTTCGGCGCGAGGGCGCACCGAACGACAGCCGGGGCGGCTGTGGTCCCCCCGAATGATTTGAACATGAACTATGAAAAATTAATTGAACAGGAATTTGCGAAGACGATGACGCGCCGACATTTCTTTGGTCGTGCTGGAACCGGCATTGGCTCGCTGGCGTTGGCGTCGCTGCTGAATCAAAAAGCGTTTGCGGCAAAATCTTTGCCGCAATCGCTCGGAGCTTTGGACGCACTCCATTTCGCTCCGAAAGCCAAGCGCGTCATTTATTTGTTCATGTCGGGTGGCCCGTCGCACATTGATCTGTTCGATCACAAACCCAAGCTTCTGGATTTGAACGGAACAGAATTGCCCGCGTCGATTCGCGGCGATCAACGCATCACCGGAATGACGAGCGGACAAAAGCAATTGCTCTGCGCCGGGTCGCCATTCGCTTTCTCCCGCCATGGAAAATGTGGCGCGGAAATTTCCGAACTTCTCCCGCACACGGCCAAAGTTGCGGATGACATTGCCATCGTGCGTTCGATGTTCACCGAGCCGATCAATCACGATCCGGCGGTTACATTCATCGGCACGGGCAATCAGCAACCCGGTCGTCCGACGATGGGCGCGTGGGCTTCCTACGGACTCGGCAGCGAAAATAAAAATCTTCCGGCGTTCATCGTGTTGCTTTCCGGCGGCGGCGGACAACCTCTGCAATCGCGTTATTGGAACAACGGATTTTTGCCGAGCAACCATCAAGGCGTGCAATTTCGCGGGCAAGGCGATCCGGTTTTGTTTGTTTCGAATCCAGAAGGAATCGGCGCGACGCAACGCCGCGAGTTGCTCGATGGAATTCAGAAATTAAATCGCATCCAGTTCGATGCGATTCGCGATCCCGAAATCGCCACACGCATTGAAGCGTATGAAATGGCGTTTCGGATGCAGACGAGCGTGCCGGAGTTAATGGACATTTCCAGCGAACCGAAATCCGTTTTGGACATGTACGGCGCGGAACCGGGAAAAGCGTCTTTCGCAAACAATTGCTTGCTCGCGCGAAGGTTGGCGGAACGCGACGTTCGTTTCATCCAACTCTTCCATCGCGATTGGGACCATCACGCGGATTTGCCGAACTCAATTCGCACGCAATGCAAGAACACCGATCAAGGTTCCGCCGCGTTAATCAAGGATTTGAAACAACGCGGCTTGCTCGACGACACGCTCGTAATCTGGGGTGGTGAATTTGGGCGCACAACTTATAGCCAGGGCGAAATCACCAAAACCAGTTTTGGCCGCGACCATCATCCACGCTGCTTCAGCATGTGGATGGCGGGAGGCGGAATCAAAGGCGGCGTCACATTGGGCAAGACGGATGAGTTCGGCTACAACCTGATTGAAGACCCGGTTCACGTTCACGATTTCCACGCGACGGCGATGCATCTGCTCGGAGTCGATCACGAGAAATTAATTTACCGTTCGCAAGGGCGCGATTTTCGCCTGACCGATGTGGCGGGGAAAATTGTGAAACCGTTGCTCGGTTGATTTGCAGTTGAATAGCAAACGCGTTTTCACGTCTTAAACTGAGGTATGAAGGGCTTGCAAAAACATTTTCAAAAACGCGTTGCGTTCACGTTGATCGAATTGTTGGTGGTCATCGCGATCATTGGAATCCTTGTCGCGATGTTGCTGCCATCGCTCGCGCGGGCGAAAGGCGCGGCGGTGCGGTTGAGCTGCATGAACAATTTGAAGCAGCTCGCGTATTCGACGCAGATGTACTCTGACGAAAACAACGACGAATTTCCGCGCCGCGCGTCGCCGTCGTGGATGGAATTGTTGCATCCCACTTATCGCGATTTCAAAATTCTGCGATGCCCTGCCGATTTGATTGCGGCCAGCCCGACCAACAGTAGTTATCCCGCTCACGCCGCGCCGCGCACTTATATTATGAACGGTTGGACCGATTATTTTCAAACGACGCTCAGCGCCGAAAATTGGGAACTCTACAAAACTTATCAGTGGCCCCATGGCTTGAGGCAAGCGGCGGTTCGTCATCCGTCGGACACAATTATTTTCGGCGAGAAAGAAAGCACATCGCAACATGTTCACATGGATTTTTATCAAGGCGTTGGCGGCAACGACGCAGAAGAATTGGAGCAACAAATGCACGGCCGCGCACTCAATCGCGTCGGCATGTCGAATTATAGCTTTGCCGACGGCAGCGTGCGCGGGATTCGCGGCGGGAAAAGTTTGTCGCCAGTCAACCTCTGGGCAGTGGTGGATTATTGGCGCACGAATGCCGCGGTGATGCAGTAAAAATTTTCATTCCGTCGCTCACAAACTTCACTCGTCACGACTGTGTTTATTCGGTCTGTGATTTCTTCGCATTCATCAAAGGTCTTTACAGGAAATACGTGCGACGGGAAGAATTGAACATGCCGAAAATAGGTTCGACCTTCGGACAACTTCTGGTGTGCGCGATGTTGCTCATGGCAACCCGCACGTCTTACGCCGCCGCGTCTGAGACGAAATATTCTGTTGATGCCAGGGGAACCAAGGAGGGACTGCCGCAAAATTCCGTCTTTTCGCTGATCCAAGCCCGCGACGGTTATCTCTGGTTTGGGACGTTGAACGGGTTGGTGCGCTTCGACGGAATTCGTTTCAGCGTGTTCGACGAAAGCAACACGCCAGGATTGAAGAGCAGCCGCATCGTCAAGGTTTTCGAAGACAGCCAAAAAAATCTGTGGCTTGGAACGGAAACCGCCGGGGCGGCGTTGATCAAGCATGGTCGCGTGACGAGCCTTGATCTGGGCCGCGGACGGCCCGCCAGTTCGATGGGTGTTTGTGAGGATTTGTTCGGTGACGTCTGGCTTTACACCGCGGACGGCGAATTGGCGCGTTACAAAAATGGTACGATGGAAGTCTGGAATGTTGACCCGAATCGCTTCAGCCGTTGCCGGGTGGTGATCGCCGAAAATTCCGGCTTGGTATGGGTCGGATCCGACAAAGCATTTTTTGCCCTGAACCCGACCAACGTGTTCAGCTCCGCTCCGTTGCCGCAGCAACAATTCCAATCCGTCGGCCGACTCGATTTTCTTCTCGCCAGCAAAAAGGGCGGACATTGGCGACTGGTCGATGGCTCTGTGCAAAAATGGAACGGGGAACGTCGCGAATCCAACTGGGCTTATCCGTGGCACAGCGGCACGACAGTGACCACCGCTTGCGAAAGCCGCGAAGGAAATTTAATCGTCGGCACTCTGGGCGAAGGCGTTTTTTGGTTTGATGCAGAAGGGAAATCTCATCGCATTTCCAAAACCGAAGGCTTGTCCAAAAACTTCGTGCTCTCGTTGCACGCGGACGACGAAGGAAGTCTCTGGGTCGGTTTGGACGGCGGCGGTTTGAATCGCGTGACGCGCCAGCTTTTTGAACCGCTGGAAGCATCGTTGGGTTTGACCGTGCAATCCGCAGCAGAAGATGCGGAGGGCGGTTTGTGGTTCAGCTCGAACAGCGGCGGCATCGATTACTGGAAAGATGGAGTCCGCAAGAATTTCAACTCTATTTTTGGTCCGATGAACCGGTTTAACGTCCGCGCAATTTTGGTGGATCGCCAGCAACGCGTCTGGGCAGGAGCGCATCTCGCATTCGGCGCAGGATTATTTCAACTGCAAAACGGAATCTTCCAACCCGTTGGCGCAGGTGTGATTGATCCGAAAGTTTCCGCCATTTTTCAGGATCGTGCCGGGCAAATCTGGATTGGAACGCAGGGCGGCCTGGTGCGCTGGGATGAGCGCGAACCAAAAGTATTCACGACGATTGATGGGTTGTCCGCGAATCTCGTGCGCGCCATCGCGGAAGATGCCGATGGGAGTCTTTGGATCGGAACGGAACGTGGAGGATTGAATCGGTTTCGAAATGGAAAATTCACTTCGTTCCAGCAGACCAACGGATTTCCAAGCGATAATATTTCCTCGCTCCACATGGATGCCGAAAACGTTTTGTGGGTGGGAACGTTCAGCAGCGGATTAGTCCGTGTGCAGAATGGAAAATGGACGCACTACACGACGCGAGACGGACTGGTCAGCAACGGCATTGCTTATTTGATCGAAGACGACCAAGGCTGTCTCTGGATTGGTTCCAACACCGGATTGATGCGCGTGCAGAAAAAATCGTTGAACGATTTCGCGCGCGGCGAGGCGGACTTCGTCCCGTGTCGCGGATTCACCGAGCGCGACGGATTGCCCGCGAGCGAATGCACGCTGAATTCGCAACCGGCTGCGTGTCGCACGCGCGATGGGAATCTATGGTTCCCGACCGTCGCCGGTTTGGTTTCGGTTAATCCGCGAGAATTTAAATCCAACACGAATCCGCCGCCGGTGATGATTGAATCGATGCAAATCGAAGGTGAGGAACAGAACACCAACAGCTTCCGCGCCACGTTGCCTCCGGAGGTGATTGTCCCGGCAGGCAAACAACATTTCGAAATTCAATACACCAGCCTCAATCTCGCTGCGCCCGAGAGCGCCCGTTTCAAATATCGACTCGAAGGACACGAAACCGAATGGATCAATGTTGGCAACAGTCGCGTCGCGCGCTACAGCAAATTGCCGCCGGGAAAATATAATTTCCACGTCACCGCCTCCAATGAAGACGGGATTTGGAACGAAGCCGGGGCTTCTCTCGCCATCACCGTTTTGCCGCCGTTCTGGAGAACCTGGTGGTTTCTCAGTCTCGTCGCCATCGCCCTTTTGGGAATGATTGTGGGAATTGTGCATTTTATTTCCACCCAGAAATTGCAGCGGCAACTCGGCGGTTTGCGACAGCAGCAAGCGTTGGAAAAAGAGCGCGCGCGAATTGCACGCGACATTCACGATCAACTCGGCGCGAGTCTGACGCAGGTTTCGTTGCTCGGCGAAATGGTCGAGAGCGACAAAAATATTCCTGAAGAAGTCGAGGCGCACGGCAAACAAATTTCCCAGACGGCTCGCGAAACTTCTCTGGCTTTGGATGAAATCGTTTGGACGGTCAATCCTTCCAACGACACGGTTGATGGTCTGATCAATTACATCTGCAAACACGCGCAGGAATATCTCGCTGTCGCCAACGTGCGTTATCGTTTGGAGGTTCCGGCGGAATTGCCAACTGCGCCAATCACGCCGGAAACGCGGCACAATGTTTTTCTCGCTGCGAAAGAAGCGGTCACCAATGTCGTGCGTCACGCGCACGCCACGGAAGTTTGGATTCGCCTTCGCCTCGAACCAAAGCGATTCATTCTTGAAATCGAAGACAACGGTCGCGGGTTCGACGACACGAAACCGAGCCACAGAAATGGATTGCGAAATATGCGCAAACGAATGGAGGATGTCGGTGGCGAATTTTCCATAGGACCGGGCGGCGCTGCGAAAGGCGCGCTGGTTCGACTGACCGTTCCAATCAAAGGAATTTAAAAGAAGGAAAACCACCGATGGACACAGATAAACACAGATCGGCGGAGTCGCAGCCGGACTCCCTCTCCTCCATCCGATGGAGGAGAGGGTTGGGGAGAGGAGGCTCATCGCTTTTTAAAGCCGCCCCTCTCCTCAATCCTCTCCCCACTCGTGCCTCGCTGGGAGAGGAAGAGAGTCTTTCCGATCCGTGTCCATCTGTGTCCATCCGTGGTTTCAATTTTTCTTAACAATCATGCCCATCAACGTTTCCATCGTCGAAGACAACGAACAATTGCGCGCAACGCTTTGCCGCCTGTTGGATCGTAGTGAAGAATTCCGTTGCCTCAGCCAGTTCGCCAATGCGGAAGACGCGTTGGAATCGTTGCCTAAAGAAAAGCCGAAAGTCGTTTTGATGGACATCAATCTTCCGGGAATCAACGGCGTGGAATGTGTACGTAAGTTGAAACAAATCGCGCCAGAAATTTTGGTGGTCATGCTCACGGCTTACGAAGATACAGAAAATATTTTCAACGCACTGGCGGCGGGCGCGACCGGTTATCTGCTCAAGCGCGCGCCCAAAGCCGAGTTGCTCGAAGCGATTCGCGAAGTCGTGAGCGGCGGTTCTCCCATGACCACGCACATCGCGCGGAAAGTCGTGCAATCATTTCAGAAGAAAGCGGCGTCGCCGGTGCCGACTGAAAATCTTTCCACGCGCGAACAGGAAGTGCTCGACTGTTTGAGCCAGGGATTTTTATACAAAGAGATCGCGGAGAAATTGGGCATCAGTTACGAGACGGTTCATACCTACATCCGCCGGATTTACGAAAAACTTCAGGTGCGCACGCGGACGGAAGCGGTGGCGAAATTTTTAAGGCGGTAGGGAGCGCACCGCGTCTCGCGTGCGGATTCGGGCGTCGCGCCCGAATCCTAATTCCACAAATTTTTCTGTTTGCCGACGGACAGTTGAAGTCAGTGGGAACGAAGTTTCCGGCGCGCCGCCGAAAACTGCCCGCCAGAGGCGTGCGCTCCCATATTTTGCACTCTCGGCATTTTCTATTTCGACAATTTCGCCTTTGGCCATATCGTTTCTTCATGCCTGCTACACTTGATGCGCTCTCTCGGGATGCTCTCGTGCTGCCACCTGACCAACGCGTTGCGCTGGCCTATCGACTTCTCGTCAGCGTCGAGCCTGAACCGGAGCCGGGCGCAGAAGCCGCTTGGGATGCGGAAATCGTGCGGCGAATTGCTCGCTTCGACGCGGGGGAGTCCAAGCCGATTCCTGCGGCAGAAGTTTTCGCGCGCTTGCGAAAAATCGCTCCGCCTCAATGAGCGTGGTTTTAGAATTTTTGCCGGAGGCAACCTGTGAAGTTGAGGAGGCGACTAAATATTATGAAGAGCGCGTCATTGGATTAGGTTTTCGCTTCCGTTCCGAGATTGAAAGTATCTGCGCGACCATTCTCAAACAACCGCTTCTCTGGAGCGAAAGGTCAAGTGGCTACCGCCGCGTCAATCTTCCGGGCTTCCCTTTCTACGTCGCGTATTTTATTCGGAACGAGCGCATCTTGGTCGCAGCCATCGGACATGCGAGTCGGCATCCCGATTACTGGAAGCGGCGCGAATCTTGAAGCCAACGCTGATGAAGAAGTCCGGCTTTTTTGTTTTTTTTATGGTCAAAGGCGGAAATGCGAATCTAAGGTCAGCATCGAAAACAGGAAGCAGGCTCTCAAATTTTATCAATACACTACAGATTATTGATGGTTGAATTGAAATGTGAGTAAAGATCGCAAACCAAAACCTATGTTCGCAGAGAGCAGGATTATCTTATTCGTGTTCTCTCCAATTCTCGGAGTGTTCTTCGCTGCGTGTGCTTACTTCGTTTAGTTCTGGGAACCGGGTTCGATGACAGAGAAGATTGGTAAAGGACTGGTTCTGGAGGTCATTTCTTCATTCCCCGTCCTTTGTGGCGTAGGTTTCGTCGCAGGTATCATCGGACCGGAAAGAATTAGGCCCGTGGTCAACCGAGTTGGTGGCAAGGCTGCTTTCGCTGGGGTTCTACTCATCTTTGGATCTGTGCTGATTGTGCTCTATTATGGTTTTACATCTTGAAGCATTCAAAAACTGGGTGTCCCAATTTTCCCAATTAAGACCGTACAAAAAAAATGAGCGGACTGTTTCCAGTCCGCCCATTCTGTTTCGAATTTATTCCTGATTACTCTTTGTCGTCATTGACAATGTCGTCCGCAGCGTCGAAGGCGTGTTGCAGCGCAACCAAGTCTTCGCCGGGCTTCAGTGAATCAAGCATCTTCTGCTCTTCCTTCAACTGTTCG
>JBBQAX010000062.1:0-16757 GCA_038316905.1 Verrucomicrobiota bacterium | reverse complement strand
CACGCTCTGGCGAGCGCGGCTACGAGGATTCGCGATTTCAAAACTAACCCAGAATTCGTTTGCCTTCGCTGAGGAAAATTCCTTGGAAGTTCATTTCCAACGCCTGCGCGTTCGTCGCTTTGGCCAATGCTTCTTCGCGTGAAACTTTCCCGGCTTGCACCAATTGGAACAACGCCTGGTTGAAGTTCTGCATTCCATCTTCGCCACCGGTTTCAATGGCTGCGGGCAATTTGTCCAAACGATTTTCCTCAATCAGTTTTCGCACGGTTCCGGTGTTGATCAGAATCTCCTGCGCGGGAGTCATGCTGCCGTTGATGGTAGGAACCATGCGTTGACAGATCACAGCCTGCAACGTTCCCGCAAGTTGGCGCCGGACTTGTTCGCGTTCATCGGCTTTGAAGAAGTCCAAAATGCGTCCGACGGATTGGGCGGCGTTGGTCGTGTGGAGCGTCGAGAGGACCAGATGTCCCGTGTCGGCGGCACTCATGGCGGCTGCGAAACTGGTCGCGTCACGCATTTCTCCGACCATGATGATGTCGGGATCCTGACGCAGAACGTGTTTCAATCCATGCGCAAAAGACATCGTGTCGAGGCCGACTTCGCGTTGTTCGATGATCGATTGGTTATCTTCAAACACATACTCGATTGGATCTTCCATCGTGATGATGTGTTTGCGGCTGTTCGCGTTGATGTACTCAATCATCGCAGCAAGCGTCGTGGATTTACCGGAACCAGTGGAACCCGCGAGCAGAACAATGCCACGAGGCGATTGCGCGATCTTTTTCAGAATTTCGAGCAGGCCCAACTCTTCAAACGTGGGAACTTGTGTTTTGACGAATCGCATCGCGAGACAATGTTGTCCACGCTGTTGAAACAGGTTTGTGCGGAAGCGGCCGACGCCAGGAAGGTAGTAGGAAAAATCGATTTCGTGGTCTTCTTCAAAGCGTTTCGTCAAATGTTTTGGAACGATGTTATCGACTACCGTTTGCATCCAGGCTTCGGTGGGAGCGGGCGCTTCGATCGCGACTAATTTCCGGTTGATACGGAATACAATCGGGGTTTCAACTTTGATGTGAATGTCAGAAGCGCCGCCTTCAACAGCGGTTGATAAAATGCGGCGAAAGATTTCCATGCGAAAAGTTTAACAGAGAAAAAAGTGCGGAGACAAGCGTCTGCAAATAGAAACAGAATAGTTTTCAGATCAGGCAATACCCAGATCAAGCTTCCGGTGTAAATCCAAGGACAATGTCAAAACGCGCCGCCAATTCAGCAGCTTTCGAATCTTTCAGCGGAGCGAAAGGGACGATCACCGATTTTTTGGCTTTCGCGTCTTTTATATTTCTTAAAACTCCATCCCGTTCGTTCTGCGGTTCGCCTTCGACGTAACATTGCGTGGTGAATTTTTCGCGTCCTTTGATTTTTACCGCAAAGTGAATATGCGGCGTACGACCTGGATATGAAACAGGCTTGATCGTGCGGAAAAGATATTCGCCCGTCGAACCAGTGAGAAATCGTCCAAAACCTTGAAAATTACTGTCGCGCTTTTTGTCATTGGCACTACCGCTGTGAAGGTAAACGCCGTGTTTGTCGGTCTGCCAGATCTCCACGACGGCATTGCGGATTGGTTCGCCGCGCGCATCGAGAATTCTTCCGCTCAGGTAGGTGATTACGCCGACTGCAGGAGTGAGCGCGTCGTTGACCAATATCAAATCGTTGTCGGTATCGAGCGGAAGCTTGTCGGGATAGAACGGGCCTTCAGTTTGGCGGGGTGTGCGAAGAAGTTCCTCAGCGAACGCACCGGGAATTTGTAGAAACGCGGTCGCAACCGCAATCTTCGCTAAAAATCGGCGGCGATCCTGGCGGAAAGTTTCTGCGGGAAACTGTGGTGAAGAGGTGTTCATGCCGGGAACTCTACCGGGACTTCGAATCGCCGACAATCCGTCAAACTTTCCCGTCAACCGGACCGCAATCAGGAAAGATGAAGCTCGTTCAACTTGGCCATGGACTGGCGCGAAAGGTGAGTGAACAAAAGAGAGACGAGATAACCCGAATGACGATTGCCATCACACGCAACAACTACTCCAGAGCAATGAACCTTTTTCATTTCGGAATACTGCAGATCAACGGACATTTCGGTCCAGGCAGGAATCGGATAATTAGCGCGAAATTCAATCCCGCTCTTGCGAAGATGAACTGCATTGGCGGAAAGTGCCAAACGCTTCTGGGCTGGAACCGTTGGTGAATTCGTGGGGGATAAGTTAATTTTTCGCGCGCTCATATTGTTACCGTAATTTTAACACGGATCGTTCTCGCGTCTAATTTTTTTACCACTCGATTACCGCTGCACCCCATGTGAGACCCGCGCCAAAGACTACGAGCAAGACAAGGTCGCCACGAATGATCTTTCCGGCAGCAACTGCCTCATCCAGGGCGATTGCCACCGAGGCTGCGGAGGTGTTTCCATACTTTTCGAGGTTCACAAAAACCTGCTCCGGCGCGACGCCTAAACGTTCTCCCACTGCATCGATGATTCGGCGGTTAGCCTGATGCGGAATGACGCACTTGATCTGGGAAATGTCGATTTCGCAACGGCGCAACGCTTCTTGCGCGGCAGCATACATCGCATTCACCGCACTTTTAAAAGTTTCTTTACCATCCATGCGCAAATGATGGTGGCCAGCGGCAACTGATTCCGGCGTAGCCGGGCATCGACTTCCGCCGCCGGGCATGGAGAGCAAATCCGCTTTCGCGCCATCCGAACCCATGCACGCGGTCAGCAAACCGTGCGCTTGCGGGCGATGCTGCAAAATGGCCGCTCCTGCGCCGTCGCCAAAAAGAACGCAGGTGTTGCGATCTTTCCAATTCACGATGGAAGAAAGTTTTTCCGCACCAATCACGAGCACCGTTTCATACGTGCGTGACATGATGAACTGTTGTCCGATTTCCAAACCGAAAATGAATCCTGAACAAGCGGCTTCGATGTCGAAAGCAGCCGCGCGACGCGCACCTATTTTTTGTTGAACGATGCACGACGTGGATGGAAACGGCATGTCGGGCGTAATGGTAGCGACGATGATTAAATCAATTTGATCGGCGGTGATGTTAGCACGCTCCATCGCACAAAGAGCGGCTTTGGAAGCGAGGTCCGAAGTAAATTCATCACTGGCGGCAATGCGGCGCTCTTTAATTCCCGTTCGAGAGGTAATCCATTCGTCGGAGGTGTCCACCATTTTTTCCAACTCAGCGTTGGTCAACACGCGAGACGGCACATACGACCCGACGGCAGTAATGGAACAGGTGCGCCCTTCAAAGTTATGTTGGGCACGAGGGTTTTTGAATTTTTTCTTGGTAGGGCTCATTATTCAACCGATGCGGTTGCTTTGTTTTCTTCGAGACGGGCGTTTGCTTTGGCCATTTCAGAAATAATTAGCTGATTCACGTTGGTTGAAAAGGCGGTAGCCGTCTGACGCACAGCATTGGCAATGATGAGGGCCTTCGCTGAGCCATGAACTTTAAGGACATTTCCATTCAAGCCCAATACTTGTGCGCCTCCGTACGCTTCAGGATTCATCCGTCGTTTCACGCCGCGCAGACCGCGCTGGGCGACGAAGGCACCAAGCGTTCGCATGGGATTTGAGGTCAACTCCGATTTCAGAATTTCCTGGATAGCTTTGCCCATGCCTTCAATGGTTTTCAGCACGATGTTTCCAACGAATCCATCGGCCACGACGACTTCGACGTTTCCCTGAAACATGTCCGAACCTTCAACATATCCAACGAAATTCAGATCGAGTTTTCGACATAAGGCGAGAGCGGCGCGGGTCGTTTCGTTACCTTTGATATCCTCTGAGCCATTGCTCAAAATCCCAACGCGCGGTGAGGGATTTCCAACCATCGTCCTGTAATACGCGCTTCCCATGACCGCACTTTGCGCGAGTTGGACAGGAGTCGTTTCTGAATTCGCGCCGCCATCAAGGAGAAGCCATTCGCCGTGAACGCGCGGCATGACAATGGCGATTGCGGGACGTTCTACGCCTGCTAACGGACGCAAACGGATGTGAGATGCGGCAACAATTCCGCCGGTGTTGCCTTGAGAGATGATTGCATCCGCTTTCTTTTCTTTAACCAACTCGACGGCGCGGAGGATGGAACAATCTTTTTTCTTTTTCAGCCCTTCAACCGGTTTGTCCTCCATGGTGAGGACTTCGGAGGCGTGAACTATTTTAAGGCGGGAATCCTGGAAGTGGGCGCGCATAAGGGCGGCCTGAATTTCGTCTTGTTTGCCGACGAGAAACAGTTCGCTGATGTTCGCATTGGCCCTCAATGCGAGTTTGACCCCATCGATGACAACCCCGCTCCCGTGGTCACCACCCATGACATCGACTGCGATTCGCATAAATAGAAAGAGCGCAGAACGAAATCCGTTCCGCGCTCCCTAAAAACGAATTAAGCCGTGGCTTCTACTGTTTTGACCTGGCGGCCTTTATAGAACCCGCAAGCCGGACAGACCCGATGCGGCACAGCAGGCGCTGCGCATTGGGGGCAGACGCTCAATTGTGGCAATTTCAAAACACTGTTGTATGCGCGGCGCATGCGCTGGCGGCTTCGTGACGGTTTACGTTTGGGAACACCCATAATTTTACAATTTTAATTTATTTAACTCGGCCCAGGCAGATGGAGTTTCGTCAATCTGATCGGAATCGCTTGAGTTTGCTCCGATTGCCGGCTGATCTTTCAATCCACCGCACTCACTTTCGCACAGCGGATGCTGCGGAAAGGCCAGGAGAATATCTTCGCGGATATAAGGCGTCAAGTCCACGGTATCGCTGATGGCTTCTACCTTATCTTCACCGGAAAGCGGCAAATGAAGAGCCCAACCATCAAAATCCAGTTGCTGCTGAAATGGTTTTAAACAGCGTGCGCACTCACATTCGAGCGTCAGATGCAGCTCGCCGTGGACCAATAAATCGTTGTCCAAACGTTGCGCTTCCAAGTCGTATTGAACGGGATGCGGCGCTTGGATCAATTCATCCACCTGATCAATATCCAGTTCTTCCGGAGGCAATTCGCCTTTGAGTTCCAGATTCTTGTGCTCAAGGTGGCGAAGGTTAATTAATAGAGGCATAACAAATCTCCTTTTCGTAAATTCAGACAGGCCGCAACTACGACTTGCTCAACTTTGTTTTCAGCGCAGTCTGCACGTGCGCCGGAACGAATGAACTGACATCTCCACCCAGACGCGCAATTTCTTTCACAATCCGCGAACTGAGGAAGGTGTAAGTGTCCTTGGGCATCATGAAGATAGTTTCAATCCGTTCGTTCAATTTACGGTTCATCAACGCGAGTTGGAATTCAAATTCAAAATCCGATACGGCGCGCAGACCACGAATCACAGCCTGACCTCCGCGACTTTCGACGTAATTGACAAGCAAACCATCGAAGGAATCGACTTCAACTTGCGGGAGATGGACGATGGCTTGTTTCGCGAGGTTGACGCGTTCGCTCAAGTTGAAGAGCGGGTGTTTGCTCTCGTTCTGCGCGACGGCGACGATGACTTTATCAAAAAGTTTGGTGGCGCGTTGGATGACATCGAGATGTCCGTTGGTCAGCGGATCGAAACTGCCAGGATAAATCACCGTTCGCATGGCGCGAATTTAGCAGTGGGAAATGAAATGCCTACTGAAAACTGAACAGGCGACCAACAGTGTTTTCATTTGTACCGCTCCATCTCAATGCGCTTCTTCAATACAGCGACCGCATCATCTCGAGAGAGACTACGAATCGGATCAGTCTCGCCGAAATACAAACGCACTGATTGCCCACTCGTCGTGAGGTCAAAACTAAACTCTTCAAGCGTGATATCGGAATGATGCCACGCTTTCGTAATTGTGACTTCGGGAATAGACGCCAAAGCATTACTGGTGCGGTTGAACTCTCTGTAATATCCAAACTCGCGTCCGCGATTGCGGGATGAATCCCAGTGGTAACCGCCGATTAATGCCACCACCATGACCAAGATTATCACCACGATGACGAGTAAAGTCTTCATTTTGCAGCCAACATCGCTTTGCCCGCTTCGAGTTGCGACGCATTTCCGAGCAACAACACCTGGTCGTTCGCCAATAATTCTTCGTCGGGACTGGGATTGAGAATGCTTTGGCCGTTTCTCTCAATTCCGACAATGCTCGCGCCGGAAGCGGTGCGGAGTTGGAGTTCGCGAATCAATTTTCCTACGCCGGGAGAATTGGGCGTAATGACCACCGTCGCGAGGTTCGCTTCGTGGAGCAACGAAGAAATTACAGGTACAGGAGTGTCCGTCAGTTTAGGCGCGGGCGCGTTTGCAAAAGTTTCCTGCAAGGCAAACTGCGCCTTGGAGTAAACTTTGATGAACGAGCGCCAAAGCAGCCAGGCAATCAATCCAGTCAGGATGAGCAAAACAATCAGGACATTGAGCGGCGGCAAAAGTGTAGAGCTTAAGACGAGAATGAATAAACCCAGGCCTATGGTCCCGGCGATCGGAACAATGTTTGAGACGATTGCGCGAATGGCCGCAGTTCGCTCGCCCGCAGCGGCTTTGGTGACGCGGGTTTCCGCGAGCAACATTCCCAGCGCCTGCAATTTTCGGAACGTGGCAATAATCATTGGCAGCGAAAGAATCACTGCGGTCAGCCACAGCACCGGTTTGATCAAATCATCGGTCAATTTCAAATTGAGGATGAATTGAGGTGGCTGCCGTTCTACGTAAGCTGCGCAGAGGAACACACCAGCGATTAGTGCAACGTTGAGACCCATTTGCAAAATCCAACGACGCGTCAACTTAGCCGCCATGTTCGTATGATGTTGGCTGCCAAGTTGACCAACCCAATTGGTGTAGATTTCCAAACTGTTCGATACCGATTTCGGAGCGGTGCGGTCAAACCAGCTGACGAGTCCGTCGGCGCTCTTGATTAAATAGGGCGTACACAATGTGGTGATTGCGGAAACCGCCACCGCGATTGGATAAAGAAATCCGCTGGTGACTTTCAGCGTGACGCCGAGTGAAGCGATGATGAAGGAGAATTCGCCAATTTGCGCCAACCCCATTCCTACGCGCAGGGAAGTGCGTGTGTCGTTTCCGCCGACGAACGCGCCGAATGAACAAGTCACCACTTTTCCAATGATTACCGCCAGCGTAATGACGAGAATCGGCGCCCAATGCGTGATCAACATTTTCGGATCAATTAATAATCCAATCGCCACGAAGAAGACCGCGCTAAACATGTCGCGCACCGGCTCGATCAACGCTTCGATGCGGTGAATTTCTCGCGCTTCGGCAATCACCGCGCCAATCACGAATGCTCCGAGGGCGACGCTGTATCCGAGTTTTACCGCGAGCAACGAGACGCCGAAACAAAGCCCCAGCACGGTGATGATCAACATTTCGTTGCTCTTAAACTTGGCCACGTAGCTGATCAATCGGGGAACCGCGATCAAACCGACAACCAACACAACAGTGAGAAAAATGCCGAGTTTACCGAGCGTCGATCCAACGTCGCCGATGCTTAGGTTGCCGGTCATCGCGATACCGGAAAGCAGCGCGATCATCGCGATCCCCAAGATGTCTTCGATAATGAGAATGCCAAAAATGAGTTGGGCGAAGCGTTCCTTCATTTTCCCCATTTCACTCAACGCCTTAATAATGACGGTCGTAGAAGACATCGAGAGCATCGCTCCCAAGAAGATGCTGTCCATCGTGGACCATTTGAAGAAGCGCCCGATCTCGTAACCGACCCAAAACAACAGGAGAATTTCCAAGATGGCGGCGATGAAGGCGGGCGCGCCAACCTTCGTCAGTTTGCGCAGGCTGAACTCCAACCCAAGCGAAAACATCAGCAGAATCACGCCTAACTCCGCAAGTGTGTCGATGGTTTCCTTGCTCTGGATTAATTGGAATGGTGGCGTGTGTGGTCCAATCAAAAACCCTGCGAGAATGTAACCGAGCACGACCGGTTGCTTGAAACGGTGAAAAATCACTGTCACCACGCCCGCCATGATCAGGACGACTGCAAGATCTTGTAAAAAAGCGATCGCGTGCATCTAAATTTTTGGAAGCAAAATGTGACTTGGGAAACGAACGGAGGTCAAACTTTTAGGAAGATTTCGGCGAATAATCCAAAAAAATAGGGGCTTCTGGGGAAAACAGGAAAATGCGTTCCGGTCCATGAATCATTGCGCGAACCAAAATTGGACAAGTTTTTCACGGTTTTTGATTGATAGTGAGTCGGCGCTTGAGATAGAAACACCTCTTCTTATTCACATCTAAAAGCCAAAATGAAAACCCTCAAATATCTATTCATCACCTTTGTATTGTTTGCCGCCGCCACGCACTCCCATGCTGCGGAGTTGCCTTACCTCTCGAATCTCCGGTCCGAGATAACGAACCAGTTGACCATTGCTTCCAACGCGATTCCAGTGAACAAGCCCTTGATCACGAAGCTCAAGGCTTCCCTTAAAACGGTGGATAAAAACACGACGAATACTTTGGCAGCTGGCGTGAAAACTTTGGCCGTACTTGCCCCAAGCCTTAATAAGACGACGCTTTCCAATATTTTCGATGGGCCACTCCAGACCGTTGTGGATATTTACACGACTGAATACCTAAACGCACACAGCAACCTTGTGGCGCAATTGGCAACTGCCTATCCGAGCAAGAAACAGGAAGCAGCGCTAAAGTTGCTCGACAAACTCGCGGCTGCCGTCAGTGCGGCCAATACCAATTTCAATTCCAATCTCGCCGTCAAGGCTCTTACCCTGGCGAGCAAGAACCTCGTGGCTTCAAGCAAAGCAGTCACGACCGCAAAGAACGTTCCCGTGCCACCTTCGAAAGTTCTTGCGACTGCTCCGAAAACGTGGGCGCCAAGTTTCAAATCCATCGTGGCTATTGCCGTGCCATTCCCAAACAACTTCTTTGTGATTAACGCAAATGGAACGTCCGGCACGGGTTTTGGCACTAAAATCGCCAGCCTTACGGTTCAACTGGGTACACTGGTTCCGGGATCAAACAATGTCATAATTGAAGCGAATTCCTCGCTTTATGCAGTGGCCAAACTTGGGGGTGAAAACCAAGCGTTCAACAGCACGGGCGGCACAGCACAAGCTAATTGGAATCCAGCGACGAAGACGATTTCCGGCAGCTTTTCATTTAATGTCATTCAGGATGGCACATCCAACACAACGGTTATTAAGGGTACATTCGTAACGAGTTATCCATAACTCGGATTTTTTCGAGGCGCGGATGCTTGTTCATCCGCGCTTTTCCATTTAGACAACCGCAAAAACTGCACGATCATCCGTCTATACGAATTTGGAAGTCGAATCAGTACAAAAAGAAAAGCCGGAGAACAACTCCGGCTTTTTCACACACGAAACAAATGTTACTGAGGACGCTGTTACGTTATCTCAAGTTTGGAAACACGAAAGTCACCAATACTGGTGACGGCGACGCGGAGACGCGGCCGGTTGAGGCGACAAGCTCCACCTAATTACTCGGCTGCTTCACGAGACTGGTATGGATTTCACACTGGAGGGACTTTTATCAATAGCCGGAGCAATTTCCTGTTTCCAAGGAACCTCATATATTTTGACAGCGTTTTTGATTCCTTTAACCGTCACAGAGGGGAGTTCGACGCAGGTCGCGGCTAACTTCGGGTCGTCGCGTTGCAAATCCCGATATGTTCCTTCTCCGATGATGATGCGGCCTCGCCCGGAAACACCTTCAAGTCGGCTGGCCAAGTTCACTTCGCGGCCAAATACTGTGTAGTTGAGAATATGCGCGTCAGAACCCATTAGCCCAACGATGACCGTACCTGAGTTGATGCCACTACCCAAAGAGAGCAAGGGCAGCATATCGAACGCACGCTGTCCGGCGGTGATGCGCGCTGGATTTGCTTGCTCGCGCCGTTGGTTTTCGGCGGCTCGTTCGAGATTTAAGGCATGCATTCCGCGTTGGGCGTCAATGGCGGCACGCACACAGCAAAGCGCATGTTTTTCGTTCGGTGTTGGCGCGCCCCAGAAGGCCATCACGCAATCGCCGATGTATTTATCGAGTGTGCCGTAATGCTCTTTAACCTTGTCAGCGATAACTCCCAAGTAGGTGTTGACCGTGGCCAAGGTCTCCCGAGCCTGTTCATCGTAGTGAGCTTCTGCCGCTTCCGGTGTTAAATTGTTTTCCCGAACATATTCTTCAGCGCGCGCCTGGTGCACATCAGTCATTTCGGTGAAGCCACGAACATCGGCGAAAAAAACTGTAATTTTCCGACGTGCGCCACCGAGCGAGAGCTTTTCAGTATTAAGCAGCTCATTTACAACATTGGGTGAAACAATTCGGGAAAAAACTGCTTTGACCCGTCGCCGTTCTTTTTGTTCCGCCCGCACGCGATAGGTCACCATACAAACATGGGTCATGAGCATTGCACCGATCACCGGAATCACGATTGGAATCCAGTAAAGGTATTGAACATACAGCAGAAAACAGGCGGCGACATAAATGCATAGAATCGCAACGACGGCAGCCGAGGCGGAAACGGCGCGAAGTTTCAACGTCAGCACCGCGGCGAGAGTTCCCATGGCAATAATGATAAGTAGATCGATCAGGTGAGAACTGCGCCGGATGAATTGATTCGTGATGACTGAATTAGCGACGTTCCAATGTTTGCTAACGAGGAAATCTTTTTTATTAAGCGGAGTAGCGCCGGTATCGGTCAGGTTGTTTCCGATCAAAATCGAGCCGATGACGACGATTTTGTCTTTGAACGGATTGTCGCCAATCAAATTGGTGAAGCCTGAGTCTTTGCGAAACGATTCCAATGTTTCGCGATAAAGTTCAGGCGTTCCTGTGCGCCGGATTTCATCCAAAAAAATGGGCAGTGCGTAAGGCGTCACACTCAGGCTTGGATGATTCACAGGAATGCTCCAGTTGATATAGAAAAAACCTTTCGCATCAATGGGAATAGTCCGTTGAACACCACTGGAGGAATTCAAAATGATTTGTTGGGGTCGAATCAGCGCTTGTTTCAGGTCGAGTCCCAATTCTTTCGCCGCCAGAATAATTCCCATGTGCCAGCGCCGCCCGTAATCGGGATCATCCACGAACGCGCGAGCCCTTCTTAAAACTCCATCCGCATCGGAATCGGCGGCAATATCACCGACGGCCATAGCATTGGTCGCAAAAAGCGGCGGTGGAAAAACCCTTTGCAAATTTCTCGCCGACCTTTCGTCAGCAGACGCGCTTTTATCGATCGGACTGGCTTCCGCCGCGAGGATCACGTTTCCGGCCGCGCGCATTTGTGCAGCGAAAAACTCATCTGACTCCATCATTGAGTTGTCCGGCATTACAACGGGCGCATCAAGATCGCGCAATTCACCGAAGATTACGTCGAAGCCAATCGCTTTAACCTGCTGCTTGGAAAGCTCGCGCACTAGCCGACCATGCATTTGGCGCGGGAATGGCCAACTGAGGTTAGCCCAGCTCTCACTGTTCTCGCTCAATAGTTTCAGCGTGACTTCATCGAGGCGAACAAAGGAAAGATTAGTCGAACAGGGCTTTGGAAATTTGATTGCCGCCTTGACGCGCTGATCGTAGGTCTTCAGCTCGAGGTGCTCAAATAAATCGAAATGTCGGATGAAAAATGCGGACTGAAAAAAACAGGCAAAACCAATGGTGCTGATGGCAATCAGGATGGGAACGAACTTGATGGACTTCAACTTCACTCGGCGTAGATAAACAAAAAACCCAGAGCAACACAAGGTCGCTCTGGGTTTGGCTAAATTATAACCTGTTAAAGGTCGTTACCGTTGTCGGTTTCGCCATTTGAGGTGCCACCCGCACCGATGGTCGGTGATTGATGCTGTTCAACGCGCGGCACCGACGCTTGAGGGTTTCCTCCGCCGCCTCCAATGACTCCGATTGCCAGCGCGATTTGTTCGCGATAAAATTCCAGAAGTTGGCGAGGTGTCGGGACAACATCGCTACCCGGTGTCCAAGATTCGCCCGCGTTGAGGACGACCGTTTCAGGAACACCATTTACGATTGCAACAACTACTAACGTGCCAGTGACATCAGTGAATGTGACTTCATAGGTGCCATCGGGCAACAATTTCACCGAGACGACATAGTCAGTTCCACGAATACCAGCAACACCGTTTGGTGTCTTAATTTCATATTTGGAAGCTTTAGCAAGCTTCTTGACGTTGCCGATGATCGTTCCATTTTTAACGCTAACAGTGGTTTCGATCACGCTGTCAACGCCCGTGCCCGCATGAGTCAACTTGTCGAGGCTCAAAGTTGTATTTGGGGTCACGCGGATCACCGGTCCATTCACACCCAAGTCCAAATCAACAACGGATTCAGGAGCAGTTTGAACAGTTGTGCCAGGCTTAAGCACCGTTCCTACTTTCAAAGGCACCCAAACGCCAGCTTCGCCGGAATATTTTGCAGAGCCGCGAATTTGGCGGACTTTGGCACTCCCTTGCTTCATGGTTTGCGCCTGTATATCAGAGGCGAGCGACACGAAAGCCAGAGCGGTGATGCAAGCGAAAAGCTTGCCTGTGAAGTTACCAATTAGTTTCATAAATTTTTTCGGTAAAATGATTTTTTTCAGCGAACACAAGCTAGAGAATCCGCAAGGGATGTCAATGCTTTATCCGCTACTAAATTGAGAGCGTATTTTCTATTAACCTGAAGGGAACCCTCTGACCGCTAGCCACTTGGCCGATTTGACTAGCGAGCACAAAGTGAATTTCCCCATTACTGACTTTTTTATCCACCTCCATAGCCTTGAACAATCTCTCCAACATCGTTCGATTCAGCTTGATGCGAACCGGCAGATCTGCAGATGAGAACAGGTTCTCAATGCGGCTTGTATCAGCCAGCGGCAACCTGAAAATTTCACTCGAAATTTTGGCTGCGGCGACCTGCCCAATGGCAATAGCCTCGCCATGCAAATATTTTCCATACCCGGAAATCGCCTCAATGGCGTGACCGATGGTGTGACCGAAATTTAAAATAGCGCGCAGACCTGATTCAGTTTCGTCCTGCGCGACAACTTCAGCTTTGATCTCGCAACAGCGCGCAATAATTGACGCCAACACACTTGCATCGCGTTGCAACAATTTTCCGATATCGCGTTCCAGGCGACTGAATAGCCTCGCATCGTAAATGATTCCATATTTGATCACTTCCGCGAGGCCCGCGCGAAACTCACGTTCGGGCAACGTGTTGAGCGCGCTCAAATCGCAGAGCACAAATTGCGGCTGATAGAACGCGCCCACCAGGTTCTTCCCAGCTTTTAAATTGACACCCACTTTTCCACCAACCGAACTATCCACTTGAGCAAGCAAAGTGGTCGGAACTTGGACGAAACCGATTCCACGGAGATAAGTTGCAGCAACAAATCCTGCGAGATCACCGACCACTCCACCGCCAAGTGCCACGATGAACGATTTCCGTTCGAGCCGATATTTCGCCAATTGGTCGTAGCACTTTTGAACCGTCTGGAGACTTTTGGCGGTTTCACCGGCATTAACCGTGATCAAAACGGGATCGAAACCGGCGGCCTGCAGTGACTGGATCACCGTTTTTGCGTAAAGCTTGGCAACATTTCGGTCACTGATAATCGCACAACGTTTAGCCAACTTTCGCTGTGCACATTCCGCCCCGAGTCGACTGAGCAAATCCGTGCCTATGAAGATGGGATAACTTCTTGCGCCGAGGTTTACGTTCACTTTCCGCATCTTATTGACAATAAAGCTTTGAAATTTGGAACGAAGCAAAAATAAAAACCCGCAGACATTTGCCTGCGGGTGGGTGAAATCAATTTAAACTACTCGCCGTTGTTGCCAATCGCCTCAACAGGGCAACCTTCCATCGCCTCTTTGCTTTGCGCTTCTTCGTCAGGCGTGGACGGTTGTTTGAAAACGTAGGAATAACCGCCGTCATCGTTGCGAGTGAAGTTTGCCGGGGCCGTTTCGCGGCAAAGATCGCAATCAATGCATTGATTATCGACGTAGTATTTTCCAGTGACGTTTTCGGGGTATTTATTTGCAATGTCAGCCATAAAATTTAGTTGCGTCGGAATATATGTTTCGCAAGACAACGGTTTCAAGCGTTGATTTGCAGTAAATACTCCTCGGGCATTTAACGTTTAAAACCCATTCAGCGCATCGATTAGCAAACGCAAACGCCCGTATTGACGGCGATCAAAACCAAACCCGATTCGCTCAAGATTCAGGAAGTCGTTGTCTTCAATTTCTTCTGGAGTCGCTTCAATCCGATGCATTTTGATTCCACTCACGATGTCCGCAAAATCTTCATTCAAACCTTCGAGCGCCGACTCGGAGGGAGCGCGTTTCAGTCGCAGAATGAAAAGATCTTTCACAAAACGGCTTGAATGATAGTTGCGATAAAAACGTGAGATCCATTTCACCGCTTGGTCCGCGTCGTCGGTAATTTGATAAAGATTCAAATCATCGGGTGAAATCAATTGATCGCGCAGCAAATGTTCGCGCACATTTTTGTCCCACGTTTTCCAATAAGTCCCGCCCGGCTTGTCCATCAATACCAACGGCATTAACCGATGCTTACCAGTCTGCATAAGGGTGATCGCTTCATAGCCTTCATCGAGGGTTCCGAATCCGCCGGGAAACAAAACAAACGCGTCCGAATGGCGAACGAAGGTCAGCTTGCGCGTGAAGAAATATTTAAACGTCACCAACTTTTTATCGTTGTCGATAATCGGATTCGCGCCCTGTTCCCATGGCAACCGAATGTTTGCGCCAAAACTTTTTGCCAATCCCGCGCCTTCGTGTCCGGCCTGCATGATGCCAGGTCCCGCGCCCGTGATGACCATGTAGCCCGCGTCGGCAATTTTCCGCGCGAAATCGACCGCCTGAATATATTCCTGCTTCGTGGGCAACGTTCGAGCCGAACCGAAAATGGTCACTTTGCGAGTTTCGTGATACGGGGCAAACAGCCGAAACGCATACCGGAGTTCGCGCACCGCCGTCCGAATTACCCGCACATCGCCCCGATCTTTAACATCGCTCAAAAGTTTCAATGCGTTGAGAATAATATCTTCAACGTGATCGGGGTTGTAACCGCCGCCCTTGAACTCAATTAACTCCTGAATGCGCCTCTTTAATTCAGGATCCACTTGTGGTTTTTCCAGCTTTTCCATAGGCGCAGAGTAGTAAATCGAATCACAAAGGCAACTTCACAAACCGAGGCGATGCGCATTTATAAAAAGGCCAAACACTCTTATGATTTCTTGAAATGAATCTGGCTCGACAAATATCCCATCCCCATCCCAATCAATAATCCGAAGAGATGCGCCAGATTAGCAATTGGCCCAAGCAAACCGGTAAAACAAAGCACCAACCAGATCAACATCATCGTTACGGTCGATTGATGTAAGTGAAATCCGGAAAAGGGATCCAGTTTCCCGCGAATCCAGATGTAGCCCAACAAACCGTAAACCACGCCCGACATGCCGCCGAAATTCGGCGCGCCGCCGCCAAGGGTTGGAAGCGCAGGAATGCTGATGGAATATTGAGCGAGGTTGGATCCGCCCGAAGTGACAAGCACCAACAGCAGCAATTTCCAACTGCTTTCCTTTCGCTCTATCATGCTGCCGAGATCGCGCAGCCAAAGCATGTTGAACACGATGTGCATGATTCCAAAATGAATGAACATAGGGGTGAAAAGCCGCCAGACCTGGCCACTACGAATTTCTGGCAGACCTCGCAGCCATTCCAAATAGCCGCCCGCCACGCTCCATTTCGTAATGAACAATGCCATCACACTATTTTCGTTTCGTCCAAGTCCGGATAAAAGAGAAACAATAATGCTGATCGCCATCAGTGAAACCGTCAGTTTTCCCATTCCATAAAGTCCGGATCTTCCAACGAATTTTTCACGGCCATGCATTCGTTTCTGAAACGCCGTATGATCTTTTTCCTCATCTTCCCTTTTCTTCCCCGCCTCGTTCGCAGCGGTAAATTCCGGGGCCAACGGATTCGCTCGATACTTCGCCAACCATTCTCCCGCCTCCTTCAAGTGATCATCATCATGCACCCAAATCGCCCACTTCGATTCATCCTCGTTGATCGTGTTCTCCATTCCGCGCACGTAAAGAAAATCGCCGAAATGTTGCGCCACCTGTTCGTTTTCCAAATAACCAATAACTCGCATCGCTGACAAATTATCACCAAGTCCACCGGACGAAAGGTGAATAGTTTCACGCGGGAACATTGCGGGTGTGGTTAAAAGTCGGTGAGAATTTTGGAATTCGATCCTACGGACCGCGGCTGTGTTCGCGGAGAACCAGCCGCAGCGCGTTGCCAAAGAAGCACTCTTGAAAACACTTCACCGCTCTCTCACTGCCAAGCGCTGCGGCTGGTCGCCGACGACACAGCCGCGATCCTCACCCACTTTTAATCACACCCGAACATTGCAGGGGATTCCGAGAACGGCTGGACTGCGGGGGCATGACTCCGCTTTCCCTGCGCTGTCAAAAATTCGAGCCAACTCTTTATTTTCACTCGCTGAGATTCCACTCGTGCAGCCAAGCGAGAAGCCGCCCCACGCGGGTGTGATTAAAAGTGGGTGAGATTAATTCCAGAAAGATTCCCATTGGTGGTTGGCTCTGAGGACACGGAGGTGAGCGATTTGATCGGCGTGGGGGCGCAGCCAGGCGGTGCCCGCCTTTTTGAGTCTGGCGTGG
>JBBQAX010000061.1:0-16826 GCA_038316905.1 Verrucomicrobiota bacterium | reverse complement strand
ATGAAATGAACATCCAATTTGGCATCGAAACGGAAATCGGAATCGACCGCGACAACGCCGATAATCTGGATGTTGTTGCCGAATCGATCGCGTTGGTTCGCAGCGCGACTGAACCGGGCGTCCGCATGAAGTGGGATTACGAAAGCGAAGATCCACACGCCGACATGCGCGGTTTTCACGTCGAGGAATTGCGTCAGGACACCGACGAGGCCAATTATTTTGCGCAGGACACCCAGCGCGAAATGAGCTTTGTCGAAATCAAAAGTGATTTGGTTCTGGCCAACGGCGCGCGCTTTTACAACGACCACGCGCATCCCGAATATTGCACGCCCGAATGCAGCACACTCGACGAACTCATCGCGCAGGATCGTGCCGGCGAACGAATTTTAATGCGTTGCGCCCGCAAGCTTTCCGAAGAACGCGGAGAAACTGTCCGGCTCTACAAAAACAACACGGACTTTTTTGGACACAGCTACGGTTGCCACGAAAATTATCTCCTGTCGCGCTCGTTGCCGTGGGAAAAACTGGCGCAAGGCATCCAGGCCTTTCTCGTCACGCGCCAGATTTTCGCGGGCGCCGGAAAATTTGCCATCGAAGCAGAAGACAAATTTGTTTCGCACGGATTTCAAATTGCGCAACGCAGCGATTTTTTCAGCGAACTGCAAAGCGTCGATACGATGCAGCGTCGTCCCATCGTCAACACGCGCGACGAACCGCACGCCAATCCAAATTTATATCGGCGCTTTCACGTCATCATTGGCGACGCCAACATGTCGCCCTTCGCCACGCGATTGAAAGTCGGCGCCACCGCGCTCGTTCTCGAAGCGCTCACGCGATTTCCGAAACGGGTTTATCCGACATTGAGTGATCCGCTGGGCGCGTTGCCCGCGATTTCGCACGACAAAACATTTCGATGGGAATTGATTCTGCAAAATTCCCAGATGTCCACCGCCATCGAGGTGCAAAGAAAATATCTCCAGGCGGTCCGTGAACTTTGCGATTTATCCGACCCCGCCAAAACGCAGATCGTCACTGATTGGGAAACGGTCCTCGACGATTTGGAAGCGGATTACACACGTTGCAAAAACCGACTCGATTGGGTGGCCAAACTCGCATTAATTCGAGAGTTTCAAGCCGCGCAAAATATTGCCAATGACGATCCGTGGCTGCGCAGTCTCGATTTGGAATATCACCGATTGGATCGCGAGGAAGGACTTTATTACGGCCTCGAACAATCGGGCGCGTTTCTTGGCGTGCCGAGCGAAGGCGCAGTGCGCGCTGCGATTTGCGGACCGCCTTTGACCACTCGCGCATTGATTCGCGGGAAATGCGTGCAAAAATTTCGCGACGCCATTCTCTCCGCGCAATGGGATCACGTGACGCTTCAGGGGAAAAACGGCCGGATCAAAATCTCGCTGCTGGATTTGTTTTCGCCCACGCAGATTTCGCATTACGCGCAAGTCATTGACCGCGCCCATTCGCCGGAGGACCTGCGCCAACTTGCCGAATAAGTATTACCCCCAATTGATTTTGTGCCCTGCAGCACTAGTTTCATCCATGAACATTCGTCGAATCATTTTCTTTCCGGCTTTGGCTGTCGCCTTTTTGTTCGCCGCTTGCGCTTCAAATAAAATCGATTGGGGGAACCGCGTCGGAAATTACACCTATGATCAAGCGATCGTGGAAATGGGTCCGCCAGACAAAATGGCGATGCTCAGCGACAATTCAAAAGTGGCGCAATGGTATGGCACGCGGAGAACGGGAATGTCTCTTGGCGTGGGGACCGGGGTGGGTCCGGTCGGGGCTGGCGTGGGAGTTCCCGTCGGAAGTGGCCAAGTCCGCGTGCTCCGCCTCACCTTTGGGCCAGATGGAGTTTTAAAATCCTGGAGTCGCTAAGACCGCGCAGCCTGACTCACACACACGTCGTTGCCCCTGCCGTTCGATCCGCGCTCGAGTTGTTCTCAACTATGGACACTCTCCGGGCTTATTGGCATTCTCGCCCGCGAAATGAATCGCATCACGGAACGCTTCGCCCAACTCAAACAAAATTCCCAAAAAGGTTTCGTCGTTTATATCGGTGCGGGCGACCCGGATTTGAAATCGACTCACGATCTCGCCTTGGCGTTTGATAAAGTTGGCGTGGACGTTTTGGAACTAGGCGTTCCCTTCAGCGATCCTTTGGCAGACGGTTTGGTCAATCAACTCGCCGCGCAACGTGGACTTGCTTCCGGCACAACGCCTACGAAAGTTTTGGAAACTGTCGCCGCTATTCGCCAGCAATCACAAATTCCCATCGTCTTTTATATCTACTTCAATTTGCTCCATCGCCACGGCGTGAAGAAGTTTATCCAGGATTGCGCGAAATCAGGCGTGGATGGTTTGCTGGTGCTCGATTTGCCGCCAGAAGAATCCGAAAACTACGAAGCGATGATGGCCGAAGCGGGTCTTTGCAATATCTACCTCGTCGCGCCGACGACGCCCGATGACCGGATCGAACTCATCGTCAAGCGAGGCACTGGATTTATTTATTACGTCTCACGCATCGGCGTCACCGGAATGCAGGCGAAAATTTCCGACACCATTTCCGAAATGACCGGAAAAATCCGCGCACACACCGATTTGCCCATCGCGGTCGGTTTTGGAATTTCAAATCCTGAACAGGCGAAAACCGTCGCAAATTTCGGCGAAGCCATCGTCGTCGGCAGCGCCATTGTGAATCAAATCGCCGAGCATGGAAAAAGTCCTGAACTGGTTGCGCGCACAACGGAATTTGTGAAGTCACTGGTAGATTCAGTGAAGTCGATCTAATCGCATTATGAACCACCGATCTTCTGCATCATTTCGAAACGCCAGGAGTATGTTGCCATTGCCGAATTGTTGCGCCGAGGCTTCGATGTTTATATGACCTAGGTGGACGACCAACAAATTGATTGCATTATTCGTCAATAAAAAGATGGAAAGCTTCGCTATTTGGATGTCCAAATCAAAACGCGCTCTAAAATTGCGTTGCAAAAGACGGCGGCTTTTTTCCTGCAATGTCTATTCGTCATCCCCGGGAAAACTTCTATTTTATTTTCAACTCGGAACACGCAAACACGCACTGGATCGTCCCTTCGCTGGCTTTGATCGAAGAAGCAAATCAAAATAAGACCGGAGCAAATGCAGGGAAATATGCCGTCAAGTTTTGCAATCTGACGAAAGCTTGTCTGAAACCAAGACCACGTTTTAAGAAATACGAGAAATTTGAAATGATGGAATGGGCAGAAAGCACCGGAAGTTCCAGCGCTTGATTTTCCCAGACATTCCCTCCAGTGTTCCTCATCCGTGAAAACGATCCAAACAGTCGTAGCCGTCGAAGCGAACGGAAAAATTAGCATCCACATTCCGCCCCTGTTGGAGTTGCGCCCAGGAAAACACGCGGCAACGCTCTTGATAGAGGAAAATGGAAAAGCGGCAAGTGGTTCCAAGCCGTTGGTTTTATCCCGTTACGCAGTTGGATTGAAGCAGCCTGAATCGGCCTTGCGGCGTGAAGAACTTTATGGCGACGACGGACGCTAATCCGGTGTTCGTGGACACGAACATTCTTGTTTACGCCAATCTCACTGAATCGCCGTGGCACAAGTCTGCCGTTTTTGCATTGGAGAAACTTCGCAACTCCGGGACACATCTTTGGGTTAATCGACAAGTCCTTCGTGAGTATCTGGCTGTGTTGACGCGAACGAGTTTGTTGAGCGCGCCCATCCCAAAAGAATCGCTCATCGAAGACGTTCGAGCTTTTTCTTCTGCATTTAATATTGCGGAGGAATCTTCGCAAACAACCGATCTGCTATTAACCTTGCTCGGAAGATTTTCGATTGGCGGAAAACAAATTCACGATACGAACATTGTTGCCTCGATGTTATCAGTCGGCGTGCGAAGCTTGCTGACGAACAACGCTGCGGATTTCATTCGTTTTTCCAGCGAGATCGAAATACTCGACTTAAAACATTTACCAACTGCATGAAAACCAAACCAAACATCAATGATCGTTTCGTCATCATCATGGCCGGTGGAAAAGGAGAACGCTTTTGGCCGGTGAGCCGCGAAAAAATGCCCAAACAACTCATCACGCTTCTCGGCAAAAAGTCTTTTTTGCAGCAAGCCGTGGAACGTGTTCTTCCGCTCGTACCATTGAAAAATATCATCATTATCACGAATTCAGTGCAGGCGGATGCGGTGCGCAAACAACTCCCAAAATTGTCGAAGGGCAACGTCATCGGCGAACCGGTTGGACGCGATACTTGCGCGGCGGTCACGCTCGGCGCGGCGATTGTCGGGCAACGTTCGACGAATGCGGTCATGGCGGTAATGCCGGCGGATCACGTCATTCCTGAAGAAAAGAAATTCCATCAAGTGCTTAACGACGCGTTTGATTTGGCGAGTCGCGGGCAAGTGATTGTCACGATTGGAATTAAACCGACGGAACCTGCCACTGGTTACGGCTACATCCGCACCGGAAATGCATTGCCGCCGCCGAGCGGAGTCAAACCTTACAAAACGACTTTTTTCAAAGCGGAAAAGTTCGTTGAGAAACCGAACTACGAACGCGCCATCGAATACGTGAACAGCGGGGAATATCGCTGGAACGCCGGGATGTTTGTCTGGTCATTCGTGACCATCACGCAAGGCCTGGAAAAGCATCAACCCGAAATGGCGGAGGCGTGTCAGCGCTGGTTCAAAGTCGCGGGAACTCCAAAACTCGAAAAAGTTCTCGCGAAGGAATATCCCGTCATCAAAAAAATCTCGATCGACTTTGCGCTCATGGAACATGCGCAAAATGTCGTCGTCGCGGATGGTTCCTTCGAGTGGGATGATCTTGGTGCGTGGAATGCGCTGGCGCGGCATTTGAAACAGGACGCAGAAGGAAATTGCGCAGTCGGCGACTTCATTCACGTGGACGCCGCGCGAAATATCATCTTCGACGCGCGCACCAAAAATCGGACCCCGATTGCGGTGGTCGGCTTGCGTGATTCCATTCTGGTGCAAACGGACGACGCTGTTTTGCTCGCCCACAAAAGCCAGTCGCAGAAGATAAAAGAGCTGGTGAAGAAACTTTCTGAAGATAAGAGATATAAAAAACTGATCTAATTTTTCTAAGCATATTTATGAAACAAATATTCGTCGCCGCGGCGGTTCTTCTCCTCTGCCTCTCCTCACACGCACAATCCACCAATCCCATTCCACTCTGGCCAAATGGCGCGCCCGGTGCATTGGGCAAAGAAGAAAAACATATTCCCACGCTCACGGCATATCTGCCGACTCCCGAAAAGGCGACGGGTGCGGCAATGGTCATTTGTCCCGGCGGCGGTTACGGCGGTTTGGCGGGACACGAAGGCGAGGCTTACGCAATGTTTTTGCGCGACAACGGCATTGCCGGTTTTGTTCTCAAGTATCGGCTCGGCTCAGCGGGTTATCGTCATCCGGTGATGTTGCAGGATGTCTCGCGCGCTGTGCGCCTCGTTCGCGCCAACGCTTCTGATTGGAAACTCGATTCCAAACGCATCGGTGTCATGGGTTCTTCAGCGGGCGGACATCTCGCTTCCACACTCTTGACGCATTTTGATTCTGGAAAAGCGGATTCCGCAGACGTCATTGAACGCCAAAGCAGCCGACCTGATCTGGGAATTCTTTGTTATCCAGTCATCACCATGGGCGAAAAGACTCACGGCGGTTCAAAGAGGAATTTGCTCGGTGAAAATCCTTCACCTGAATTGATAAAGGAACTTTCCAACGAACTCCAGGTCACCAAGGAAACACCGCCGACTTTCATTTTTCACACCGTAGAAGACAAAGGCGTTCCCGTGGAGAATGCGCTGATGTTTGCCAGCGCCTTGCGAAAAGAAGGCGTCCCTTTTGATCTTCATGTTTACGAAAAAGGTCCGCACGGAATGGGACTCGGCTTCAAAGTTTATTCTCCCTACGACCCTTCCAAACTTCATCCGTGGACGTACAATTGTCTGTTTTGGCTCAAGCAACAAGGGTTCGTGAAGTAACTGGCCAATTTGAGAAAGGATTCCCCTGCTCCGCCCAATCGCAGAAATCAATTCCATGACCGTTCAGGAGTTCGTTCGCGTGATTGGACCGGTGTTTGAACATTCGCCTTGGATCGCGGAGCGAGCTGCGATGAATCGTCCATTTTCCAACCCGGACGAATTGCACCGTGCGCTCTGCGAAACCGTCCTGCACGCGGAAGAAACCGAAAAGCTGGATTTGATTCGCGCGCATCCGGACCTCGTTGGACGCGCTGCGCAACAGGGAACTTTAACTGCGGAATCGTTGAACGAACAAGCCAGCGCCGGATTGAAGGAATTGACGCTGGAGGAAATTGAGACTTTCCGAAACTTCAACGCCCGTTACCGGGAGAAATTTGAATTTCCGTTCGTGATTTGCGCGCGCTTGAATAAAAAGGAAGCGATGCTTTCGGGCTTTCGCTCACGCCTGAACCACTCACGCAACGCAGAAATAAAAATCGCAATAAATGAGATTTTCAAAATCGCGCGACTGCGTTTGCATGATCTCGTTCAGGCGTGACGCAAAAATTACCACGTCTTTTGGATGACCAAACCGGAGTGTGGGAGACGGAATCTGAATTCGCGTTCTTTCTGATAGATTCCTACGTAGCCACGCTTTTTCATATCTTCGGGGGAACCCGCAGCGCAGCGGCGAGGTTCTCCGACAAGAAATTTTTGGCGCAAACTTTTCTTGTCAGGCCCGAGGAGATCCAGACAGCTAGCCAGGCGGTTTCCGACAAAGTTTGCTTCGTTACAGGGATTTTCAGTGTTTTTAGTCATAACGTTTTAGTGTGTGTTTGTTATGCGTTGAGATTAGTCACATGAAAAAAAACCGCAATCGGGCAGCCCCCAAATGTAGGGTCAGGGCATGACCCCTAAAACGTTTCATGGAATGTTCGAAGCCTGTTTCGAGGAACCGATGATTTACGCCGCCAGAACGTCCCCGACTGCCTTCAACAGTTCTTCCGAGGCAAATGGTTTCGATAACGTCCGCTCTACTCCCAGTAATTCGGCCAACGTATGGTTTTCATCCGTTTTCTTTTGAAAGCCGCCTGATATGCCGATCAATTTCGCATTCGGAAAATCACGTTTGAGCTCCACAATGGTTTCTAATCCGCCTTTTTCTGGCATTAGAATATCAACAATGACCAGGTCTGCTGGCGTCTCCCGGTAAAGTTTTACTCCCATTTCGCCGCTCCCTGCCTCGGCTACCTCATGCCCTGCTTGCGCGAGCATCAGGTTCAGCATTTCGCGCAATTGGGCGTTGTCATCAATGATCAATATTCGAGCCATAGCTTTTATGTATTAGCAGATTCGTCTTAAGTTAAGACAATTTTCCAAGTCAAAGCCGAATAAGCAGCTTGCCTGCCGAAGGCTCAAGAATAGTAACGGCTAGGATTTACAGCCTTATCGTTGAGTAAAAAATGCATCGCAATGGGTTCGTGTCTTGTATTTCTTGGTTTCGGACAGGAAATTGTCTTTGATTCAGACGGTATGACTTCGCCATTCCATCCCAAAGATGATCAGGAAAAATGCCTGGTGCATTGTGTCTCCGGTGCGTTTGCCACAGAACCCACTTTGGAAGCAGTAACCATAGAAAAGTCAGGCGATTCAGTTTCTGTAGCGACGCTGGGCAAGTCCCACGATCCCGCCCTCGAAGAGCGGGTTGCGCAAACGGTGCGCCGCGCACGAGAGATCTCCGCCGCTCGTCAATGCGGGCTGCTGGAGGGAAAGCCGGAATGCCAGGAGTGCGAGACGCCCTTCGCACAGTTTGAGCGTCAAAGCATCATCATCAAACGCGAAGCGGATAAAACCACGATTGCACGCGTGACATGCCCCACTGCACCGCAGTTCTGGCATTGGAGAAAAATCTCCTGGCCGAAATTAACTCCACGGGAAATTGAAATACCTGATGAAGATTCCCATTTCGACGAGTGGAAATGGCAAATCCTGGCCGCAGCCCTTTGCGGCATTTTTGCAATCGCTGCGGTTTTCGTCGGCGATGCGTCGTTGAGACTCGGATTTTTCATCGCTGCTTACGTGGCCGGTGCATGGTTCGCCACAGTTGAGGTTTTCGAACTATTGCAAAAGCAGAAACTGGATGTGCATTTCCTGATGCTGGCCGTCGCAGGCGGCAGCGCGAGCATTGGGGCATGGGGCGAAGGGGCGACGCTGCTGTTCCTCTTCTCAATGTCCGGAGCCCTTGAGCATTACGCGATGGGCCGGACCCAGCGCGAGATTCGTTCGCTTTTCAAGACCGCACCGCAAACCGCGATTCTTCTCGAGGGAAACGGGACGGAGCGCGAGATCGCCGTTCCCGAATTGAGTCCCGGCATGCGGCTCTTGATCAAACCTGACACGCAATTCCCGGTCGATGCAGAGATCGTGAAAGGTAAAACGGCAAGCGATGAATCGAATTTGACAGGTGAATCAACTCCAGTTGAGAAAGCGGTCGGCGACTCAGTCTTAGCTGGAACTTTAAATCTTTCCGGCGTGGTTGAAGTCACCGTTCTGCGTGCCGCAAGCGAAAGCGCTCTACAAAAAATCATCCACCTCATCAAAGAAGCGCAACATCTCAAAGCGCCTGCGCAACGGTTCACCGACAAATTCGGGACGCATTACACATACGGAATCCTAGGTTTGTCTCTGGCGATGTTTTTCGTTTGGTGGCTAGCGCTTGGCTTACCGGCTTTCACCGCGCAACCGGGTGGCCAAAGCGCATTCTATCGCGCGATGACCCTCCTCGTGGTTGCCTCTCCGTGCGCACTGGTGCTTTCAATTCCCTCCGCAGTTCTGGCCGCCATTGCGTGGAGCGCTCGACGCGGGATTCTTTTCCGAGGAGGAGCCGCCGTTGAAAAATTGGCGGAGATAAAAGTGGTTGCCCTCGACAAAACCGGAACGCTCACCACCGGCGAACTTCGCGTTGAGCGCGTGGAAAGTTTCCCTGCTGGCCGCGAACAGGAAGTCGCGCAGCTCGCCTTTTCACTCGATCGCTTTTCTAAACATCCGTTAGCACGCGCCATCACCCGTTACGGGAAGCGAAAGCAATTACTTGCCATCGATGTCGAGCATCTTGAATCGGTGCCGGGAATGGGCTTGCAGGCAAAGCACGGGGACAAAACGGTCTTGCTCGGGCGACGCGAATGGATTGCTGGAAAGGTCAGTGGAGAATTTCCAGACATCATCGTCACCGAGGATTTGGGCAGCTCCGAAGTCTGGCTGGCGCACGGTGATCTCGTCGGAAGAATTTTGCTCCGCGACGATATTCGTCAGCAAGCAAAGGAAGTCCTGACCAAAATTCGCGAAGCTGGATTGAAAGCCGTCGTTTTGACAGGAGACCGCAAAGCCACCGCCGAACATCTCAAAACCAAATTGGAGCTGGATGATGTCCGCGCTGAATTGAAGCCGGAACAAAAAGTGGAGATCATCCATTCGTTCACGAAAAACAATCAGCCTGTCGCCATGATCGGCGATGGCGTGAATGACGCACCAAGTTTGGCGGCAGCACATGTCGGGGTGGCGATGGGCGCGCGCGGCTCCGACGCTGCCTTGGAACAAGCCGAAGTCGTCCTGATGCACGACAAGCTGGAAAATTTCTGGTCGGCGTATCAACTCAGCAAAAGAGCACGAACCATCATCCGCCAGAACCTGGTGATCTCATTGGGCACAGTTGCCGTGCTGGTCAGCTTCGCCATGTTTGGCGCAATTCCTCTGACCATTGGCGTGATCGGCCACGAAGGCAGCACCGTTGTGGTCGTCTTGAACAGTTTGCGTTTGTTGTTTGGAAGACCTTTGAACGTTAATCTTCATTGAAACAAAAACTATTTAGTAGAATTTGGTTTTGAAAATAGTTGCAGCGCGCTTCCCCTCTCCTCTCTGATTCTCAGATTCCCTTCAATCACGCCGGACTGAATTTTCGACCCCGCGCAGGAACAAAGTGGTGGCGGCCGAATAAGCCAACGGCGCAACAATTGCAAAGCTCAAGGTTCCGCAAGAAAGGTTGTGTTTCGAAAATCATGCTGCTGAAAAGAAACAAATGGATTTACATGCGGCAATTTGTGGACCGCTTTCCATTTACTTTCTGAATACAGACGGCTTTTTCTCGGTGATTCCCGCTTCCGCCCGAAACGCCTTTCGTTCCTCGTAATATTCGAACAGCGAAGGCAGCTTGATGTAATTGATGGCGGCTAAAATTTCCGTTTTTTCCGTAGCATCTTCTGTTTGGCGGGCAATTTCCTTTAGCTGCGGAATGGAGGTGCGGTCATCGAACTGGATGACGCCTTCCAGCGCCGCCGCGCGGATTTGCTTGTTCGGATTTTGCATCTCCGTCAGAAGCGTGTTCAAGGACTCCCGGTCCTCGCGCATCGACAAATCATTAATCTCCGCCTTGCGCCGTCGAAGGTCCGCAGCGGAAAGTTCCGCGCCAGCTGATCGGATAACGGCTGGAGGAGCGATAATAAGTTCATTTGGAAATGATTCGCCCTGGGGGGCAACCGTTGCTCTTGACGAATGCTCCAAAGCCGGATCAAGAAGAACGTTCCTTTCGAGCGATTCCTGAGAATCAATAGCCTGCGCAGGCTGCACCTTTTCAATCGTTGGTGTTTCCGAGGTCTCAGGTTGCCTATCAAAACCATTCGAGATCAAAGCAATGATCGCCAGAAAACCGAGTCCGACGAACAAAATCAGGAATACAATTTTGGGCCTCATGCGTATGGGATGAATTGTTGTTTGGGGAGTATTGGCTTGATCCAGCGTTATCCAGATCAAGCCAATCACATTGGAAGTCAGGCTGCTTTTTTATTTAACAAATTTTTCGTTGGCAGTTGCTTTTCCGCTGCTTTGAATCTTTCCCGAGAAGATTGCATCGAGATCTTCTGATTCCTCGGTTTCCTTGTTGAAGAACGTCGCCACTCCTTCACCGACGCCGTTCAAGGAGAAAGAATAAGTCTCACTGCTTTTGGAGGCTGTATCGGTTTCACTGGAAGAACTGGCCTCCTTTTCAGTGGCTAATCCAGTCAGCGCGAAATTCAACCCCGTTCCCGCCACCGTCAAGGTCGCGACGTACTCGGATTGATAAGCGGATTTTGTGGCGAATTTATATTTCGTGTCCGTGCTGCTATCCACTTCAGTTGCCTGGCCGTGGCTGACCACCAACCCCTCCGCGACTTCGACCGTTCCAATCTCTTGAAAAGAGTCCGCGCCCAGCCCCGTGATGGAACCAATGGAACCGTCGATCAAAACCAATTTTGATCCTTGCGGAGCTTCCGCCAATTTCAGGATCGTTTTATTGTTAATTTTAATCTTCCGAGGTGGGAGTGTCTTGGTTCCGATGACCTCCGCATCATCTCCCTTGCCTTTTAAGACATCTACCTCTTCACCGGGGGTCGAGGCGACCAGCGCCACGTTCACCGTTTCCAGTTCAATTAATTCAATCCCCTGAGCGAATACGTTGTTGGAATTGACCACCAGCAAACCGAGGATTGCACTGACACCGACTAATTTAATTTTTTTCATGGTTGTTTTGTTTTTATTGTTTGACCGATTTTTACCGAGCACCCATCCAATCGAAAACAATTCCGTTATCGGTTTAAAACCGCAGTTTGATGTTTTCGAAAATAACGCTGCTCACATTGGTTAAAAGGAACTGAAGGCGGTAGTTACAGGAAATCTGATTTTTTATCTCAGGCCGGGGCAGGTGTGTTCGGATACTCTGGAGCAGGTCCCTCGTGCTCGGCCCACATGAAATGACTTGCCTACTCCACCTATTTAGCAGATGCCAGTTCTGCCAGGATGTTTCCCCACTTGGTGGCGTCGGCGGGTCGCTGCGTTAGTTCGTAGAGTTGAACCAGATCCTGCAAAGTCTGCTTGTAATAATCCGACGCTTTCTTTTCGATGCGGCCTTTCAAGCGTTGCTGAACGGACAGAAGGAACGGCTCCGCTTCATCGTGCTTTCCTTGTTTGAGAAGTGCTTCGCCCAGAAGTAAATGAATCTGCGGAAAAAACAATGCGTCGCGCTGAATCCAGGTATCGGACGCGGCTTTTTCCCGGATGACGATGCTTTCCTTTAAAGCAGTTTCCGCTTCGTTCCATTGGCCAAGTTTATTCAGCGTTCGCGCCAAGAGCACGAGTGAGACACACAAGGTGGGGTGGTTGTTCCCATAAACCTTTCGTCGCATCGCAACCACGGCACGGGCGGAACTTTCGGCTTCGGCTCCCTTGTTGGCAGCGAGGCGGATGAGGGCCTGGGTGTGAAGGTAGTCCGCAATGTTCGCGTGCGTTTCACCAGAAAGTTTTCTTTGTATCTCCAGTGCCTCGTCAATGGCGGACTCGGCCTGATCGAATTTTCCCTGATCGGACAGCGACCCGGCCAATAGTCGGAGCGCCGGAGGAAGATAAGGATTTTCATTGCCCCAAAGTTTTCGGCGCGACGCGATGGCTTTGCGCGCCGCTTCTTCAGCATCGACTGATTTCCCCTGCTCCTCGAGAACCGTTCCCAACGGATAATTTAAGCCGCTGGTGTCAAGACCGAGTCGCTCGTGAATGGCAAAGGCTTCGCGAACGGTGGCTTCGGCTTCATCCAGTTTGCCGGGTTGATAAGTCAACAGAAGACCCAAATTGACCAGGGCTTGCGCCACATCTTTATGATCGTTTCCGAGCAATTTGCGCCGCATTGCAATCGCTTCACGAAACCGTTGTTCGGCTTCGCCACTCTGGCGACCGCGATGAAGAAAGGCGCCTAAAACGTAGAGCGAATCCGCAATCTGCACATGTTCAGCACCCAGCAACTGCTGTCGCATCGCCAGAGCCTCGCGCGCAAGCGCTTCGCCTTCAACCAGGTCTTGAGTCGAGCCGCGATTGACGAGAATGCGCGCCAGATTATGGGTCGCGGTAGCCGCGAACAAATTCGTTTTGCCGTGCAAGGTTCGTTGCAATCGCAGCGTGTCGCGTTGCATCGCTACGCCTTTGTCCAATTCGAGCAAGTCGAAATAGGTTGCCGCCAAAGTATCGCGCAATTCCACTTCGACCTCGGGCTGATCCTTCAAGTCCTTGCCAATGCGCTCCGCCGTTTTGTCGAGAATTTCGCGCAACATCTTTGTATCGCGACCGGCAGCGACGGATGGCCCGACGCCTTTCAACATTTCTTTAAGCAAGCTGGAAACCTGCTCGCTTTTCAGCGCTTCCGTTTTTGCTTTGTGTTCAGCCGCAACCGCGAGTTGACGCGCTTCCTGTTCTTTGAAGAATCGCCATGAAGAAATCAGCAGCGCAATCACAAGCGTCGCAAAAACAATCGTCGTCGCCGCGAATGCCAGCTTGTTGCGGCGCACCATTTTCTGGAATCGATAAACATTACTCGGCGGACGCGCGACAACCGGTTCACTGTTGAGATGGCGCAAAAGGTCGAGCGCAAGATCGTTTGCAGTTTCATAGCGACGCGCGCGGTCTTTCTCCAGCGCTTTCATCACGATCCAATCCAGATCGCCGCGAATCTGATAAATGAGGCGCGGCGGTTCGGTTTGATGTTGTGCGGCAACGATTGTTTTCTCTACAGCGTTCAAAGTGCTGATGCGCGTGGAAGGTCGCGGTGGTTCTTCTTCGCGAATGATGCAACGGATTTCATCCAAGCCGGCGTCGAATAATCGCTGCGGTTCGAACGGCATTTTACCCGTGAGCAATTCGTAGAGCAAAACGCCGAGGCTATAAATATCACTGCGTGTGTCGATGTCGGCTCCGCCAAGCTCGGCCTGTTCAGGACTCATGTAAGCCGGAGTGCCGACGAATTGCTCGAACGCGGTGAATAAGGTTTTGTCCGTCAATTGCTGTCCGCCGGTCGCCTTCGCAATTCCGAAATCAATGACCTTCGGCACGGCGTTCGTAGTGGCACGGGCGTCTCGCCCGTGTGTTTCCGTTTCTCTCACGGGCGAGACGCCCGTGCCACTATCAGTTTCCGCAACAAGCACGTTCGACGGTTTTAAATCCCGATGGATAATCCCCTTTTGGTGCGCGTGTTGAATGGCCTGGCAAACCTGATGAAACAAATTGAGCCGCGCCTTGATGGAAAGCTGCCGACGATTGCAGTAATCGGTAATCGGTTGACCACGCACCAGTTCCATCACAAAAAATGGGCGACCGGTTTCCGTCGCGTCCGCATCGAAAACTTTCGCGATGTTCGGGTGGTCCATCAGCGCCAAGGCTTGTCGCTCGGCTTCAAAGCGCGCGATGAATTGCGCGGTGTCCATGCCGAGTTTGATAACCTTCAGTGCAATCTGGCGGCGCACCGGTTTTTCCTGTTCGGCCAGATAAACTTTGCCGCAACCACCTTCGCCCAACACTGCGATCAATTTGTAAGGACCGATCCAATCGCCGGGTTTCTCGGCGACAGCGACGGTGGTTGGCAGGGATTCACGTTCAGGTTCCGCGCGCAAACCGAGTTGCAGCAAACATTGCCCGCATTGACCCGCCGGAGCATCAGATGGCAAAAACGCTCCGCAGGTCGGACATTTATTTAAGTCGGTCATGCAAAGCAGTTTTTAACTGTGGCGTCGTTTCGGCAGATCGCCGTAATCGTCAAACGCAGAAATGCGGCGCTCTGCCGAGACGCCGCTACGAAGCTTTTCATTCCGCAATCACACTCATGAGATTGCGAATTTCCGCTTCCACTTCTTCTGGTGACGATACGGTTTGAGCAATTTCATTCCTCAGCAACATTCCGTAGCGCCGTCGCAAACGATGCACCGCAACTTTCAACGCGTCTGCCTCCACGCCGAGGCATTCCGCTGATCTGGCCAAGGCGACCGCGTCGGCCTCTGCAGTGAGAAACGGTTGCAACTGCTCGTATATTCTCAGTTTCCCGTTGCTCGCATGTTCCCCGCGCAGTTTTCCCATCACGCGCTCCATCAGCACAAAGGCCCATCGCCTCTCGAAAAGTCGTTCGGGCGTAAACCGGTCAACTGGTTCATGCCGGTATAACTCCTCTGCGGAGCATTCGTCGAACGCAACCAATCGATGCGCTCCACCGCGTTTCTGCGTCGTAGCTTTGTCCCGTTCGTTGCTCAAGAAATTCGTTACGGAAGCCAGCAGGAAATTACGGAAACGGCCTTTGGTCTGGTCCACCTTTTCAAGCGCACCTTTGGAGAGAACGTGGACAAAAAACATTTGCGTCAAATCTTCCGCATCGTGTTGGCCGTGGCCTTTGCGACGAATAAAAACGAAAATGGGATACCAATAAATTCCGCAAAGCTGTTGCAGCGCGACGAGGTTGTCTGACGATCCGTTTCGCGCCGCGTTCAGCACGACGGTCCAATGGGTCGTTTCAAAACTCGCATTCCCACCGATGCCAAACTTCGTTTTTCTTCCAGAATTCATTCTTGCGAGTGGATAGGTCCTTATGCTCGCAAGAGAAGGAGAGTCAGGTCAAACAGTAAGGTGGAATCCCTTCGCGGCAGGTGCTCTGGCACGAAGCAATTCACTTTCAGTTTGAGATCAAGCAAACCAAAACGGCCATGAACGCAGCACGGTCGTCGTGGTGCTGAACAGCCTGCGATTGTTAATCGGGAAAATTGATCAGTAATTCCGAGGCACAATCGTCCGGCCTCGAATCCACGGATCAATCGAAGAACGGGAACAGTTTCTTTAGCTCTTCACGATCCGGCTGACGTCCATACTCACAAATCTCGAAGGCTTCTGCGTATTTGATTTTGTTCCCGCGCTCCGCTCCATACCAGTCGATCAATTCTGGCCGGAAACGATTTGCCACAGCCTGGAATCGGTCCGAATGCATCTGGCGAACTTCGCTCACCCGTTCCGGCTTTTTCGAGGCGTCCTTCGGCAGCAGTCCGACATGGCCCAAGGCACCGCCTTCCAGGAACTGCGATTCCATCAGGGCCAGCGCATCCATCTTTTTTTCAATCGTGGAATCAATAGCGATGGCAATGGCGGCTTTGAACGGATTCGGTTTGGTGAACCGGTCGGGCAAATAAAGGAACACAGGATTCTTTTCCAGGGGAGGAACGTCCGTCATGAACGGCACTTGGACCATGAAGGCAGCGTCTTGCACCAGCACACCCGCGTAACGATGATCGGGATGGTAATCAATTGGGCGATGACTCATCACCACGTCGGCTTTCCATTCGCGGATCAGGCGGATCACCGTTTTGCGGTTCTCCAAAGTCGGCATCAACTCGCCATCATGAATGTCGAGCACTTGCACGGTAATACCGAGAAGCTCGGCAGCTTTTGAGACTTCGTCCCGACGCCGTTGCGCAAGCGCGCCGCCCGCCGTGTTCCAATGTCCAATATCCCCGCTGGTCAACGAGACAAACTTCACGTGATGCCCTTTGGCCGCCCACATCGCCGCCACGCCGCTGACGTGAAGTTCCGAATCATCCGGATGCGCGCCAAAACAAATGATGCGCAATTTGTCATCACCGCGGACCGATTCGGCAGCGTCGGCGTGAAATCCAAAGGAAAAAGAAAGGAGGGCAATGAGAAGGCCAATGATGCGGAGAATCGAATTGTTCACACGGCGATATTGCGGCAGGCATTGCCTCGATAAAAGCAAACAATGTCCGGTGGGCAGATGTGATCAACGAAGTTGTTAAGATTTGAACTCTGAGCCCGCTATACAGATTGCCGAAAGAAATTTCCGAAAAGAGATTCCTGCCATTGGAGCGCCGTTTTCCAACTAACTTTGGGACTCTGCTTAAACCGGTAAGCCGGTTGGAAACGGCGCTCCAATACAAGGGCGAGCACGGCTCGTGGGGATTCGAGGCAGCATTT
>JBBQAX010000060.1:0-16938 GCA_038316905.1 Verrucomicrobiota bacterium | reverse complement strand
CGACTTGGACGGGTTAACAATTGCAACCGTCGTTCACGCAATCTGTCATCCCGTTCACGAAATGTGCCTGCGTCAAGTCTCGCCCGATTTTCCAGGAGAACTGTGCCGCGCACTGGAGAAGCGTCCGAATTTCGGAATTCCATTATTCTTTAACGGCGCGGCAGGAGACATTAATCCACCGACGGTTTCCGAAGGTGCCAAAGCGGCGACTCGTCACGGACAGGCCATCGCGCAATCTGTTGCAGAATCGGTTTCGCAAAACGAGACGATCAAAGCCAAGCATTTCAATTTTGTCCATCGCACGATGAAACTTCCGGTTCGTTCAAAAACCGGGAAACCGATCCTTCGGATGTGCGAAGCGCAGTTGAGTGCCTTGTTGCTGGGAGATTTAGCAATCGTTTTTCTGCCCGGAGAAATATTTTCCGAAACCGCGTTGGCTATCGAACAAGCATCGCCATTCAGAAAGACAATCGTGGTTGGATTTTCCGAAAGCAGCATCGGTTACGTTCCGCCGAAACCTCTTTTTAAAGAAGGCGGTTACGAGGTCGGCCCCGGCAAATGGTCGTTTCTTCAGGAGAATGCCGAGTCCATGCTCCGAGCAGAAGCCATCGATCTGTTGGAAAATCTTTTCCCGAAATCCCGGAAACCAAGTTCTCAGTAGTGAACACGCCCCGGAGATGCGCCGGAGTTTCACCGGGTGTGATTAAAAGCGGGTTAGAATTTTGGAATTTGATCCGGCGGACCGCGGCTGTGTTCGCGGAGAACCAGCCGCAGCACGTTGCCAAAGAATTACACTTGAAACTCTTCACCGCTCTCTGACTGCCAAGCGCTGCGGTTGGTCGCCGACGACACAGCCGCGATCCTCTGCCATTTTTAATCACACCCAGTTTCGCCCCACTTAAGAAAATGAAATCGACTGACTTTCCGAGTCCTGCCATCTTTGAAAATCGTGCAAAATTCAAACGAGGAAAACGTTGAAAAGGTGGCGGCCTTTTCAAGAATCAAAGTGATTAAGACGGGCACATTCTTCTGCACATTCTGGATTGTGGCGTTGGTTTTACTGTCGTGCGCAAAACCCGCAAGGGCCCAAATGACTGTTGCCGAAGTTGAGCAAGTCATCGCGCAAGCCGCCACTCGCGCCAATCAAATCAATTCCAACAGCGTCATCGCTGTGGCGGATCGCGAAGGTTTTGTTCTCGGAGTTTGGGCGGTCGCGACGAATTCCCCGACGTTCGATCTCGATATTCAGGACGCGATTACGAAAGCGGGTACCGCAAGTTTTCTCAGCAGCGATCAACATGCCTTCACGTCGCGCACTGCCGGATTTATCGTCCAACAAAATTTTCCGCCTCGGGTGAAGAATAAACCGAACGGCCCGCTCGTCGGTGTGAATTTTTCCAATCTTTCCTTTTCCGATGTAAACCGATTCAAGAATCCAAGCACCTATTCAACGAACGCATTCGGCGGTGGGGGGACGAATGGCGCGCCCATCGACGGACCAGCGGTGTTGAGCGGATTAGCCGGTTCACCGGGGGGCGTGCCGCTTTTCAAGAATGGAATTTTGATTGGCGGAGTCGGTGTTGCGGGAAGCCGTCGTAAAATAAAACCCAACGTTGTCACGACTGGCGTTCCGGCGCTCGATGATATTCAAACTGTGCAAGTTCGCGATATTGACGAAGACATCGCGCTCGCCGGCCAAAAGGGATTTGCGCCGGCATCTAAATTTTTTGGTTCACGCGTTTTCATTGATGGCATTCGCGTTCCCTACCTCCAAAGCAGCACTCGCTTGAAAACTGTTTCGCCGTTCGGAAGCCTCGGCAGCGCGGTGACGAATTATCCTGTGACGAATTCCCCGGTCGTGAATTATCCCAGCGCCAATTTCAATGGAGTCACGAACGAAATCCGCGCGCCCATTATCAGCGATCCAGTTCTCGGATTGATCGACGGCCAATCCCGTTTGACCGCCGCGGAAGTCACGTCGATCCTCACGCTTGCTGCGAAACGCGCGAATATTACCCGCGCTGGAATTCGTTTGCCGCGCGGGCAAAAGGCGCAGGTTTTTATTTGCGTGGTCAACAATCCGAATATGGATGGCGTTGCGCCGGAAAGCCTCGGGACGATTCGCACGCCCGGCGCGACGATTTTCAGTTGGGATGTTGCGGTGCAAAAAGCGCGCACCGCCGTTTATTTTTCCGACCCCAATCGAGATCTTTTTTCCATCCCTGATTTAGCGATGTCCACTCGTGCCGTTGGTTTTCTGGCGCAAAGCCATTATCCGCCCGGCATCGTGAAAAACTTGCCCGGACCCTTTCTCGGTTTGCAGGAATTTTTCTCCGCGATTCCGGCCAACTTCCGTAACCCGCTCAACGGCGCCATCGTTACGAACTCGCCCGCGATTGATCCGAATCTTCCAAATGGGATTACGATTTTCCCTGGAGGTTTTCCGCTCTACCGCAACGGCGTTTTAATCGGAGCCATTGGTGTGAGTGGCGACGGCATTGATCAGGACGACATCATTGCTGCGTCGGGAACGGTCAATTATCTTCCGCCAAAAAACGTTTGGGCGGACGAGCACCGTTTTCGGGGAGCGCGTTTGCCCTACGCGAAATTCCCACGCAATCCGTCCTTGTGAAGTAGCGTTTTGAATTTCAGCAAATTTAGTTCATGAAGATCAACCAACCTGGAGCGCATTTAGATCAGATGTTACGCCAGTCACGCGCACATCATGTGCAACTCAGCGCGATGGCGGATACCAAAGCAAATATGTTGATGACACTATCAGCGGTCGTGGTGACGTTGACGGTGCCGCATGTTTTTAAACCGGGTTTCACGTGGCCCTTCGCGGTGTTGATCGCTTTTTGCCTCGTGACTGTGACATTCGCTGCGTATGCGGTCATGCCGAAGAATCCTCCAGCGCAGAAGAATGGCCCGCCGCCTGATGTGAATGATATCGGGTTCAACTTGTTGTTCTTCGGCGATTTTATCCGGCTGGATTACGCCCAATACGAGGCGGCGATGGAATCAATGATGAACGATCCGAGTCGCGCCTATGAAGCGCAGGTTCGCGAGTTATACGTCCTCGGAAATTTTCTTTCGCGGAAGAAATATCGGTTTCTTCGGTTGGCCTATATGTCTTTTCTGATCGGATTATTCGCGAGTTTTTTGACGATGATCGTGACGGTAATGATTCCTTAAGAAGAATGACGCCAATCGCTTCCATCAACTCTTCTTTTTTGTTTTAGCTTTTGGAGCTGCGGGATCTCCATCGTCGTCCTTTTTTCCAGAACCCCAAAGGGGTTTTGCCAACGTCGCATTCCACGCGTCCCACTTTGCCTGGAGTTCTTTTGCTTTCTCCGGCTTTTGCGCGAACAAATCTTTGGTTTCGCCAATATCACTGGCGAGGTGGTAGAGCTTTGGTCCGGCGACCGGTTGATTACGTTTTCCGGTGCGGCTATCGACGTTGCTGTCGTAACGCACGAGTTTGTAATCGCCAACTCGAATCGCCATTTGCTCACCGAACCGCCAATAGAGCGCGTCGTGCGGCGTGGTCTTTTTTTCACCTGATATAAACGGCAGAAGGTTCACGCCATCGAGGTTCTTCGCAGAAACGCCTGCGACGTCGAGCGCGGTCGCGGTGACATCAAGTTGAATGACCGGTTGGTCGTAAATGCCCGGTTTGATCTGGTTCTTCCATGACACAATAAATGGAACGCGGATGCCGCCCTCGAGCGTGGTGCGTTTTGATCCGCGCAACGGTTCATTGATCGAACCGTTCTCGGTGACTCCCGGCATGTTGGGTCCGCCATTATCGCTGATGAAAACGACAAGCGTATTTTCCTCCTGACCGGTTTCGGCCAACTTTTTGCGAACACGTCCGATGTTTTCATCCATGGCGAACATCATCGCGGCGTAGGTTCGGCGTTGTTTGTCAGCAATGTTCGAAAACTTTGCGAGGCGCGCATCGTCGGCTTGCATCGGTGTATGGACGGCGTTGAAGGCGAGATAAAGAAACCACGGTTTGTCTTTGTTTCGTTCGACGTAACTGCACGCCTCGCGCCCGAATGCGTCGGTAAAATATTCCTCGCCGCTCACCGGTTCAGTCCCGCGCAACATTCCGTTCCATTCAAAATAATTATGCGAGCCAGCGAGGAATCCGAAAAATTCATCAAAGCCGCGTTTCTGCGGATGGAATTGTGGTTCGTTGCCCAAGTGCCACTTGCCGACCAAGCCGGTTTTGTAACCAACGGCTTTGAGGCGATTGGCAATTGTCTTTTCCGTCACCGGCATTCCGTTGCTGCCGCCAGGATTGAACTCGTGCCCGAATTTTTGCTGGTAACGACCTGTTAAAAGTCCCGCGCGGGTTGGCGAACAATACGGCCCGGAAACATAACCGCTGGTGAAGCGAACTCCTGATTTCGCGAGGGCGTCCAGATTCGGAGTGGGAATATCTTTGTAGCCGTGAAAACCAACGTCGGCGTAGCCCATGTCATCCCCAACGATGAAAAGGATGTTCGGATTTTTGTTTTCGGCGGCGGTGATGTGGTTGAGCGCAAGCACCATTGAGCAAACTGCTAAGAGAATAAATCGGAGCATATTTTGTTATCAGACTGGATAATCGGCAGCCGAATTACAAATTTTTCTGGGGCCTTGAATGAAACCCATGACACGTCGCGCAATCGTTCCTCGCCCCGCCTTTTGGACTGTGACAAGTGACGCAACTCGCTCTTGCCGGGAGCAAAACATCTTCAGTCTTCATACTTTTGCCGACGTCGTGGCAGTCGGTACAACTCATCATCAAATGTTTGGAATGATCGAATTTGCCGCGCAAAAACCAGCGGTCAGGAATTTGCGGCGGCGTAATTATCGGGACGAGTTCGCCGCGGGTTTTGACTTCGTGACAATAAGCGCAGCCGGGATAGAGGGCACGTTCGTCCAAAGATTTTTTCGCGCCACTGAAGAAAACCTGTTGCTCTAAATTTTCGCCGGTAAGCTTTTCTGCGCGTAAATCCTGCAAACGCGTCTGCACGAAATCTTGCAATGCGCGTTGTTCGGTCACGCCCTTTGTGCGACCGAGATCCGCATATTGAATTTCCAGACTGCGTAGAAAAGCGCGAACGGCTTCAGGATTTCCGTGGGGCAATTGTAATTCGGGGTTGCGCTTATCAAATTGCAGCGAGTGACATTCGCGACAGTTTTTCTCAAATGAAATTTGCTGATAGAATGTGCCAGAAGCTTCCGGTTTATGACAATTCGCGCAATCCAGCTTCCCGCCGCCTTTCGTGTGGACTGTATCACCGAGATGCAGGCGATGGTTAAACTTAAGCGTGTTCGGATCTTTTAAATTATCGGCATGAATCTGGAACTCCGGATGATCCACGGCGAATGACCTGAAAACTTTCGTGTAACCACGTTCGGGTCGGGGCGCATTGAAAATGGTTCGACCCTTTGCGGTTCGAAAATCAAACGCTTCTGGCGAAAGCTCTCTCCCTTTTTTGAACGACGCTTCCATCACCTTTTGATCCGCGTGACAAGCGTTGCAATTGGCGCTTTCGGGAGGGTGCATCCGTCCGCCGCCTTGATGTTCCAAATGACACGCGGAACAGGACAAATCTTTGGCCACGTTCGGTTGATGAAAATTGTGCTGCGCGTGGCAACCCAAACACGATTGATCGATCTGCGTCATCGACTTGTCGTGTGGCGCAAAAAGTTTGGTGAATTCATGCGGCGCGGGATGCGCGGCGAAGGCGGCCTGCGACCAATTCACGGGATCTTTTTTAGCAACAGAATGACAATCCGCGCAGGTTGTGACGGCGTGGTTTGAGGAAACTTTCCCGGGTGAAATAAATTCCAGACGCGCCGGGGTGTAGAACGTGATGAGCAATCCCGCCACGGTCAGCGCCACAATGCACCAGGTGAAAATTCCACGTTTGGCGCGAAGACTGCGTTTGGGTTGGCAACGCGGAATTGGCCGGCAGCATGTTCCGTCTGCTTGCGGCCCGTGTTCGCATGGACCGCCGAATTCTTTTGGGCGCGTGCATTTGTAACGACCTTTGATTTCGCCTTCCCTAAGTTCCAGCGCCGGTTTGCATTCGAACGTTGCGTGGCAATTGCCTTTTGCGTCCGGCCCCACGCGACACGGCTTTCCTTCACACGCCCAGCCGCAAACCCAGTTTTGGTTAGGCCGTTCGTATTGGTTTTTGTCGAAATCCGGGGCGGGGAGCTGGTCCTTCATTTCGCGCCTCCCGAAAACGCGAACATAAGCACGATGTGAATGATCGAGAAAATCAAAAGGCTGTAAGTAAACGGAATGTGGACGAACAACCACGCCTTCATCGTGATTTGCAGTGTCCGCTGATAATCGAGGCCGTCTTTCTGTCGAACAAGATCAGCCAGTTTATTCGCGGTGGCGCGTTCCTGTTCGTTCAAGAAACGATTCAAGTCACCAATCTTGTTGAGCAATGAATGGACGGGACCGCGATTTTCGAACAAGTGCAGCCAGAAGTTTTGCGAGCTATCAAAAAAGCTCTTTAGATGGCGCAGGTAAAAGTCGGCGAGCGTCGTGGATCGCGCGTCAGGAACGGATTTGAGCGCGAGGGTTTCGGCTTGTTCCTGCAATGACCGGCGAATCATCGGAATGCGCTCATAAAGAACTTCACCGCCGCGAGTCGTGAGTCGTCTCGGGACCATTTTAGAAATGAACAATCCGGCAATTCCACTCAACGTGACGAAGATATAGAGCACGAACAAAATAGTATCGAACCCACCGGTTGGCAGTCGGAAACGAACGTGAAACGCGAACAACAAAACCGTAAAAAGCCCGGCGTAGATGTGGAATTGCATCCAGCCTTCGCTCGTGCCAATGGGAAGGAACGGGAGTTTTTTTCGAGCGTTATAAAGTGAGAGAACCAGGATGAGCAGGAAGAGAATCCAACCGTAGATGTAAACGATGCGCGGCAATACTGGCGCATAAATAGTGTGCGTCAAAACCAATGCGGCCGTCAGCAATGCCAGCAAAAGAAAGACAACACGGCTGCGTTTTGCATAATAGGTCATCGTTTGAGCCACTCTGCAAAAGAGTTGATGTCATTCAAGTTCATTCGCTTCAAAGCGCCATGCGGGCACGCGCGTTCGCAGGATGGCCCGCCATTTTGTTCCACGCACAAATCGCATTTCGTCGCTTTGATGATCGGTTTCATTTCCTTGTCGATCATGATGTCGCCACCTCTGTCACGAATTTCCACCATGCGAATTGCTTCATACGGACAATTATTCGCGCAGGTGTTGCAACCGATGCAGGTGCTTTGGTTGATGACAACTTGTCCGCCAAATGCGTCGCGGTGAATTGCGCCGGTCGGGCATCCAATCATGCAAACCGGATCAGCGCAATGCATGCAGGCATTGGCGACCATGATCTTGCCATTGATGGGACCGCTGCGCAGAAATCGTGGATTGTTATTATGCGTTGAAGCACAAGCACGCACGCAATCGTCGCAACGCGTGCAACGATCCAGATCAATCACCATTGTGGCGGTGCCGTTGAAGAAACGGTTCTCGGCGAGAAACTCCAGCATGTCGGGACCAATCTTAGCACTGGCGTCGATGTCGGGTTGATTCTCTTCTTCACCAACGGCGGCTTCAATGAAGGGCGGTAATTCTGATTCTGGAATGGTGGGAAGAACAACGGTTTCAAGAACCGCTGTCGGGATAATCAAAATGTGGGTGTAACCGATGACGCGTAACGTGTATTGCAACGGAATGGGCTCATCGTCTTTCTTGCGCCAGTTGTGCGCGATTTCCTGAAAGCCGAAACTCTGCCCGCCACCCAAATAATTTAGCGTTCGATTTCCATGTCCAAATTTTTGGCTGAGTCTCGCGAAGCCGGCGCGAATCAAAATCATCCCGTTCGGATAATCGCCTTCCTGCGAAATGACCGGCTCGTTCTGGCTCGCACCGCCCGCTTGCGCGAGACGCTTGTAATCGCCTGACCAATCGTAATCGCCGTAGGTGCCGAAAACCGTTTGGTCCATCACGATCTTCAATTGCTCATCCGTGAGACGTTGGAACATCGGGATTTCGCGCAGGTGCGACGCCAGCGCGCGTTCGCGATAAATTTTATCAATGTGTTCGCGAAGTTTGCTGTCGTAACGCATCAAGTCGCGCAAACCTTGCCAGCGAATTTCGAGAAGCTCCGTATTGTCAGAATCAGCAAAGACCGTCGCGGTTCGTGGCATTCGACTGAGCGCGGCAATCTCGCCGAAGAATTCCCCAGCATCAATCGTGGCGGTTTTGTGCTCGTTCAAAATGCGCGGGATGTCCTGGAGAAAAACTTTTACCTCGTCTTGATCCTGACGCGCCGCAATCCGCGAATCCTGTTTTAATTCCCAACGTTTGCGTGTCTCGGGTTCGCTGGCGTTCGACCACAATTGCGCGAGTTGCCGGAAGAAACTTTTCTTATAAGAAAGTTTTCGCCCCAAAACGGACGCCGGTAATTCGCTCAAAGCCACGCGCACGCTGCCGGACATAATCATGAAGGCGGACGTGCCGTAATCCCCGGCGCGCACGACGATTTCGCCTTTGCGAAATTTTCGGACGCGCGTGTCGTGTTGAAGAATGTCGCGGAGTGGAAGGCGTTTCGGGAATTTCGCTGCGTCCATTTCGCTGAATGGCGCGACGGACAGAATTCGGTCCACGTCTGACGCGGGCATTTCTGGATCAAAGGAAGAGTCCCAGCGCCCGGGCCGATCTAAAGTTGTAGGAGCGGCAGCCATGATTAAAATGCGCCTTCAACGTGCTGCCCTGCGTCTCGCTGGCAGTCCTGGATCGTATCTTTAACTCTGCCAGCGAGAAGCTGGCAGCACGCGCATAGAAAGAGTTCTGGGGTAGAAGTCATGGTTACGCATCCAGAACCAAATCACTTTTCGGTTTGCAGATACAGGTCAGACAGGAACCTTCCTCTGAGCTCGCGCCGTGTTCGCTCACGTAATCAATGCTCCCGGATTTGATGGCCACGAGACACGACCCGCAATTTCCGGCGCGGCAGCCCGATTCAATTTTGACTCCAAGTTCATCTGCCAGATCGAGGAGAGAACCGTGCTTTGGATTCCATGCAGAAACTTTTCCTGAGCGCGCGAAAGTGATTTGCAGTTTAGAAATCGATTCGGTTTCGGTTGCGGTAAGTTTTGGAGCCGCTTTTTTCACCGTTGCCGGACCAAACGCCTCAAAAAAAACCGCGGAATCAGGAACGCCCCAGGAAGTGAGATCGTCCGTGATGCTTTTCATGAACGCGCCGGGGCCGCAGAGGTAATATTCAAAATTATTCGAGGGTAAAAGTTCCTTCATTAACTTCACGCTGACGCGTTCGGCGTGGTGATAATCGCGTCCCGGTTGTTCAGTTTCGCGCGGTTTGCTGAAGCAAACGTGCAGATGAAAATTATCATGTTCGCTGGCGAGTTTGAGCAAATGATCCCGCAAAATAAATTCATCGCCATTGCGCGCGCCGAAGAAAAACCAGATCTCACGCTTGGATCCACTTTCGAGAATCGCGTTGGCCATGCTGACCATCGGAGTGATGCCGACGCCGCCGGAAATGAGAACCACTGGCGTGGGCTTTTGCAGATCGAGAAAAAAATGTCCGCTCGGGGCTTTAACGTTGAGAATGTGACCCTCGTGCAAGGTGTCGCAAAATAAGGATGAGGCGATACCGGTGGGCGCATCTGCCTGATCGGACGGCGGCACTGCGCGTTTGATGGTGACCCGATAAAAATCTTTGCGATGACAATCGGAAAGAGAGTAGCAACGGATGACCGGTTTATCGCGCCCGGGAACATCGAGTTGGAAGGTTAAATATTGTCCGGGCTTGAATGCAGGAAGCGGTTTGCCGTCGTGCGGCGTCAGGTAAAAGGAATAAACGTCGTGGCACTCTTTGACCTTTTTTGCGATTTGAAATTTTCGAATCCCGTTCCAGAGCGATTTGCTTTGCTCAATTTGTTTGAGCTGCGCAGCGGCAGCTTTGACTTGCAATTTGAGATGCTCACGGGAGAGGCGTCGCTGCTCGCGCTCAAAGAAAACCGCGCGGAGTGACGAGTAGAGCATCAGCAAAAGTTTCGCCGATAAAATCCCGAGCAGAATCAGACCAAACGAAAGACCAATATTCTCTCTGAAAACAGCGGGGAATTGGTTGATAATGGATTGCATTTGGGCAGTGAATTGTTTAACAAACGCCGCGTGCCGAGTAAACTTTTTCCTTCGCTAAAACTTCATTTTCGCTCGCACCAAGTTTCCAAAACTTCCGGTTCAGCCAGGCCGTTCACTCGCCAAAGTGGAGCGCTCTGCCTTTGGGCTTTGGTCTTGCTTGGTTTTTCGGCGAGCGCTTTCTCTGCGGAAACCAATCTGCAATCCATTCCAAAATTTCTCGGGATGAACTCGTGCAGTTCGTCGAGTTGTCACGGTGGCGCAGCGGAGAAACGTGATGAATGCGTCACTTTTTTGAAACGTGATTTTCATTCGCGCGCGTTTGCCACTTTGACCACTGCGCGATCCGAACGCATGGCCGAAGTTTTGGGAATCCCGTCAGCGGTCAAAGATGCCAGTTGCACGAGTTGCCACGCGCCATTTCAAACGGTTCCAGCAGTGCTCCAAGCGAATCCGTTGGACATCACCAAAGGGGTTTCCTGCGAAAGTTGCCATGGTCCCGCAGAGAACTGGATTCGCAGTCACACGCGACCCGATTTCACCCATGCCGATCGCGTCAACGCCGGAATGCGCGATCTGAAAAACCTCTACGTCCGCGCGAACAACTGCGTCGCCTGCCATCAAAATGTTCCGATGAAATTGCTGGCGGCTGGTCATCCTGAATTAATTTTTGAACTGGACGGTCAAGTCGTGTCGCAACCAAAACATTGGACGGAAGCGGCGGATTGGAACGGCGCGCAGGCGTGGTTGGTCGGGCAAGCTGTCGCGCTGCGCGAGGTGAGTTGGCAGCTTGCAAAAACGCCGGACGATAAAAAGCTTCAGGAAAAGTGGAGCGGATTGTTCTGGTTGCTGATCAAAATCCAGGCCGACGAGTTGCCCGCGATTGAGGAAAGTTCGACTATTAATGTAGCGGCAGCACGCACGGTTCAGAGATGGAGCGATGAAGTGGCGCGCAAAGCTTCTGAGCTGAAGTGGACACCGCAACGGACGCAGAAGGTTTTGGTATCGCTGGCGAACACGAGGGATTTTTCCGTAGAGAATTCTGAAAATTCCGTTCCTGCACGACGCGCCGAACGTTTGGTGCTCGGTTTGGACCGGCTGGTTCTCGCTTCCGACAGCAAGCTGAAACTGGCAGTGGATGCTGAACTCAACGAACTTTTCTCGCTCGTCCAATCGTTGCCTGATTTTGATTCGAAGAAGTTCTCGGCTGCTTTGGAACGATTTTCCAACAAGCTGCGCAACGGGCGCTGACGTGTCGCGGAGCAAGCGATCATTGTTTGTTAGGGAGGTTTGCGCAAAGTGCAGAACCCTTTGTTTGCCTCACCGCCTGCGCTGTGCAAAATCCAACTTGTGAAATCTGCCACCAATTATTTTCTCGTTTCTCTGCTCTGCCTCTTTTGGAGCGCTCGCGCCTCGTGTGCCAGAGACTTTCAAATCGATACTAATTTTCCCAGCGGAAACATCATCGTGGAAAAAATTGAGGGTGATGTCGTGAACGTTCGAACGGATTTGCGCGATACGGAGAGTTGGTGGTTTTACTGGTGTTTTCGTGTGCGTAGCGCGTCGGGCCAAACACTCACCTTCAATTTCACAGAGGGCACTCCCATCGGCGTGCGGGGTCCCGGCGTTTCGTTGGATGAAGGCGCGACCTGGACGTGGCTCGGAAAACAGCCGGACAATAAATCGTTTAAATATTCATTTCCGCCCAACGCCGATTCTGTGCGTTTTTCTTTTGGAATGCCCTACACCGAGGCGCATCTCAAAACATTCCTCAAACGTTTCGGCAACAATCCCGCCTTGAAGAAGGAAATTCTTTGCCAAAGCCGCAGAGGCCGCGATGTCGAACGGTTGCGCGTCGGGAAGTTGAAAGGGGATCCAAAGTTTCGCGTGATGGTGACCTGCCGCGCGCATTGCTGCGAAATGATGACTTCCTACGTCGCTGAAGGTTTGATCGATGCCGTGCTCGCCAATGATAAGGATGGAAAATGGTTTCGCAAAAATGTCGAACTACTCGTCATTCCGTTCGTGGACAAAGATGGTGTGGAAGATGGCGACCAAGGCAAGTTGCGAAAACCACGCGATCACAACCGCGACTTTGACGCGAACGCGATTTATCCCGAGACGCGCTCCCTCCAGAAATTTGTGCCGCAATGGTCGAAGGGAAAGCTCCGTCTGACGATTGACCTGCATTGCCCGCACATTCGTGGCAATTTCAACGAGTTCATTTACCTCGTCGGCAGCTCGAAACCGAAAATTGGGCAGGAGCAGGAACGGTTTGGAAATATTTTAGAACGTGTGCAAGAAGGCCCGCTCGTCTATCGCGCAACGAATAATCTTCCATTCGGCCAGGCATGGAACACGGCCAGGAATTTCACGGCCGGGACCAGCATCGCCCGTTGGGGAGGGGATTTGCCCGGAGTGAAGCTGGCCACCACCATTGAGTTTCCTTACGCCAACGTTTTGGGGGGCGAAGTCAACGCGGACACCGCGCGTGCGTTTGGGAAGGACTTGTCTCGCGCGATTCGGGAATATCTTGAAACGACGAAATAATTTCTCAGCCGCAGTTAGTCCAGCAAAGAAAAACCGTTTCGACTTTTACATCGAAACGGTTTTCGGGCCAGCAACTAAGTGCTGGAAATTAAGGAACCTGTAGCAGGTAGAAATTTTGCGGCACGTTCGGCGCAATCGCATTGGTCACACTGAAATTTCCATTCGCATCAAACTGGTTGGTTTGAACTGGTGTCCATGTTGCAACGGGCGCTGCGATATTCGTGGATGACAACACGTAATAAGTCGCGTTTGCTGTGCCGCCGGTTCCGCTGAAAACGACGTTTGATCCAGATTTGAACGTCGCGGTCACCGAAGGCGCACCTGAGCCTGCCACTCGCAACGTGCCATCTGTGGTCAACGTGCTGGTGTCCCAGAGCAAACCAGCGCCGGGGGTCGCAGGATTAATGGTCGTGAACGCGCCTAAATAGCTAGTGGCGGTGAACAATTTAATGTTATCACCGGCCGTCAGAGGGTCGCCACTCAGCAACAGATTAAGCGTGCCGCCGTAAGTCAGTTGACTCACTCCCTGGATGCTGTCGCTGGTGAGTGTTGCGCCGGATTTATTGATCTTGAGTTCGATGGTGGCATCGCTAGCGAGGTTGCCAAGGATGTTGAACGCTCCATCCCCTTTCAACTTCTGACCAGATGCCAGAAAGAGTGCGCTATCAGCTCTCGTAGTTACATCCAGCGTGCTTCCGGCACCAACGCTGATAACCGTGCTGTTCGGGATCTGGCCATTGCCAGTAAGTGTCAAAGTACCATTGATAACGGTTTCGCCGCTGTAGGTGTTGTTACCACCCAAAGTCAAAGTGCCACCGCTGATCGTCAAACCGGTTTTACGCGTCGCTCCGTTTGCAATGACACCACTAAAAAGTCCGGAAGCACCCGTCAAGGTGAGCGTCGAGTCAGATACAGTGCTGCTGTTTGTGACTCTGGTTGTGCCCCCTGTATTGTCTTGGATAACAGAAATTTGCTGATTGAAACCGGCAAGGTCTAGAACGGCTACCGCGACCCCGGTTTGCCCCATGAGGATGGTGAGATTCGTCGGCAGAGCGTCGTTGATTCCCAATTTTAGTGTCCCGACCCCAATCGTGGTAAGCCCCCATGAATTGCCGGTGGATTTAATCGTCCAGGTTCCGGCATCTGTTTTGTTGACCACACCGGGAATGGTGATTTTACCACCCATTGTTCCTGTCCCGACACCCCGAAGCGTCACCGCACCAGGTCCGCCGAAGCCGTCAATACCTGTAACATCTCCATTGATCGTGAGATCAGTGCCAACGTTATCTACCTGGAATTGATTGTTCCCGCCTTCATTGGTAACCCCGCTCAGAAAGATTGGGCCATTCCAGACATTGGTGCCGGAAGTAGATTTGAAAGTGACGCGAAAATCACCCAGCAATGACGATCCATAGGTCGTCATAACGGTCGTCGGACTGGTGGTAATTCCGCCCGAAATGCCAAAAATCGTGGGGGCGCTCACGCCGGGCAATTGAGCATCCACACGAACGTTCGAAGAATTGATGGTTTGATTGCCACTTAATATTAACGAGCCGGAAAGAACTGAAATATCGCCGTTATAAACGTTAGTGCCAGTCAGGATGATTCCCTTCCCGATGTTGGTGATAGTGCCGCTTCCGGTAATGTTGTTTGCGATGGTGTTCGTGTCGCTGCGATTAAAAACCAGCGCGCTGTTGTTCGTCACCGGGCCAGTGCCCAATGAGCCACGAGCGTTGGCAACGCCTACTTGCAACGTCCCCGCTTCAATCACCGTGGCACCAGTGTGCGTGTTGTCAGTGTCAAGTTGGAGAGTCCCGGTTCCGCGCTTGCGGATTCCAGTCGAGCCGGAAAGCTTCCCGTCTGTGTCCGTGCGGAGCAGATAATCGAAATCCGCATCCACGGTGATCGAGCTTGGGAAAAGCGTTTCTGCTAAACTAACTGTCGACGAAAAAATTCCCTGGGTGCCAAACGTGACATGATCGCCGCCCGTGTAGGCCACATCGGCCAAAGTATTTGTGTTCACCCAACTCACTGTCGCACTATCCCAAGTGGCACCGCTAAGTCCGGTCCAAGCCAGATTCAATGGAGTGCGAACCGTCAGGACAGCCACGCTGCTGGTCACGGAGTTGATCGAGTTCGTCACCACCACAGTGTAGTTTCCCGCGTCGGATAATTGGGCCGAAGCAATGGAATAGGTCGGGCTGGTCGCTCCGGGAATCGCGGTGCCGCCGATGCGCCATTGATAGCCAATAGCGGTGGAACCCCCGCCGGCAACGACTGAAAAACTCGCCGGTTGCCCGATGGCAACCACTTGGCTTGGGGCTGGATTGGTCAGAATATTAACCTCCCCGCTTCCAGGGGAACCACTGAACGTCACCATATCTAAACGAAAGGCAGCAGTAGTGCTATAAGCAGTACCACTAACCGTGGCGTAGCCCACCGTGCCGGAACCGGTGGCCGTGTTCTGGAATTCGCTCAGGATTCGAACGATAAAATTGGTGTTGTTATTGGCCGCTGGGATTGAAACGAAGCTGATGTTGGTGACCGGATTATTCCAAGTGGCGTTGATGGACGGGTTAGTGACAACATCTTTAGGAACAAATGTGACACCATTATCGACGCTATATAGGACCCGATAGTACTTGCTCGAAGCGCCCGCGCTACTCTGGTCCCACGACAAGGTGATGTTTTCAAAACCCGTGGTGTTCACACGAAACTCCGCCCCGGCGGTCAAATTGTTCGTTCCTTGCGCAGGAAAATTGATGATTCGCCACGCGCTGTCATCGCTTGTCGCCGGGTCAGAACTTATCCCCAACGTTCCCTGGGCCGCGTCATTAAAAAGAGGATCGCCCGCTATCCCCACCAGTGACGCTGTGGCGGCCCCATTCGTGGAAATCAGAGTGCCGGTGGCTGTCAGGCCATCGTTGGGATTACTATTGAAATCCCATACCGCCAAGGTATCGGCCAAGGCTCCGAAGCTCAGTCCGAAGATGGCGGCTGCGGTTAAGACATACTTTTTCATGATGTTAGTTTGTGGTTTGTATTTTTGCATTCGAGTGAGGTGATGGGTCGCGGAGATTCGAACGGAGGGTGGTTCAGTGCAGTTGAACAGAAAAGTTTTAAATCATAATTTTTTCATAAAACGAGGATGTAGCGTCCGGCCTGTGGCCGGAGAGGATGGATGCCGCCACAAGCCGCCCATGAAACAGTTGGCTTTCGCCTGTTGATTGACGCGTCTCGCCTCGCGGAAATCCGGCGGTTCTCGTGACTCTCAGAAAATATTCGCGCTGACGAAAACAAAGCAGGATGCGGAGTTTGATTCCCTCACTTGACTCGTTCCAAATGTGAGGCGCTCGAACGGAAATTGGCGAGACGCCCGCTTCAACAGCGGGACGCCTGTTCCACGAGAGTTTTTTACGGACTGCGGGTCCGATAAAACGCGGGGTTCGTAGGAGGAACCTCGCTGAATTGAATCACACCACTTCCATCCGCAGTGTTGGTGCTGATATCAGACCAATTGGTCAGGTTCTGCGAACGTTGGATAATATACTCCTGACTGGCGATTCCTTGAAAAAGGATGTCTGCGCTTCCATTGTTGTTGGAAATGGTCAGCACACCGCCGTTCGCCTCGGGAATCTGGATGAAAAAATTGTCGTAATTCATTTGGCCACCGTTGGGTGCCTGGTCGAAACTCACGTAGCGTGTCGCCGTTTCAAAACGCCAACCGTTTACCAGAGCGGCGTCCGATTGGGTGTCATAAAACCACGTTGCTCCTGCGTCCAGCGAAAGTTGCAGACGGGAATGAGCAATCGAATTTGTGTCCGGTTCCGCACCCGCATCTGTGATCCGCATCAAGAAGCTGAGTTCCGTTCCATTGGCTCCCGTGTTCGTGATCAGAACATTCAGGTCGCTCGGCAATCCTGACGCGAGCGGTTTGATTCTTTTATGGTTCTTCGACGTTTTCAGTGGATAAGCACTGGGGAGGTTTAATTTTCCGGCGACGAAGTAGAGCATGGTGATGAGGTATGGGCTTGACCCGGTTTAGTGGACACCTTGGGGGATGGGGCGCTAAAAAGAAAGCGCCAATGAACAAAAGCAAGCAAAGCCAATCAATCGAGAGAGTCAATGGGGCAACGTCGCTGCCGGTCAAACGCTACGACGCCGCCTTTAAGCAGGAGGCGGTGGAGAACTGGATCA
>JBBQAX010000059.1:0-17190 GCA_038316905.1 Verrucomicrobiota bacterium | reverse complement strand
GAAGCGCGGAATCTTCGTCACGACATAATCAATCGTCGGCTCTCGCTACGGCACTAGTCGGATCCGATAGAAACGGCCCGGAAAGTCTGCCACTCCTTCAGGATCGAAATAATTGGTGATCACATCCTCATCGCCGGGAATGACAAAAGTCGGACTGATATTCGTGTAAACGCCGTCGATGCTGCCAGCGGCTTGCACGACATTGGTCACCCCTCCGTGCGTTTGCCACGATAGTTTCAACCCATTGTTTTCGCGCGTGCTGTTGAGCAAACGAAGAACCGAAGTGGTGTTCATTGGATCCGTATGCGACAGAAATTCGGAGTAGTTGTTCTGGCCGTCGCCATCAGGATCAGCGGTCGCATCGGCGGTCGGGTTGTCGTTCGTGCAACCGAAGTATTGAACCTGCCACGATCCAAACGTGACCGGGTTCGTTTGATTGATCTCGTTCAGCAGCGCGTCGTAGGCGGATTGCGTCAGCCCGGATGTCCAAACATTGGTGGCGTCGAAGAAAATCGTGGCGGGCGCATTCACAATGTTGGTGACCAGCGAGTTGGTGGGAACGATCGCCAGTTGTCCGTGGATCAAATAGACCTCCTGCGTGGTCGAACACGGATCGCGCCGACTGATGAATTCCGTCCCGCGAATGCCGATGGCGCCGTAAGGGGTGTTCACACGGATGTTGTCGTCGCGTTTTTCCGCAAATCCTGAGACGAATTTGAACGCGCCTTGGCCAAATCCAAAGACAGACGTGTCGTTCTCGTTATTGGCCGAGTTGTAAACCTGATTGTCCACGGTCAGGCTTCCGTTGGGTGTCATCACAAGTGACGCGGCATCAATAAAATCCAATTGGACGCGTCCGTCAGCGCCGGTACGGATTTCGTCGCCGAGGCGAATCGGATCGCCAAGCCTAAGGGGCACTGCCTGTCCGCCCGGCCGACGGATGGTCGCTCCACCTGCGATCTCACGGGCATGGCCGATGTCTTCCTCGCAAACCGAATTCGCCCCAATAACAAAAGTATTGGTCACATGGCGGAAACCATCGGACGCAATAATTTTGAAGTTACCACTTTGGCCCTCGGGAATGGTGACGGTCGCGGTGAACTTTCCTTCGGCGTTGGCCTGCGACTGCACGGAGTCCACGGAGATGAACTGGTGGCGAGCGAAGTCGTAACCGGTAACAATGACCTTCGTGCCACTGGGACCGCAGGCTCGATTGAGATATGCGCCCGCCTCGCGCACGGTGAAATAATTTGAAACCACGACGCTCACACCATTAACGATGCCTTCGGCGACGACCCACTGTTTGCCGGAAAAATTACCCATGTTGGCCTCAAATGTGCAGGGGCGGCTTGCGCCACATCCGCCGGAGATACCGCCCCCGTAAATCGTGACGCCAACGGGACCGTTCGAGCCAATGAAGCCATCAACCGAGACGATGAATGGAGTGCCCGCATTGCCGTTGGCCGGACTGAAGCTGATGCTGTCCGCCAAGGCTCGTTGGCTCAATAACGCCATGGCCACCAATGAAAACGTAATTAGACCGAAACCAAAAAAAAGACGTGTCCTTTTCGCGATCATGTGCAACAGCCTGATAGCATTTGGATACGCCGTCAAGGATGCGACCCTTGAAACGCGTCCGATCCGCGTGATTTGAATGGAAAAATCAGAATCGTCACGATTCCAAAAGCGAAGGTAGGAACGAGTTCCACCGACGGTGGAACTCGTTCCTACCGTGTCTCCACCCGATACAAATGCGTCTTCGTCCTCAAAAACAGCGCCTTCCCGTCCACCGCAGCTGACGCCAGGAAACCATCGGCCAACTGATTCGTCGCAATGGGTTTGAACTCGCGACCCGCTTCAATCACCGTCGTCTTTCCCTCCTCGTTGAAAAAATAGACGCGCTCTTCCGCGAACATTGGCGACGCCGAATAATTCCCGCCCACCCGCTCGCGCCAGACTTCGTTGCCGGACTTCGCCTCGACGCAACTCGCCACCCCGCCGTCGTGCACCATGTAAATCAAATCATTCACCACTAACAACGACGGACGCATCGGCGCGACGCGCGAATATTTCCACGCGATATGCGTGTCCGTAACGACACCGCTGCCGCCAGGACGCACCGCCCACACTTCGCCCTTCGTGTTGCCTGTGCAGAGATAAATCATTTTCCCATCCGACACCGGCGTTGTGCTCGTCGTGTGCGTCGTCGGCGATTCCACGCGCCACAGCTCTTTGCCCGTGCGCGGCTCATAAGCATAAAACGCCTTCGCTCCCTGGCTGAACAAAATGTCTTTGCCGTCGAACTTGAAAATGCGCGGCGTGGAAAACGCCTTGCGCCAATCGCCCTCCGCCTCCGGTTTGCCGTCCGGCATCGTATCTTTGAAATCCACCGAACGCTCCGTGCGCCAAACCGTTTTGCCCGTTTTCTTGTCCAGCGCGACGACGAATTGGAAATCGCTCCCGTCGAAATGATGAATCAACAAATCCTCGAACAACGTCACCGACGAACCCGCGCCGCGATAATGATTACATTTAAAATCGCGCCGCTCCCACAGCACCTTCGCCGTTTTTGTGTCGATGCACGCGATGCCCGCCGCGCCCCAGCTTGCGTAAAGCCGACCCGCCTCAATCACTGGCGTCGGCGACGCGTGACTGTTGAAATCATGCGCGAACTGCGGCGCTTCCACGTCGAAAATTTTCCGGTCGTGAATGATTTTTCCGGAATCGCGCTCGACGCAAACCACCGACAACTCTGTCCCTTTCGGATTGGCCGACGTCATCCAGATTTTGTTTCCGAAAATGACCGGCGACGACCAACCGCGCCCCGGAATCGCCGTCTTCCATTTCACATGATTCGTTTCGCTCCACGAGATCGGCAAACCCTTTGCGTCCGAAATTCCACTCCCGTTCGGCCCACGGAACTGCGGCCAATCGGCAAACGCAGCGAAAGCGAAAACCTGCAAAGCCATCACGCCGATGAAAAATTTCATGTGCATGAACAGAGATTGGAGAATTGCGAGGAAGTTTACAGCTCGGAATTTGCGAGCTTGCCGCGGGGAAACAAAACCCAAAAGTAGAGGAACCCTTTCTGTTTAGAAATTTGTCGGCTGGGAAAACCTGTTCTTTCGCTCAGCGTTCGATTGGAATCCAGATGCGGTCCATTTAGGAAGTCAGCAGGTGGGGAGTTGGAAACTTGGGTCTTCCACGTGGAAAAATTCGGACGGATCTTCCGCGATCACGATTAAATCGAATCTTTTGGCCTCACTTTTCTCGTAGTGTCCGCTCCCACTTATTTGCTCAACGAGCTGCGGCCTGCCGGTAAATGTTTCCGGAGATTTTCACCGAAAGCACGTTCGCGTTCATGGATGGTGCGAGTCCACACCGGAACGAAACTCGTGTCGCCATTGTCGCAGGAATTTCATGTCGCCCTTTTAATTTTAGAGATCAAATGTCGAGCGAGCGTTTCAAACCGAACTTCCGAATCACAATTTCAAACGTAATGAATCGTTATGAAGCAGATGCAAAATCGTCAGTCAATTGATCGGGCTTCTTTGACCCGTTGCCTTCACTTCGCGAGTTTCGGCGTGGCAATGGCGTCCGTTGGAAATCGCCAGGCACAAATGTGTTGAACGATATTCCATTCGTCCACAGGCTCTTCCCATCCCAATGAAACGGATACAGCAAATTACCTCCTGCTATCTGGTTTTGTGCCTGGCGTTCGCGGGCGCAATTGGGATTAGTCCTGTCTTGCACCAATTGATTGAGCACGGCGGAAATGGTTCTGCTCACTCTCATCGAGGTGATGCATCCAATTCCTCCAGCACCGCTCACACTCATGACCACGGGCGTATCCACCCACACACCCATTCTGAGCGCGCGACTCGTCCGAAAGAATTGTTCGCTCACAGTTACAAAACTTTCAAACTGCCGACCATTCCGGTCCGCAAACTCTGGCATGCGTTCGGCCATTTATTGAATTTTCCCACTTCTTCCGAATCGTCTCCTACCAACGGCGGCCCTGGTCATGAGCACCAGAGTTTATTTCAACTGATGGCCAGCGGCCTGGTTGACCAACCGCTCGATTTGCCGCCCCTTTCCTTCGTCCCGTTTGAATTTATTTTCTACAACCTCTCGCAACCGACGCTCGTCGTCGCTCGCGATTGGGACGCGCAAACGGCCACTCGCGGTCCCCCTTCTTCCAGGAGCTAACCAACTTTAGTCTTCTCATTGCTCGGCTGATGGCGCGCAAAATTTTTGCGCTGTTTGCTTCAATGCTGATTGTCAAAAGTGGACGGCTCCCCTCTTCACCGTCTGAAATTCTGTCACCTGTCGGGAATCTGCGATGTGTTTCAGCGCAACGCGGGACAAAAAATATCCTGCGCGCTTGAACACCCGATTTCCGGTGACAGTGCGACCCAATGCAGTGCAGAAAAAAATTACATTTTAAATTCAGTTTATGAGAAAAAACAAAACAGCAGCAATCTTCCGCCAAGCCAGTGGCCTGACTCGGCGACCCTTTCATTTCAGAAACCTTGTGGTGTTTGTTGTCGCTTGTGTCATGGGCAGCGCAGCTCAGGCGCAAGACGCCAACCCCGCGCAGCCATCCTCACCATCCAATACCAATTCGCCCACGCGTCTCCCGGAAATAATTGTCGAAGGTCGCGACGACAATTTAATCGGCATTGCTGATTCCGCGACGCAAGGAACGGTCGGCGCAGAGCAATTGGCGCAACGCCCCATTCTTCGCAGCGGTGAAATTCTCGAAACCGTTCCCGGCGTCATCATCACGCAGCACGCGGGTGGCGGGAAAGCGAACCAATATTTTCTGCGCGGATTCAATCTTGATCACGGCACTGATTTCGCGACGAGCCTCGATGGCATGCCGCTTAATCTGCGAACGCACGGACATGGCCAGGGTTACACCGACCTGAATGGCGTGATTCCAGAACTTGTTCGGCGCGTGAATTATCAGAAGGGAGTCTATTACGCGGAGAACGGCGATTTCTCCTCGGCCGGCGCGGTGCATCTCGAAACGTTCAAAGTATTGCCGGAAAGTTTCGTCACGTTGGAAGGCGGAAATTTCGGATTGGCGCGCGGCGTTTTTGCGTCGTCGCCAAAAGTGGGTGACGGCCATTTGCTTTACGGCGCGGAAGCGTATCACTACGACGGCCCGTGGAAACGGCCGGATGATTATCAGAAATTCAACGGCATCATCAGCTACAATGTCGGCGATGACAGCAACGGCTACAGCATCACCGCGCGTGGTTATCACGGCGACTGGAATTCCAGCGATCAAGTTGCGAAGAGCGCGATTGATTCCGGGCTGACGTCATTCTTCGGTTCGCTCGACGACACGACGGGCGGCGATTCGCAACGCTACAGTTTGCAAGCCGAGTGGCATCGCAGCGACGACCAATCCGCCACCAAGGTCATGGCCTACGGATTTTATTACGACCTCGATTTGTTTTCGAACTTCACCTACTTCCTGACCGATACCAATCGCGGCGATCAATTCGAACAGGTGGACGAGCGAGTCACTTCAGGGCTTCAGGCGAAGCACACGTTGTTCAACGAATGGCGCGGACGCGAAATGGAAAACACGTTCGGCCTGCAAATTCGCAACGACGACATTCGCAACGGACTTTACAACACGCAGGAAGGCCGTCGCGTTGCGAAAATTGATTCCTCCAGCGGTGCGACGCTTCCAGCTACCATTCGCCGTGACGATGTTTGGGAAACAAGCGTCGGCCTTTATTACGAAAATAAAATTCAATGGGCGGAGAAGTTTCGCACCGTCGCGGGAGTTCGCGGTGACATTTATCACTTCGACGTGGACAGCAACATTTCCCAAAATTCCGGCGACGAACTGGATGCCATTGCGAGTCCGAAACTCACGTTGGTGTTTGGGCCGTGGGCGAAGACGGAAATTTATGTGCAAGGCGGACTCGGTTTTCACAGCAACGACGGACGCGGAACTACTGCAAAAATCGATCCGATCTCCGGCGCTCCGGTCGATAAAGCTGACCCACTCGTGCAAACTTACGGAGCGGAAATCGGCGTGCGCACGCTGGCCGTTGATGGATTGCAAAGCACGCTTTCGCTCTGGTGGCTCGATATTGATTCGGAACTTTTATTTGTCGGCGATGCTGGAACGACGGAAGCGAGCCGACCGAGCCGCCGTTATGGCGTAGAGTTCGCGAACTATTATAATCTGACGGACACGTTGACGCTCGATGCGGACTTTTCTTTTTCCCACGCTGAATTTCGCGACAGCGATCCTGCGGGCAATCACATTCCCGGCTCGATTGAAAGCGTCGTCGCCGCCGGAATTTCTTATCGCAATGACAACGGATTATTTTCCAGCTTGCGGCTGCGTTACTTCGGTCCGCGCCCGCTCATCGAAGACGACAGCTTTCGTTCTGGAGAAACCATTTTGTTAAGCGGACAAGTTGGTTATCACTTCAACAAAACATGGACGCTCTCGGCGGAAGTTTTCAACATTCTCGACCGTCGCGATCACGATATTGCTTACGCTTACGAATCCCGCACCAGTCCCGGCGCGACACCAAACACAGAAGTCCATTTCCATCCCGTGGAACCAATTTCGTTTCGCGTCGCCGTGACGGCGCGCTTTTGAACCGGTTGGCCACCGACATCAAGGGAAGCTTGCAGGCCGAGCTAAAACCGGAGCCCCCATCAGCTCTACCGGGCTGTACGGGGCGTTGGCGGTTTTCCTGTCCCGAAATGGATTACGGAACCATGAGTGGGCTTTACTCCCTTTCGCGTTCCGAGAATCAGTTCTGGTGACACCAATATTCAGATCGCAACCTCCGCATCGGTGAAATCCAAGCGGGAACGCGGAGGGAAATAACTATTCCACGCACTGCCATGATCGAAGGCAAACTCGTACCAATGCCAAAGCGCAGGGGTGTTGCCTTTACAAAAAATAGGCGGACACAGGTTGAAATTCTATTTACACGTCACTAGTTTGAGTCATTAACCAATCGGAAATTTAAAAAAGGGATTTATGAAAAAACTGAACTTGCGCTGGTCCGCTCTCATTCTCACCACAGCCATTCTCGTTGGCTGCTCCACGGTTCCGGTTACTGGCCGCCGCCAGCTAAGCCTGGTTTCGGCCAGCGAAGAAACGCAACTCGGCCTTACCAGCTTCAATGAAATGAAGAAGGAGATGCCCATCAGCAAGGATGCCTCGATCAATGCGATGGTGCAAAGGGTCGGGAAGAAAATCGCGGCCGTGGCCGGCCCGGACATGCCGGATGCGCAATGGGAATTTGTTGTTTTTGACAGCAAAGAAGCGAACGCCTTTTGTCTGCCGGGAGGCAAAGTGGGCGTTTACACCGGCATCTTGCCCATCACGAAAGATGAAGCGGGTTTGGCCACAGTGATTGGTCATGAAGTGGCTCATGCAGTGGCTCGCCACGGTGGAGAAAGAATTTCCCAGGCCACTGTTCTGCAAGCCGGTGGACAACTCGCGGGCGCATTGACCGCCAGCGCGCAGCCCATGACACAACAACTTGTCGGTTTGGTTTATGGAATGGGATCACAAGTCGGCTACGTTTTGCCGCACAGCCGCAAACAAGAATCAGAAGCCGACCAGATTGGGCTGATCTACATGGCGCGGGCTGGATACAATCCTGAAGCCGCGCTTGGTTTTTGGGAGCGGTTTTCAACGCAATCGGGCGACGGTGGACCGTGGTTTCTGCGCACGCATCCGGTTAACAAAGACCGCATCGCAGATTTAAAACAGTGGATGCCGGCAGCCCTGAAGGAATATCGCGGTCAGGGAACCGGCGTGCGCGGCTCGGACATCATCGGTCGCTGATTCGTCCAGATTGGCAATCAAAGCTGCATCAGCATTGCCTCGGCTGTCACAGTTTTGGGCAACGGAGAGTCTCGATCTCTCCGTTCGCCTGAAAACTCCCCTGCATTCTATACGCCCAGCTTCTAGCGCGTCTTGGTAGCGTTCCTGCTCAATCGTCCTGCTGAACTGACGATTTATGACTCTGCCGACTAATTTGCCGTTTAACTATGTTGATGTCCTGGTCCTGGTTCTATTGATCGTTGGCATTTTCCGTGGTCGCAAGCGTGGCATGTCTGAAGAATTGCTGACCTTTGTCCAATGGCTGGTCATCGTTTTCGTCGGCTGCGAGATTTATCAGCCGGGTGGACAATTTCTTTCCGAATTCGCGCCTTTTAGCATGATGACCTGCTACGTCATGGTTTACCTCACTTTCGCCATTCTCATTAAAATTTTGTTCACACAAATCAAACGCGCACTTGGCGAGAAAGTCGTCGGCAGCAACTTCTTTGGCGAAGGGGAATATTATCTCGGAATGCTTGCCGGGATGATCCGGTTCTCGTGTGTCATTCTGATGGTGATGGCAGTCATAAATGCGCGCTTGATTACTCCGCAGGAACGCGCGGCAACCGCCCAGATGCAAAGCAAGAATTTCGAAGGTATTTCGTTCCCAACCTTTGGCTCAATTCAACAAAGTGTTCTTTATGACTCCTTCACTGGAAAACATGTGAAGGAATATCTCGATTTTGTCCTCATTCGATCTACCGTTCCAGTGAACGTTCCGCTTGGCCGAAACAGCGGGAGTTCAGCCAACGACGTGATCAACCAGAAATAATTCATGGCCGGCCTCCTTCCGTCTGCCACCCTCGAACAAGTTCGTGCCGCCAGCGATATCGTCGATGTCATCGGCGGTTACATTCCACTCAAACGCAACGGCGCAAATTTCACCGCGCTTTGTCCGTTTCACATAGAAATGTCGCCCAGATTCAACGTCAATTCCCAGAAACAGATTTTCCATTGCTTCGGCTGTCACAAAGGCGGCGATGTTTTCACGTTCGTCAAAGATTACGAAAACATCGGGTTCATGGATGCAGTGCGTCGATTGGCCGAACGCGCCCACATCGTTCTGGAAACTGAATCCAATCCGGGTGAACAACAGGCGCGGCACATCAAAGACACGCTTCTGCAAATCCACGAACAGATCACGCAACGCTGGCAGGCCGCGCTCGCCAATGATGCCAGCGGACAAATTGCTCGTGATTATCTCGCTAAACGTGGCGTGACGGAGGAAGCCCAAAAGCTTTTCCGCCTCGGCTACGCGCCAGAGTTGTGGGACGACACCGTCATTTGGTCCAAGGGCAAAAATTTCGACCTCGCGACGATGGAGCAAAGCGGGCTGATCATTCGCAAGGAAGGATCGGATCGTCATTACGATCGCTTTCGTGGTCGCTTGATTTTCCCGATCTGCGACGAGCAAGGCCGCGTCATCGGTTTCAGCGGCCGCATTTTAAGCGGTGATGAAAAAACCGCGAAATACGTCAACTCCCCTGAGACGCCCATATTCACGAAAGGTAAAGTTTTCTTTGGATTGGATAAATCAAAGCGTCCCCTGCTCGATGCGCATTCCGCCATCATTTGTGAAGGTCAACTGGATCTCATCGCCTGCTTTATGGCGGGCGTGCAAAATGTGGTCGCACCGCAAGGAACCGCGCTGACCGCCGATCACGCCCGCATTCTGAAACGTTACGTCGATGAAGTCGTTCTCTGTTTCGATTCGGATAATGCCGGACAAAACGCCGCCGTGCGTTCCTTGGATAGTTTACTTCTCTCCGGTCTGGCCGTACGCGTGGCAACCGTTCCAGCGCCGCACGATCCCGACAGCTTCATCAAAGAATTTGGCGGAGAAGCGTTTCGAAAACTCGCTGAGAATGCGGAAGGGTTCTTCGATTATTATCTGGGCCGTTTATGCGCCACCAACGACGCAGGCACCGACAAAGGTCGCGTGACCATTTTGCAAAGCATGGCCGAAGCCGTGCGCAAAACCGGCAACGAAGTTCTTTTCGATAAATACGCGCAGAAAACCGCGATGCGGCTTGGCGTGGCAGCGGATGCGGTGCGCAAAGAATTTAAGAAAAGTCCCCGCGTTCAGGAAATTTCATCGGAAGAATATTTTGACTCGGAAGCCGAATCCGAAATGACGCCGCCCTCGATTCAGGAAATCACCCTCATCAAACTGATTCTGCATGACGACCCGAATTTGCAATGGACGCAGGAGAATTTGAACCTCGATTGGATTTCCCATCCGCGAGTTCGCGACATTATTTCCCGCCGTTTTGAACTACAGAATCCCGATGAACCCACCAGCGCGGCGTCCTTCCTGACTCATCTGGAAAATGTCGAAGCTCGAAACCTCGTCACACAAGCGTTGGCCGACGAACGTCCCATCGCTGAGCCAGAAAAAGTTTTGAAAGGTTATCTAGGAAAAACCGGGGTGGTGGAATTTCTGCGGAACAAATTCGTGGAACGGCAACTCGTGACGTTGAACCAGCAAATGTCCGATCCAGATTTGAAAGAAGCCGAGCAGATCGCGCTTTGGAAAAGAAAACAGGAATTGATGGCGCTTAAAAGCCAGCAGATGGACCGCCTGAAATAATTGCGTATTACCGTTTTAATCTATTTCCCATAGTTCCCACTTGCAGGGACGTCATCTCGTTTTAGTATCGCACTATGGAACTCGTCATCACGCTGATTGTTGTCGGCGCGATTCTTATTATCATGGAAACGATCTTGCCCGGCCTTATCGCTGGCATCATCGGTTTCTGCTGCTTGATTGCCGCTGTTTATTTTTCCTATGCCCGATTGGGTGCCGAAACCGGCAATTGGGTTTTGATGGGCGTCGTCGTTGGGTTAATTGTGGGCACGCTTTTTTGGCTAAAATATTTTCCTAACAGCCGCTATGCCCGACCTTTCGTTTCCAAAAGCACGATTGGCAATATCGGCGCAGAGCGACCGGAATTGCTCAATCAAACGGGAACGGCATTTACCAGTTTACGTCCGTCCGGAACGGCGCTCATCGATGGCAAACGCGTGGATGTCGTCACGGAAGGAGCCTTGATTGAAAAAGGAACCCCTATTAAGGTCGTCGCCATCGAAGGCATACGGGTCGTCGTGCGGGCAATTTAAATTCTGCAATAATACCAATCTACTAAAATTATGGATACAAACTCAGTTCTACTCGGCGCGACGTTCCCAGGCATTTATATTATGTGGGGAATCATCATCATCATCGGCCTCGTCCTGTTGCTCTGGGCGTTCAGCTTTCTCAGTATTTTCATCCGCGCGCTGGTTTCCGGCGCGCCGGTGGGAATCATCGAACTTGTCGCGCTGAAACTCCGCAAAGTCCCGGTCGGCATGGTGGTGGACGCCCGCATTACGGCGGTGAAATCTGGTTTGAATCTCACGATCGACGATCTCTCCACGCACTATCTCGCAGGTGGAAATGTCGAAATGGTCGTGCTCGCTTTGATCGCTGCAAAGAAAGCTGGCATCCATTTGGAGTTCGATCGCGCCTGCGCCATTGATCTCGCAACCAAAGGCACGGGCCGCACCGTTTTGGAAGCGGTCAAAACGTCGGTTAATCCGAAGGTGATCGATTGCCCCGCACCCGCTTCGGGCCGCATCACGATCGATGGCGTCGCGCAGGACGGAATCGTCGTGAAAGCAAAAGCGCGCGTGACAGTTCGCACGAACCTGGATCGTTTCGTTGGCGGTGCTACGGAAGAAACTATTATCGCACGCGTCGGCGAAGGCATCGTGACCACGATCGGTTCCGCCAAAAGTTACAAAGACGTTTTGGAAAATCCCGATCGCATTTCCAAAAATGTTTTGGACAAAGCCCTCGACAGCAACACCGCGTTTGAAATTTTGTCCATCGACATCGCGGACGTGGATGTCGGTGAGAATATCGGTGCGAAATTGCAAGCCGAACAAGCCGAGGCGAACAAATTGATTGCCCAGGCTCATGCAGAAGTCCGCCGCGCCGCTGCCGTCGCCGTCGAGCAGGAAATGTTGGCGCGAGTTCAGGAAATGCGCGCGCGCGTCGTCGAAGCTGAAGCTCAGGTTCCGCTGGCGATGGCCGAAGCCTTTCGTTCCGGCAATCTTGGCATCATGGATTATTACAAAATGAAAAATATCCAATCCGACACCGGAATGCGCGACAGCATCGCAGGCGGCGGCACGGCGGGCGGGACTAAATAATTTACTCTGGCTGCACGTGACGCTCACTTGCGGCCAGATTACTTGCACCTGACCTTGCGCCGTGGGAACATCCCATCATGACTACCACGCTGGATCAAAAACAACGCGCCGTCATCAAAGCCTTTCAGCCCGGTGACGTCCTAAAAATTGAGCCGCACGGCGCGGACATTGTCATCCTAAAACGGATGAAACCCGCCCAGTTTCCACGACCCAAACTGGTTCGCGTCAAAGGTGAGCTATTCGGCAAGGGAGGAAAGCAAGTCACCACTGAAGAAGTAAAACGGTTGTTGGAAGACGAGCCATGAATCTTCCGGACGGAAACGTTTTAATTGCTTTTAAGCATCTCAGCCACTCGGACCATGCGAAGGCGAAATCTTTCTTTTCCAAACATCCCAAAGTAGCCACTTGTCCAATCACAGAACTCAATCTTGTTCGCGGGTTGATGCAGCTTGGCTATACCGGCAATGAAGCGGATGCGCTCCTGGCTGACTTTATTGCCAGACACCGGCTCCAATTCTTTGCCGCCGACATTTCCGCTGATAAAATAAAAGGGCTTTGCCATGGCCATCGGGAAACGACGGATGCTTATCTCGCGCAGTTAGCGCAAAAACAGGAATTGAAAGTGAAAACTTTAGACAAGGCTTTCTCCAAGAAATTCCCGGACTTTGTGGATATGATCTAGGTCAGCTACACCGTTTTCTGACATGCCTCGCCAGAATATCTCGTGACCAATCCTGAACCATTTTTCAAAGGCTGGGCCAAACCGGGACCGACTCCGCCGGGCGCATTGGGGAATGGACCTGCCATTGAAGCGGGCGAAACACTCGACGCGATCAGCGGTCACTTCCGCATTTTCCAATTCGCCAGCGGCCATCGCTTTTCCACTGACGATGTCCTAACGGCGTGGTTCGGAACGAGTTGGTGTCCGAGCGCGCGAACGGTTCTTGATCTCGGCAGCGGCATTGGAACGGTTGGCATGATCGCCGCGTGGCGATTGCAAGGCGCGCGCTTTGTGACGATTGAGGCGCAGGAAGAAAGCGTTCGATTAGCGCGAAAGTCCGCTCGTTGGAATGGTCTGGAAGATCGTTACGAAATCCGGCAAGGCGATTTTCGCACTGACGCGCTGAAGCCGGAAGAAAAATTCGATCTCATCCTTGGAAGCCCGCCCTATTTTCCACTCGGCAGCGGCGTAGAAGGTGATCATCCGCAGAAGATCGCCTGCCGTTTTGAAGTGCGCGGGACGATTGCCGACTATTGTTCCACTGCCGCAAAACATTTGGAACACGGCGGATTCTTTGCCTGTGTTTTCCCGATTGCTCCGAGCGAACAGGAATTACGGGTGATGGAAGGCGCCCGAGCCGCAGGGTTAAGTATCGTGCGCAGTCGTCCGATTGTTCTTCGCGAAACCGAACGTCCCCTGCTCGGCTTGTTTGGAATGATGCGTTCAGAAGATCTGCCGGAATCTATGCGTCAACAAACCTGGAACGAACCGCCGCTGATTATTCGGACGCGTGACGGCAAAGTGCATCCTGAATATTCCGCCGTGAAACTCGCGTTCGGATTTCCACCGTGACGTAGCCGCGCTCGCTAGAGCGTGGCGTGGTTGAATTTGAATCGAAACCACGCTCTAGCGAGCGCGGCTACGCGATCAAATCTTTGATAACTCGCGCCTCTTCCACTCCGGTCAACCGTTGGTCCAGCCCTTGGTAATTGTAGGTGAACCGTTCGTGATTGATTCCCATCAATTGAAGAACCGTCGCGTGAAAATCGTGAACGTGAACCGGGTTCTTCACGATGTTGTAGGAGAAATCATCAGTCTCGCCGAACACCGTTCCTGCCTTTGAACCGCCGCCCGCCATCCACATGGTGAAGCAACGAGGATGATGGTCGCGTCCGTAATTCTCTTTGCTCAATCCGCCCTGCGAATAAATCGTGCGACCAAATTCCCCACCCCAGATCACGAGCGTCGAATCGAGAAGCCCGCGTTGTTTCAAATCCTGGATCAATCCGTAACAGGCTTGATCGACATCTTTGCATTGCATCGGGAGCCGACCGGAAACGTTCGCGTGCGTGTCCCAGTTATTGTGATAAATCTGCACAAACCGAACGCCGCGTTCCACCATGCGCCGCGCGAGCAAGGCACTTTGCGCGAACGATCCGGCTTTTTTCGCTTCCTCGCCGTAAAGTTGATAGGTGGAATCCGGTTCGTTGGAAGTGTCGGTGAGATTCGGCACACTCGATTGCATCCGAAATGCCAGTTCAAATTGCTCGATGCGCGTGTGCGTTTCGGGATCGCCGACTTGTCGAAAGTTCAATTCGTTCAACGCTTTCAATCCATCCAGAGTTTTACGCCTCACCTTGGAAGAAACGCCGGGCGGATTATTGATGAACAAAATCGGATCACCGGCGGAACGGAATGAAACACCCGCGTGTTCGCCGGGCAAATATCCAGAGGACCACAACCGTCCGGAAATCGCCTGGATTTGTTCAGTGTTGGTGGGCTTGGCGACGAGGACAACGAACGTGGGCAAATCTTTGTTCAACGAACCGAGTCCGTAAGAAACCCACGAACCCATGCAAGGTCGGCCCGTGATTTGATTGCCCGTTTGCATGTAACAAATCGCCGGTTCGTGATTGATCGCGTCGGTGTGCATCGAACGAATGAAGCACATATCGTCCGTCATTTTCGCCGTCCACGGCAGCAATTCACTCACCCACATTCCCGCTTTGCCGTGTTGCGCAAATTTGTATTTCGATGGCGCAATCGGAAACCGCGTCTGTCCAGAAGTCATCGTGGTCAACCGTTGCCCCATGCGAATCGATTCCGGCAAATCTTTGTCGTAGAAATCCTGCATCACCGGTTTGTAATCATACAAATCCATTTGAGGCGGGCCGCCGACCATGTGGAGATAAATGATCTGCTTCGCTTTCGGCGCGAAATGCGGCGCGATGAATTCAGAATCCAAACCCGCTGCTTTTCCTCCCGCAAACAATTTTGGGGCGAGCATTCCCAGTGCGGCTGCGCCCATGAAACTGGCCCCACGACGGAAAAATTGCCGGCGCGTTTCGTAGCGAACGTAGTCTTGAATCAGAGGATGCACGTTAGGTTCTGGTTTCATATTATTTGTTCAACACTTCGTCCATGTTCATCAATTGATTTGCCACCATCGTGTAAGCGGCGAGCGTCGGCTTGTCCAATGTCGCATCTGCTTTCGATTCTCCCACCGCGATCAACGCCTCTGCTTCTTTGCCTTCCGCTTTGTAATGCGCCATCAAATCCTTCAAAACTCCCGCCACAATTTTTTGTTCGTTGCGTTCCAGCGGACGGGAAAGAAGTCGACGCGCCATGAAGTTCAGTCGCTCTTCTTCTTTGGCTTCTTTGATCGCGTGTTCAGCAAGATTCCGCGCAGCTTCGACGAATTGCGGGTCGTTCAAAGTTGCCAGTGCTTGCAAAGGCGTGTTGGTGCGTTCGCGGCGAACGGTGCAGGTTTCGCGGCTCGGAGCATTAAAAATATCCATCAATGCGGGTGGCGCGGCGCGTTTCCAAAAGGTGTAGAGGCTGCGACGATACAAGCTTTCGCCGGAATCCTGTTTGTAATCGCGCGTGTTGCTTCCGATCATCGCGACCGCTTCCCAAACGCCTTCGGGTTGATACGGTTTCACGCTCGGCCCGCCAATTTTCTCGACCAGCAATCCACTCGACGCGAGGGCGTAATCGCGAACCATTTCGGCATCCATGCGGAACCGAGGTCCACGCGAGAACAAGCGATTGGATTCATCTTTCGCCAACTTCTCGGGCGTGACGGTCGCCGCCTGCCGGTAGGTCGCGGAGGTGACCATCAGTTTGAAAAACTTTTTCATATCCCAGCCAGACTCGCGAAATTCCACTGCCATCCAATCGAGCAATTCGGGATGAGACGGCATCTCCCCGCTCAAACCGAGATCGCCGGTGGTTCGCACAATTCCTGTGCCGAAGATTTCCTGCCAAAAACGATTCACGGTCACGCGTGTGGTTAACGGATGTTCCGGCAGCAGCAACCACTTGGCAAACCCGAGACGATCGCGGGGGAACTCGGCGGGCATCGGCGGCAAGGCTGCGGGAGTTTCAGGCGTGACTTTATCTTTGGGTTTGCTGTATTCGCCCCGGAAGAGAATGTGCGCTTCAGGAACGGTTTCCCGTTCCTTCATAATATGCGCGATGGTGGCGCGCGCTTTGATATCCGCGCCTTCTTTCTCAACGACGGCCAGAGCCTTGCTGGCCTCTTGAAATTCAGGATCAAAATTCGCCAGCCAGCTTTTGTAGAGTTCTTCTTTGTCTTTCTCGTTGCGGCGCTCGGGCTTTTTCGCGAGCAGATAAGCGGTGCGAGCGTCGCGGCTCAACGATTGGATTTCTGCTGGATTCAAAACACGTTCATAAATACGCAAATCCTGAATACCAGCGGCGTCGATCGGTGACGTCGTATTCCGCTGCCCGATTTTGAAAGGGATGGTCGTGCGCGTCGTGTTTTTCAAATTGTCGGATGCGACTGAAACGCCCTGCCCTTCGCCATCGATATAAATCTTCACGCCGCTCGCCTTGGCGGAACCATCATAGGTAATGAAAACATGCGTCCAGCGCTTTTCGGGAATCGGTTTGTTCGCCACAACTTTCAATGCGTCCTCCGGCCATTTGCTCACGATGTGCGTCCCGGGTTTCCCGCCTTCAATCCAGAAATCCCACCCGCGAAATGCGTTCGTATCGTCCATGCGCGAGAAGAGCGCACCGTCGCGGCCTTTCGCCAGATAGACCCACGCGCCGAAGGAAAATTTCTGGTCCTTTTCAAAATCACCGGCGTCATCGATGCGCGGTGTGGTTGCGCCACTGGTTACAAAAGCGCGCGATGCGAGAATGCCAGATTGCGCCGTCACATTGGTCGCCAGCGTCACGACGCGTTTTTCTCCACGAACATTGACCTTCACACTGTTGGTTTTGCTTTCGTTCAGGAAGGCACGCAGCACCGGATTGTCTTTGGGCAACTTTCCGGAAAACAGTTTCGGATCTGCGGTCGGCAACCAGGCGTTGAAATCGGCTTGGGCAACTTCCCGGCGTTTTTCGATTTTCTTTTCCGCGTCTT
>JBBQAX010000058.1:0-17223 GCA_038316905.1 Verrucomicrobiota bacterium | reverse complement strand
GACGGTTGATAGCGCGATGCGGAACCGCCACGCCTTTGGGTTTTCCGGTCGAGCCCGAGGTGTAAATCACATACGCAAAATGTTCCGAATTCGCGGTGTTGGGCGGTGCAGTTTTTTCTTCCTGCGCGATCAATGGCCAGTCTGCGTCGAGGCAAAGCATCCTAGTTTTACTCACGCTGAATCTCGATGCGAGTTTCGTTTGCGTCAGCAGAACGGGGCTTTGCGCGTCCTCGATCATGAACGCCAAACGTTCAGCCGGATAATCCACGTCCAATGGAACGTAAGCGCCGCCTGCCTTGAGAATGCCGAGAAATCCGATGATCATTTCTGGCGAGCGCTCGACGCAAATTCCAACCAGGACATCGGGGCCAACGCCCAGTGTGCGAAGGTGATTTGCCAGTTGACTGGAACGCTCGTCCAATTCGCGATAGGTCAATTGTCGTTCGCCAAAGACTACAGCGGTTGCGTGGGGCGTCTTCGCGGCTTGCGCCTGGAACAATTCATGGACGCATTTTTCACGTGGGAACTCTGTCTCCGTGCGATTCCATTCCACAATCAACTGTTGAACTTCCTCCTTCGTTAAAATATTCAGACGCGCAATCTCCGCGTCAGGATTCTCAACAATCGCTTCGAGCAAGTGCGCGTAGTGAGAGAGCATTCGTTGAATCGTCGCACTCTCAAAAAGGTCGGTGTTGTATTCGGTCAGGAGTGACAAACCCTCGTGTTTTTCGCGAACCACAAACGTGAGATCAAACTTCGCCGTGTTGCTTTCCACGTCCATGAATTCCGTTTCAAGTCCCGCGAGTTGAAGTGGAGCCGAGGCATTCTGGAGCGAAAACATGGTTTGAATAAAAGAGGTCTGCCCCGCATTGCGCTCGGGTTGCAATTCCTCAATCAACTTTTCGAACGGCAATTCCTGATGAGCGAAGGCACCCATCGTCACGCCACGAACGCCCTCCAGAAGTTCGCGAAAAGTCAGCTCTCCGGAAATCGGTGTGCGAAGGATCAGCGTGTTGACGAAGAATCCAATCAGATTTTCCGTTTCAATTTTGTCACGACCGGAAATCGGCGAACCGACAGTGATTGTTTCCTGGCCGGTGTAGCGGTGGAGCAAGACCTTGAACGCGGCGAGTAACGTGTTGAAAAGCGTGGTGCCATTTTTACGGCTCAGCTCGCTCAAGCCATCGGAAATGCCTTTTGGCAATTTTAGCGAGTGGCTAGCGCCATCGTAAGTTTGAATCGACGGCCGTTTGCAATCCGTCGGCAAATCCAATGGAGAGAAATCGCCGAGTTGATCTTTCCAATACCGAAGTTGCTCCTCCACGACCTCTCTCGTCAGACATTCACGTTGCCAGAGTGCGTAGTCAGCATATTGGATCGGCAACTCCGCGAGGTCGCACGAGGAGCCTTGGCTTAGGTTTTTATAAAGCTCAGCTAATTCTCGAAGTAGAACCCGCATCGACCATTCGTCCGAAATGATGTGGTGCAGGTTAAAGAACAAAATGTGTTCGCCAGCGTTGATCCGAATCAAAGCGACACGTATCAGCAAATCGCGTGTAAGATCGAATGGCTTTTCGCTTTCCGTCTGCAGCAATGCTTTGATTTTCTCATCGCGCCGTTCCATTGGAGAATCGCCCAAATCGAAGATCGAAACTTTTAGTTCAGCACTTGGACGAATGACTTGCGATGGCGTCCCCGAATCGGAAATGAAATTTGTCCGTAGCGATTCGTGTCGCGCGAGGATGGTGTTCAGGCTTTCTTCCAGGGCGGGGACATTCAGCGAACCAAATAATCGCAGCGCAGTCGGGATATTGTAGAGCGGGTTTTTTGGAGCGAGTTCGTTAAAAAACCAGAGGCGCTGTTGCGCGAAGGAGAGCGGAAGTTTTTCAGCGTCTTTTGTTTCAACGAGTGACTCGGTCGCGGTTTGAATCGGCCTGGTTTCGCTCTCCAGAAAAGTTGGCATACGTTCAGCCGCGTACGTCGATCAATTCGTGATCGGTTGGTTGGTAATTGGTTTGTGATGTGACGGGAGCGGATTGGGCCGCGCGAGTTCGCCGCGCGAGAGTTGGACGTTTCACTTCGCGAGATGAATCGCTCACGGCGCGCGCCAGACCTTCGATGGTTGGAAATTCGAAGATTTTCTGGAGCGAGAAATCAATTTGGAATTTTTGTGCGACACGGGAAACGACTCGGGTTGCGAGGAGCGAATGGCCTCCAAGTTCAAAGAAATTTTCGCGCACGCCGAAATGATTTCGGCCCAGCAATTCGCGCCAGATTTCCAAAAGCTTTGTTTCGACGTCGTTTCTTGGTGCAACCTGACCAGCGTCTGGCGTAGAAGCGATTTCTTCGGGCGCGGGAAGTTTGCGTCGATCAATTTTTCCATTGGCCGTGAGCGGCAATTCGTCGAGTGGAACGAAGTGCGTTGGAATCATGTAGGAGGGCAATATGATCCCAAGATGCGCGCGCAATTCAGAAATGCTCAACCCAATGCGGTTCTCAGTCGTGAAGTAGGCGATCAGTTCTTTATCCGTGGTGCCGACGCTCCGTGCGACGACGACGGTTTGTCGGATCAGTGGATGTTGCGCGAGAGCGGCTTCGATCTCTTCGAGTTCGATACGGAACCCGCGGACCTTGACCTGATGATCGATGCGCCCTAAAAACTCGATCGTCCCATCCGCCAGCCAGCGAACTTTGTCACCGGTTTTGTAAAGGCGTGCGTCGGGATAGAACGGGTTGGAAATAAATTTCTGCGTATTGAGTTCAGGACGGTTCAGATAGCCACGCGCGAGACCATCGCCGCCGATGTGAAGTTCGCCTGGAACTCCAATTGGAACCGGTTCCAAATTTTTATCGAGGACGTAAACCTGCGTGTTGCTGATCGGTTCGCCAATGGGAACGGAACGGCCATTCCAATGGCGCGGGATCGAATAACAGCAAGTGAAAGTGGTATTTTCAGTTGGGCCGTAACCGTTGATGAGTTGGCAGTTTGGAAATTGTTCCAGAACTCTGTTGACATGCGGAACGGAAAGAACGTCGCCGCCAGCCAAGAGTTGTTTGATGCCGCGCAAGTCGTCGAGGCGGTGTTCGACCATTTGATGAAACAATCCCGCTGTAAGCCAGAGCGTGGTGACATGATGCTCGCACAAGGTCGCGCCGAGTTCTTCCAGCGAAGGAAGTTGAGGCGGAAAAATGACGAGCTTTGCGCCATTGAGTAAGGCTCCCCAAATTTCCAAAGTAGAGGCGTCGAACGATACGGGCGCAAATTGCAGGAACACTTCATCGGAACCAAAGCGCATGTAATTGGTTTGTTTGACCAGGCGAACGACGGCGCGTTGCGGAACCGCGACACCTTTGGGTTTGCCGGTGGAACCGGAAGTGTAGGTGACGTAGGCGAGATTTTCCGGGGAGCATTGAATATCCAAGAACGAACGCTGAACATCGAGAATCTGCGGAAGAGTTCGAGGATTGATTTTGCGGATTGCAGAAAAAGCAAACTGCTTGTCGGTGATCAAAATGGAAACGCCCGTGTCTTCAATCATGAACCTCAACCGATCCTCAGGCAGATTGGAATCCAACGGGACGTAGGCTCCACCCGCTTTCAAAATGGCCAACAAACCGATGATCAAATCGAAGGAGCGATCCAAGGCGATTCCTACCAGCGAATCAGGCCCCACGCCAACCTCGTGAAGATGTTGCGCGAGTTGATTGGCACTTTCGTCGAGTTGACGATAGGTCATTTGCTCGCTGCCAAAAACCAATGCGACGTTCTCAGGCGTTCGCTCAGCTTGCTCCTGAAACAACTGCGCGATTGTCTTTTCACGTGGATACCCGGTTTGCGTTTTATTCCAATCGAGAAGTTGCGCGCGCTCAGTGTCACTCAGAAGTTTCAGACGTGAAATTTTCTGAAATGGATTTGCCACAATCGCTTCCAGCAATTGCGTGTAATGTCCCAGCAACCGCTCGATCGTCGCGTCGTCGAATAGATCGGTGTTGTACTCGAGATCGCCACTGATCCCATTTGCCGATTCTGCGAGAGTGAAGACCAGATCAAGTTTGGATGTGCCAGTTTCAATCAGGAGCGGTTCAGAAACGGTTCCGGGCAGTTGTAGAGTCGGAGCAGCGGTGGCCTGGTATTGGAACATGGTTTGAAAGATCGGATTGCGATCCATCAAGCGAGGAATGCGCAATTCGTCCACCAGTTTTTCAAAAGGAATATCTTGGTTGGCGAACCCACCGAGAACAACCTCGCGCGTCCGTTTCAATAAATCCCGAAAAGTGGGGTCACCCGATAGATCCGTTCTCAATGGAATTGTATTTAGAAAATAGCCGATGAGTTTTTCGGTTTCGACACGAGTGCGGGCGCCAAGGGGCGAGCCAACGATGATATCGGTTTGATCGGAATGCCGGTGCAGCAAGGTTTGGAATGCAGCGAGCAAGGTAACGAAGAGTGTGGTGTTTTCCCGCTGCGCCAGAAGTTTGAGACGATCAGAAACCGATGCTGAAATAGCGATGTATTCCCGTGCGCCGCGAAATTTTTGCATCTTCGGCCGGGGATGATCCGTCGGTAAATCCATTTCCGGGAGTTCGCCCTTGAGCTGTTGTCTCCAGTAATTCGATTGTAATTCCAATTTGTTGCTGGCGAGGAATTCTCGTTCGCGTAGGGCGAAATCGGAGTAACTCGTTGTTAATGGAGGCAGGTGCGGCGAACGCCCCTCGACCAAAGCTCCATAAAGTTCTGCGAGTTCCCGGTACAAAACAGAGAACGACCACAGATCCGCTGCAATATGATGAACGGTTAGAAGCACGATGTTTTGGCCAACTCCAAGATGCAAAATCGAAGCCCGAATCATCAAGTCTCGTTCAAGGTTGAACGGGCGCTTGGCTTCCTCCTCCATGAGCTTGGAAATTTTGCTCTGCTGGACATATTCGGGTAAGCCCATCAAATCAATTATCGGTAGAACAAAGCTGGAGTTTGATGCCAACCGTGGAACCGGTTGTCCGTCCAGAGCTACGATTTGGGTGCGCAAAACTTCGTGACGATTAATAATGCCTTCAAAGCTTTTTTCGAGGGCTTCGTAATTCAGCGGACCCGTGATCCGTAATGCATTTGGAATATTGTAGAACGAACTTTTAGGTTGAAGCCGGTTTAAGAACCAGAGGCTTTGTTGCGCGAAGGAAAGTTCAGGATTCGATGTTTGTTGATCCGCCACGTCTTGCGCCGTTTCAGGTGGAACAGTTTTTTTCAGCAAACGAGCTTCGAGCAGGGCGCGTTTTTTGGGGGACAACGCCGATATTTTTTGATCAATTTCAGTCATGGTGATGCGCACCGGCCCGGGAAGCCTGCGACTGGCTAGAATAGACCAAAGAAAGGCACCAAGTTAAATCAGGCGACCACCCGGTTTTGTCGCCATGCAATTTATCAGGTTACGGTCGGCTATTACCTGATGGATAGGTAAGTCAAAAAGATGGAGTGGGCGAACTGTATGCTAATTCACGAAAACGACTTCGTTAGCCAGCAACAGCACCTGAGCGTAGCGCGCCCAGGCATCAAGGGGTTGCTTCATCACGGGATCATTCGGACCACCGAAGTCTGCTTCTGCATTCCACTCCGGGACCACACCGACGGTTTCATTTGCGCTCGGTTCCAACAGCGTGATTACCGGTGCCCAAAAGAAAGATTCACCGCCCGATTGATCGGTTGCCTTCGTGACGAAATCAATGGTGTCGCCTGCTATCACGCTAATCTTTGGAAGGAGAGTTTTGCTTTTCGAATTCTTCGCGGACCATTCGCCTAAAACCTTTTTGCGATTCTGCACAACAAATCCAGTCATGCCCGCGCCCTTTGCATCTCCGTGTCGCAGAATGCCCTCGATGCTCACGGTGCCGGTGACGGGCGCAGTCCAGCGTCGAATCACTGCGCGCGAACTGTTTTCATCGGTTCGCCCGCCGGTGGCCGTGATGATCAGAGGTTTGGCCGAGGCATTTCGTTTCATCCGCCAGACGTTTTCGGAAAATTGATCCAACGGAACAAATTGATCCAGCGCGTGTGACTTTGGATCCATTTTGGCAACGCCGTACTTCCACGCGCCTGGTTGGCGAATTCGTTCCACGGGTTGAGCTTCAGCTTTCTTGAGAAAATCCAGGGCGACTTGAATCTCGTCACGGTCGGCCTTTCGTTGGAACAAAATTTTGTAGAGCTGCTGAATTTTCTGCTCGTCTGATTCGGCTTTGGAAACATCCGGACGGTGGATCAGCGCGCGCGCCTGTTCGATCACGAACGGGCTGTTCATCAGGAAGAGCGCCTGTTGCGGAACAGTCGTAGTGTAGCGCTGCGGATTGCTCAAATCGGGATTCGCGAAATCAAAGTTGAGAAGCACACCCGGAACATCCTGGCGGTCAATCCAGCCGTAAACTGTGCGACGCGCAGACGACGGTTCAGTCATCAATTCAATCGATTGCCCGCCGATCTTCCGATCAATGTCACCGCTGCTCGCGAGAAACGTGTCGCGCATGGCTTCGAAATCGAGTCGGCGCCGGTTCGCTCTCCAGAGAAAACGATTGCCCGGATCTATTTCTGCGAACGCAGCGTTGTCGTCACTTTTCTGCTGATAAACATTCGAGAGCAGGATCAGCCGATGCAATTTTTTGAGCGACCAGCCTTCTTCCATGAAACGCCCCGCGAGATAGGTCAGCAATTCAGGATGCGACGGTGGCTCGCTGCGCAATCCGAAATCGCTCGGTGTGGGAACGATGCCTTCGCCGAAATGATGGAGCCAAACGCGATTGACGATGACGCGCGGGGTGAGTGGATTGTCGTTGCTCGCGATGTGCTGCGCGAGTTCGAGACGACCACTGCCATTGCGGAACGGTTCGCGTTCGCCATCGGAAAAAATTTCTAAAAATTGCCTTGGAACAACCGGGCCACGACTGCCGGCATTCCCTCTGAGAAACACGTAAGAATCACGAGGTTTACTGACGTCTTCAACCGCCAGCGCGCGGGCAGGGGACGCGGGATGTTTGATTTTGATGTCGTTCACCTTGCGAGTGAGTTCGTTCAATTTGCGCTCGGTTTGCTGGCTCGTGAGGCCGCGCAATTCGCGAGCCTCGATGTCGCCCGGCGCGCCTTTCTCGGTGAGGACTTCTTCCAATGCCTGCCAATCGGAATTAAGAGGGGAAATGTCTTCGCCGTCGCCTAGTCCTTTTTTTGCGAGCTGCGGTTTCTTTTCCGCGTCCTCAAGTTTTTCGTCCAGCTCGCTGAACAGTTTGCCGTAACGACTGGCCGCATCTTCAAGGTCCATGATCGGCGGTTTGGAAAGAGCTTTCAAAACTAATGGATTGATATCGGAAGCGGTTTTCAACCCGGCCAAAGTTTTAGGAACAAGGTTGGCAAAATCGTTCTCCGATAACTTGCTTAGGGCAACCCAGGGGGCAAACACGGCGTCGTCCTTCCATTTGCGCAACGCGCGTTCCCATTTGGCACCCACAGCAGCGCTTAATTTGCGGCTCGAATAAAATACATTCCTCGAAATGTTGGTTTCGCTCCGCTCGATGTCTGAACTCGCCAAAAGATAGTCGCCTACTTTTTTGCGAATGATGCTGCGAATTTCTTTCTCGTTCTGTGCTTTGGCGATCTCGAGATTTTTCTCTGCGGCGGAAAGTTGCTTTTTGAAATCGAGATTCGTGACGGACTCTTTTTCGGGTTCAAGGGCGGGCAATTCCGCAGGCTCGCTCGTGCTCGCGAAGATTCCGTGCATGGAATAATAATCCGCAGTCGGAACAGGATCGAACTTGTGATCGTGACAGCGCGCACAGGAAACGGTCAGCCCCATCAAACCGCGAGTGACCACGTCGATCTGATCGTCAATGACTTCATTGGCTGCGTTGCGAAAACGATTTCCAACCGTAAGAAAACCGAGCGCGGCCAGAGAACGTTTATCGTCGCCCAAAGGCAGTTTGTCAGCGGCGATTTGTTCGATGATGAATTGATTGAACGGCTTGTCCTCATTGAACGAACGAATGACGTAATCGCGATACGTATAAGCGTAAATGAATCGTGTTTCCGCGCCGCGATTTCCCTGATCGCCTTTGGTGTCGGCATAACGCGCGACATCGAGCCAATGTCGCCCCCAACGCTCGCCGTAATGGGGCGAAGCGAGTAAACGATCAATCACCTTTGCGAACGCATCCGGCGATTTGTTTTTCAGAAAAGCATCCACTTCCTCGGGCGTCGGCGGCAGACCGATGAGATCAAACGTGGCGCGTCGAATGAGCGTCCGTTTGTCCGTGGGCGGGGAGGGTTTCAGTTTGTTCTCCTCGAGCTTCGCGAGGATGAAACTATCGACCGGCGTTTTAACCCATGAAGAATTCTTCACCTTCGGCTCTGTCGGTTGGCCAACCGGTTGAAATGCCCAATGTTCACGAGCGGCGTCGATGTTGATCGCTTCGTAAGCTTTTCCTTCACGCGGATCAGGCGCGCCCATTTTCACCCATTCAACGAGCGTGGCGATTTGCGCGTCGGAAAGTTTTTTGCCTTTGGGCGGCATCTGCAAATCGTCGTTGCTGTAGCGCACTGCGGTAATGAGCAGACTTTTTTCAACGTCGCCAGGAACGATGGATGGACCGTTTTCTCCGCCTTTCAGCAAACCTTCGCGAGTGTCGAGTGCGAGCGCGCCGCGAATTTTTTCAGAAGCATGACTGTGACAATCGTAACAATGCGCCGACAGAATGGGCTGAACCTTCTTCTCAAAAAACTCGGTTTGTTGCGGCGTGAGTTTTGGAGGTTCGGCAAACGTGGAAAACGAGAATGCAAATAAGAGAACAAATACGTGACGAAGGAAGGTAGGGCGCGCCACTCCGTGCGCACCGGGTTTGGAATGGCAATGAACGGCACCCGCGGAGTAAAGCGCCCTACCGTACGACTGGAAAATTATTCGTTTCATGTCAGGCGATGAGGTCTTTAACGACGTTTCCATAAACATCCGTGAGCCGGAAATCACGCCCGTTGTAGCGGTAGGTCAGTTTTTCATGATCAAAACCGAGCAGCGCCAAAATGGTGGCGTGCAGATCGTGGACATGAACTTTGTTTTCCACGGCGGCGCTGCCGAATTCGTCCGTCGCGCCGTAAACAGTTCCACCTTTGACGCCGCCGCCGGCGAGCCACGCGGAAAAACCTTTGTGATTATGATTGCGTCCGGGAATTTCAAATGCACTTGTGGCGTTCGGCAATTGGCGCGTTGGCGTGCGTCCAAATTCACCGCCCCATACCACCAAAGTATCGTCGAGCATTCCGCGCTGTTTTAGATCGGTGAGAAACGCCGCCATTGGTTTGTCCCATTCGCCTGCTTTTTTCCTCAAGCTGACGGCGAGATTTTGGTGATGATCCCAGCCGCCTTGCCAGACCTGCACGAAGCGCACGCCTTTTTCGAGCAGGCGACGCGCGATCAACATTTGCCGACCTTGCTCAGTTTCCGCGCGATACATCTGCCGAATATTTGCTGGTTCTTTTTTTATGTCGAACGCGTCCGTTGCTTCCATCTGCATTTGATACGCGAGTTCGAACGATTGAATTCGCGCCTCCAGCGCCGCATCTTTTTGGAGTTGTTTGCTGTGTTTTTCGTTCAGCTGCGCAAGGAGATCAAGTTGTTCGCGCTGCTCTTTTGGCGTCGTGTAATGGTTGCGTATGTTTTCGATCAATTTTTCAATATCGGTGTGCTTCGCGTTGATATGGGTGCCTTGAAAAACGCCCGGCAGAAATGCTGACCGCCAGTTTTGCGAACCGCCCAGCGGCGTTCCACTCGCCAGGACAACGAAGCCGGGCAGGTTTTGATTTTCAGTTCCTAATCCATAATTAACCCACGAACCCAGACTCGGTTTCACGATGCGACCCGAGCCGGTGTTCATCATCACGGTGCTGATTTCATGCGCTGGAATGTCCGTATGCATCGAGCGAATGACGGCGAGATCGTCCACGTGTTCGCCGAGATTTTCAAAAACGTCGCTGACTTCGATCCCGCTTTTTCCATGCTTTTGAAATTTGAAGGGCGACGCGAACGCGGATCCATCCTGGCCGGGCAGCGGCTTTCCATCGAATTGGCTGAGAATCGGTTTGGGATCAAATGTGTCGATGTGCGACGGCGCACCCTGCGCAAAGAGATGGATAACGCGTTTTGCTTTGGCGGCGAAATGCGGTTTACGTGGAGCGAGCGGAGAAAGATTGGCGCGCGTTTCCGTGGCTGCGATCGCTTCGGGCATGAGTCCCGCGAGGCTCAGTGCGCCAAAGCCCATTCCCATTCGATTCAAAAACTGACGACGCGTGAAAAATAAATCTTCCAACCGAGGTTTGTGGTGGTCGTCCATAATGCTTGAGAAATACTTACTCAAACGAGACGGCGACAACAACGCAAAGGTTAAACGGTTATTTTGAGCGCTACGGACTCGATGGCTAACTGGTCCTCTCTTCGATTGCCCGTTGGTCGCTCATGTTTCTGGAAAAAAACCTTCGCTCGATTGTCCCTTTTCTTTTGTTCGTCGCGCTTTATCTTTCAGCAGAAAATTTATGCTGCACGAGACTATCACCAAAATTGAGGCAAGATTGCGAAACGCCGGTTCGATCAAAGAAGATCAACGATCCGAACTTCTTAAACTCGTATCGACGTTAAAAAGCGAAATCGCTTCGCTCTCTCGCACGCACGACGAGCAGGCGCAGAGCATTGCCGGTTTTACTGAGATTTCGGCGCATGAAGCGACGCGTGAAGAGAAAAATCCTGAATTACTCAAACTGTCGTTGCAAGGACTTTCCTCCTCGGTTGAGGGCTTTGAAAAGTCACACCCGCAACTCGTCGGTTTGGTGAACCGCATTGCCATCACCTTATCCAACATGGGCATTTAAAAAGCCGTGATGAAAACTCATCACGGCTTTTGCAAAGATACCAAAGCGCCGTCCAAACACATTGCGGCCTAGCTACCGCACGACGCTTTGGACCCGAGGTTACTCTGACTTCACCTCAAGCTTGTTGTCCACAGACTTAACGCCAGAGACCGCTTTGGCTTGAGCTTCAAGCGCTTCTTTTTGGGCTTCACTCGAGACCGTGCCGCGTAAAGTAACCTTGCCATCCATCGCCATCACGTTGACACCGCTGTTGGCAAAAGTTGCGTTTTGGCTCATCAAAGATTCTTTGACTTGCTTGCTCAACATACGGTCGCCGTCAGTGCCTTCGGCGGTGGCAGCAGCAGCGCCAGCGGGGTCGATGAGTTGCGGTTCGCCCGGTTGTGTTGTGGCGTCGGCCTGTCGGGCCTTCACCTGGGCTTCGAGAGATTCCTGTTTTGCCTCAAGCTGGGCCTGTTGCGCTTCTTTTTGCGCTTCGATTTTTTCTTTCTGCGCCTCAGCTTGCGCTTCGATTTGATCTTTGGTCTGATCAGCGGACTGTTCAACCCTATCCTGCTGTTGATCAATCTGCTCCTTTTGCTGCTCTATTTGATTTTCTGCGCCCGCCGGTTCGCCTATCCGATCTCCACTGTCACAGCCAACCAACGCCAATGAAGCTGCCGCTAAAATTGCCAATGTTTTCATGTTGTTCCTATTTTTTAATTATTTACCAATTACTGAAACAACATCGACAGACGGGCGACCAACCGCAAGGCGGTCGCCTCCTGTTTCTTCCATCGGGGGATAAGCTGAGATCGACCGTGGCTATTTTGCCATCGTCACTTCAATGGTTTCTTCGCGTGACTGCATTTTATCTTCCACCGCTTCAATCGGTGAAGAGGACGTGATCGCAACCAGCGGCTTGGTCGGTTGATTACTTGGAGCCTCGTCGGATTTGTGAAACTTCACGCTCACAATTTTGCTCACGCCATGTTCCTGCATCGTCACGCCGTAAAGAACGTCGGCCATTCCGATGGTGCGTTTGTTGTGCGTGATGATGACGAACTGCGAATGCACAAGAAAGCGTTGCAGAACTTTGACGAAACGATTCACGTTCGATTCATCCAATGGCGCATCCAATTCGTCGAGGACGCAGAACGGGCTGGGCTTCACCTGGTAAATCGAGAAGAGCAGGGCGACGGCGGTCATCGTCTGCTCACCGCCGGAGAGAAGGGTGATGCTCTGCAATTGTTTCCCCGGAGGACGCGCGACAATATCGATGCCGCTTTCCAAAACGTCGCCTTCGTTCACGAGAATGAGGTCCGCTTTTCCACCGCCAAAAATCTCCGTGAACATCAACCGGAAGTTGTCGCGAATCTGATTGAAGGTTTGCGTGAACATCTCTTTGGTCTGCGTGTTGATGCGATTGATGACTTCCAACAACTGCTCTTTCGCTTTGACCAGATCGTCGTGTTGCGTGGTCAGGAAATTATGGCGTTGCTCAGTCTCTTCGTATTCCTCTATCGCGACAAGATTCACCGGACCCATTTCGTCGATGCGTTTTTGCAACGCTGAAACTTGTTCAATGACTGCGTTCCAATCCGTCGCCGCGCCGTGCGCCGCCATTTCTTCGGGAGTGAGTGTTTCAATTTTCGCAGGACCTTCGTCGGCAAAAGTAATCGTGATGCACTCGCTGCGAATGTCGTCCAAATTGACCTGATATTTCTGCTGAACACGTTCGCGCAGGTTTTGCACCGCCATGTTTTTCTGCGCCAATTCGACGTCCAACGTTCCGCGTTGATGTTGAATCTCGGTCAAGCGACGGCGCTGATCCCGCAGGTTTTCTTCGCGCGCATCGACATCGCTTTCCTGCGCGTCTTTCTGGCTGATCAGTTCCGCGGTTTGCGCGTTGACCTGTTCGCGTTCGTGCTGGAGAGAATCGATTTTCTGGCGCGACTCGGCGATCTCTGATTCCGCCTGCGCTTTGCGCGTGAGAAACGATTCGATTTCGCTGCGCCGTTGTTCAGCCAAATGGGTCATTTCGCGAATGCGATTTTCCAACGGTTGTTTCTGGTTGCGATAGGACGAACAAAGTTGTTCCTCAGTGGCGAGCGCAACCTTGGTTTCCGTCAGGTCAGTGTTCGCGGAATCGCGCTGCTGACGTAACTCTTCCACCGTTCGGTTCAGTTCGTTGACGAGCGTTTGCAATTCGCGTTCGCTGTTTTCAAACTCACCCACGCGCGCCGCCAACGCTTCGCGCTTGGCCAAACCTTCCTGTTCTTGCGCGGCGAGACTGGAGACTTCGTAAACCACCGTGTCAATTTTCTGATGCAACACGCGTTGCGAATTTTGCAGCGCGTTGAATTCGCCTTGCCGAGTGGCGATGGCAACTTCCTGCGTGCGCAATTCGGTTTGCGCTTGCTGAAGACTCGCCTGCAATTCCGTTTGTTCACTGAGCAACGCGCCTTTGTTACGGCTGATCTCATTGACCTGTTCCTGCAAGGCGTTTGCCGCCGCTTGCAATTCATCAATCTGGTTTTTACGACCGAGAATAGAGGAGGCATTGCCCGATCCATTTCCGTTCGCGTTTCCGCCAGTGAAAATCCCGTGGCGATTCAACAACTCGCCGGATTGAGTGACAAAATCGAACGCGCCATTGCTCTCGCGAAACGCAGAAACGGCCGTCGCCAAATCAGGAACAATCAAAGTCTGGCCGAGCAACTTCTGCAAAAGTGGCTGAATGGAAGCATCAGCCTCGATGACATTAAGAGCGGAAACAGTTTGGAGTTCCGCCTTCAGGCGGTCTGGAATTTCAGAACCGCCTGAAGGCGGAACTCCGAGCGACAGCGCCGCGATGCTCGCGCGACCTTTTTTGTTCGTATTGAGATCCGAGAGAATTTGCTGGGCCGATTCCGGTTGTTCTGTGAGAACCAATTGCAGGTTGTGCCCAAGAGCCGCTTCGACCGCGACCACGTATTCGTTCGGGACTTTGATTTTGTCTGCCAGTGAACCGAGAACGTTTTGCGCCGTTTTCAATGCTGCCAAAGTTCCCGCGCTGAAACCTTCGTGCGATTCATTCAACTGTTCGAGCACGTTCAAGCGCGAACGTTTTTCCGCTTGTTGACGCAACACGCCATCGAGTTGCTGCGTCACCTGAGTCAGCTCAACCTGAATTTCCTTCAAACGCGCCTGCCGCTGCTCGACCGTGCCGCGTTGGGTTTGCACGCTTAATTTCTCCGCTTCAACATTGGTGGCAAATTCGTGCAAGCGGAGTTCCAAGCGAGAACGTTCTTCTTCCAACTGGATTTTCTCCGCCGAAAGCTTTTCCAGACGCACGACGTTGCCTTGCTTCTGCATGTCGAGCGCGTTGATCTCGTTGCGCACACGCGTGAGTTGTTGCGCGGCTGCGAACAAGTCCGACTGCGCTTTGCGAATCGAATCCTGTTTGGAGGAAAGTTCGTGCTCAACGCCACTTAAGGCGGCCCGTTTTTCTTCCAGATTTCGTTTCTGTTCTTCCAACGCAATTTGCGACGTTTCCAGCTTTTCCGACACGACGGCCAGTTCCTGTTCGGCCAAAAGACAACGCTCCTCCGACTGCATGATTTCGTTGAGCGCCTTGGAATTCTGCGATTCGAATTCGCGCAAACGTTCGTCATTGAAATGAATCCGGCTCTCGTGCCGATCAATCTGGCTCTTCAATTCCAGCCCGCGTTGTTGGGTCTGATTGATCTGTTGTTCCAATTCGGAAAGCCGCTCGCGTAATTGCGCAATTTCATTTTCGCCACGCAAAACGCTTTCCGAACAGACTTCGACCTCGATGCGCAATTTCTCGACGGACTCCTGACGATCCTTGATTTCGCCCTGAAAAACATCGAATTGATGCCGCGCGAGTTGGGTATCGAGATGTTGAAGTTCCTGGGCGACTTGCTTGTATTTCTTGGCTTTGCCGGCCTGACGTTGCAATGAACCGATCTGCCGCTTTACTTCGCGAATCAAATCGGCGACGCGCAACAGATTTTGATCGGTGCTTTCGAGTTTGCGCAGCGATTCCTTCTTTTGCGCCTTGAACTTGGTGATGCCCGCCGCTTCCTCAAAAATCATGCGGCGATCATCCGGTTTGCTGGAAAGATTCTGCGTGATATTGCCCTGCGCCATGATGCTGTAACTCGTCCGCCCGACGCCCGTGCCCATGAAAAGCTGCTGAATATCTTTGAGCCGACACGGCGTTTTGTTGATGAAATATTCGCTCCCGCCATCGCGAAACACGCGCCGCGTCAACGTAATCTCGTCATAAGTCACTTCCACGCCCGCCGCGACCAGATGTTCGCCATCCACCCCGCCAATCGTCAGGGAAACTTCCGCCATGCCGAGCGGTTTTCGGGTATCCGTTCCATTGAAAATGACATCCGCCATTTCGCCGCCGCGCAACGCCTTGGCCGATTGCTCGCCCAAAACCCAACGAATCGCGTCAGAAACATTCGATTTGCCGCAGCCATTTGGCCCAACGATGCCGGTCACGCCCGGTTGAAAATTCAGCGAAGTTTTGTCCGCAAAAGACTTGAACCCAAGCACGGTCAAATTCTTCAAATACATGGCGAATAAGAAGCCAAACCGCGCAAATCAAGTAAAGGCGAAAAACACTATATGAAGGGGTAAGTTATTCACAATTCCACAAGTAATGGCGGTTTACCCCAAGAGACGTTGTTGCCAATGGATTTAACATGCCGCTGATGCCTTTCGTGATTTTTCGATGACGCCGTGGTTCCTTTTGGAAAATTTTTGATGATGTTTTGCCCGGTTTCTCACGGCGCGTTCTCATCCTTCCCTACGGGACTCGGTGCGTTGCGAATCAAACCCGGGGTTGAAACGCCGGGCTATTCTCGGAAATCCTTTCGGTATTGGGAATTCGCGATTCCGGGTTTTTCGCAATTTTTTTGTGCGGGAATCCGCGGTTGAAATCAATCCCACAATAACGTTTGTCGTATTCATCCTGTGCTTTCTCAACAACGCCGTGTCCACCGACGACACAGCCACGTTAGTTTTGAGTTGGGTAGGTGTCCGTAATCGACCTTTCTAAAATTCCAACTTGTAGGAAAAATCATCGCTTTGTAATCTTCGCCTCCATTCGAGCGAATCAACCCGAAGATTAACGAGAAAAAATTATGGCACTACGTTTAGGCGATGAAGCACCGAATTTCACCGCGGTAACCACCGAAGGCGAATTGAATTTCCACCAATGGCTCGGCAATGGCTGGGGTATTTTGTTTTCACATCCGAAAGATTACACCCCGGTTTGCACGACCGAACTTGGTGCGGTCGCCAAAATGAAAGCGGAGTTCGACAAGCGCGACTGCAAGGTCATCGCCGTCAGCGTCGATCCCATCGATTCTCATCACGGTTGGATTTGCGACATTAACGAAACGCAAAACACCTCGATGAATTTTCCCATTATCGCCGACCCGGATCGCAAAGTAGCGACGGCCTATGACATGATTCACCCCAACGCTGATGACACATTTACCGTGCGCTCGGTTTTCATTGTGGGTCCGGATAAGAAGATCAAATTGACGCTGACGTATCCGGCTTCAACCGGTCGCAATTTTCTCGAATTGTTGCGCGTGATCGATTCCTTGCAATTGACGGCCAAACACAAAGTGGCGACACCCGCGAACTGGGAAAACGGGCAGGACTGCATTGTTTCACCCGCAGTGAAAGACGAAGACGCGGCTAAACTGTTCCCCAAAGGAATGCGCAAAGTGAAACCCTATTTGCGCTACACACCGCAGCCGAACCAGTAATCTAAAATTCACATACAAAAGCCGCACTTTTTCCAAGTGCGGCTTTTTTGTTTCCGAAACTGATTCAATGCGTCGTGCAGCCGATTTTCCAGATCGAAACAACGAAGGCGAGCGCACTAATCGCCAGGAGCCAGGGATTACCTTTAACGGCGAACAGCCAAATGCTCAATCCCATGATGGCTGCGATTGCGAACCAAACAAAAAACGCGAGAAAAAATTTCATGCGCGGATGTTAATTGGCTTCTCCTGCGTTTCAAGTCCGCAAAGAGACAGGTTCATTGGGTGCGATTAAAAGTGGGTGAGAATTTTGGAATTCAATCCTACGGACCGCGGCTGTGTTCGCGGAGAACCAGCCGCAGCGCGTTGCCAAAGCAGACACACTTGAAACACGTCACCGCTCGCTCACGGCGAAGCGCTGCGGCTGGTCACCGACGACACAGCCGCGGTCCTCACCCACTTTTAATCGCACCCAGGTTCATTTCCGTGCGCCAAACTGGATGGGAACTGCCATGACTTCATTCATGCTGCCGCGACGATAACCTTGCAGATCAAGGGTGACAT
>JBBQAX010000057.1:0-17448 GCA_038316905.1 Verrucomicrobiota bacterium | reverse complement strand
ACATGCGCAATGTGCCAGGTTCCGCTGGGTCATTAATTTCAACCATCTGTGTCGCGGAACCGGGTTCGATATTAGTGAGGTTATTCCACGCGGTGCCGAGGTTGGACGACCATTGAACCGTGTATCCGATATTAGCGATGGCTGTAAAAGTGAGGCGCAAGCGACCCGTCGAATCAAGACCAGCCGCTTTAATTCCAAGAAAACTTTGCGCATCCTGGGGATCCGTGCCGGAAATCAGTTCGTTCAAGTTCGACATGCCGTCGTTGTCAGAATCAATTGACGCGTCTGCCGCATTGAAACGATCAAGATTGTGCAGCATTTCCCAGGCGTCGGGCATTCCGTCGCCATCGCTATCCAATGGAATAATCGAAAGTTGCGCGGACGCACTTTCAGTAAAGCCGACGATATTGGAAACAGAAACCCAGTAAGCGCCAGAGTCATTTGCCTCCACCCCAGCAATAGTCAACGTGTCGCTGTTCTCCCCGACGATTGGCGTTTCGCCTCGATACCATTGAAAATCGAACGAAGGTGTTCCCGAAACGCTGACGATAAATGTGACCTCGCTACCCGCAGCGACCGACTTGCTGATGGGATTTGTGATGATCGCGGGCGGTGTCGCAACCGTCAAAGTCGCTGGCTCGCTCCAGGTTGTTCCGGCTTCGTTATTCACTTTTACTCGATAGCGACCCGAATGCGACGATTGCGCATTTGGCAAATAGAGAACGTTATTGGTTTGTTGCGCCAAATCGACGTCGTCTCGTTGCCAGCGATATTCCAATGACTCCGCGCCACTTGCCATCACTTCGAGACTGACTGCGCTTCCCACTGGCGCGGTGACGTTGCCGGGTTGCTCGACGATGACAGGCGCCATGGACACGGCCGCGCTTGCGACGCCAGCAGTGGGCTGTTCGCCTTTCCAATTCAGCGGGTCATTGGCAAATGCCGTCATGCTCCGCCGTTGCAACGATGCTCCATTGCCTGCCGCTGCCACGGGCCATGGAGCAGTTGGGAGATAGTGAATGCTTTCCACTAAAATGTAGGGAACAAATCCCACGTCAGAACCGGAGGTTTGTGGTGCGTCGGGTTTTTGTAATTCAATACGTTCGCCTGCGTTGCTCAATCGTCCAGAGAACGGTCCGTAAATCGGCACATTTATTGGCACTGCAAAGCGACTGCGGAAAGAGGCGAGCGCCGCAGCGTTCGTTGTGGGATCAAAACTCACCACCAGCAAATAACTTTGCGCGGGCATCGAGACACCGCTCGGAAAAACGAAGTCCACGCCGCCGGATAGACGCCAGCGATTCGCAGTCGCTATCGGATGATACAGAGCCACCGCAACAGGTGAATTGTTGAACAACTCGATAAATTCTTCCAGCACCGGTTCCGCATTCGTCCCTGCGCCTTGTGGTTGATACATCACTTCACTAATCACGATGGGGCCGATCTTTGGTGTCGCATTGGGCAGACCCGCTCCGGTGCGAAATTCTGAAAGGCTCCCCGGATTATCCACGCCAAACGTGCGCTGGCTCATGGCGACAAATTCTATACCTGTGCTGTTGGTGAACCGGCCAAATGAAACTCCGTTCTCTGCCGCACCAAACGTGACAGACGTGCGTTGTCCGGTCAGATTTCCTGCGCTGGCTTGCGAGAGGAAGAGCGATTCGCCTCGCGCGGAGTCGAGCGCGAAACTCGGGAACACGCCGGGAGTTGCATTGAATTGATAATTATAAAAAACCTTGAAGCCGCCTGCGGACAAAATGGTGCCTGCTGGAATCTGATATTTTTGCAGCGCGGTTTCCGAATCGCTCAAGAACCAACCGCTGATATCGACCGGTTGCGCGGTGAGGTTCACAAGTTCGATCGCGTCTTCCAAGGGCGGATCGGTGTGCGTGAGAGCTTCGTTGATCGCGACGGATTGCAGCGGTAGATAATTGGCCCTGGCCGGTGTGGACGTGGAAGTGAATTCGAAAATGCTCGCACCGCCATCTGGAATCCGTCCTTGTGACGCTTCAGTTTGTTGCGGCCCAAACGAGACGCTGTCGATGACGGAAAAATCCGTGGCGTAAATGCGCAAGGTTTCTCCCGAAGCGCCTAATTGAAAATTAACATGATCCGATCCGAGTCCCGTGTTGTTATCCGCAATGAAAGTCACCCAGCCTTTTCCAGCCACGAAACAGAGCGAGGGAACGGTGAAACCATTTTGCCCTGCGATGGAGGGATCATCGGTCAAGTGCAGTCCGCTCAATTCCACGGGGAGCGAATCCAGATTGTAAACTTCAAACCAATCCTCGCCTGTCGCCGGAGCGGCCATCCATTCGTTCAATCGCAAATTGAATGGATTGCCCAGAGTAGCAACGCCACTGTTGGCGGACCCTGCGGTCGGAGCGGCGAGCAAACGCCACCCGCCGCCGTTACGACCGAAGGATTGATTCGGAATTTGCGACCCGTAGCTGACGAAATCGACAATCTGTTTCGCAGCGTTGAACAAATAAATCCCGCCGCTCGTCCCGGAAAGTGAACTGCCAAGATTGAGCGGGCTTCCCGCATTCGTCATTGCTGGACGCGAACTATCGCACCACACGATCAAATGTCCGCCCGCCGCCAGATTGATCGATGGAAATATCCAGCTTCCTGCATTCGCGGAACCTTCGCTCAAGCTCATGCCCGCGAGGTTCAAAGCCGTCGCACTTGCATTGTGAATTTCAATCCAGTCCGCATTTCCGCCCCAGGGATCGACGACCGCTCCGTCGTTGCGCGCCAGAACTTCATTCAATTGCAGGCCGGTGGTGCTGAGTAACGCATTCGCTGCGCCCGGGCTGGCACTGGCGGGGAATGCCAATAATGTGCTGCTCCCATTTGGAAAACGCCCTTCAGAAACGCCTTCGGTTTGTTGTCCGTAAAAAACACTATCCAATTCCTCGCCAGCGCTGTCGTAAAGCGTGATGGAATTTCCTGACGCAGGTAATTTGAAATTGACGTGATCGCCGCCCGGTTTTTCATCCGCCAGGAATCGGACGTAACCGCCCGGCCCAACGAACGACGGCGCTGTGATTTGGAATAAAGCTTCGCCAGTCCCGACATACAAGCCGCGCAACTCGATGCGCTGTGCCGTCGGATTATAAATTTCAAACCAATCAGATTCTCCGGTCACCGCATTGGCGAGCCATTCATTGATTTTCAGACCTGCGGCTGAGCCAACGGTCGCAGGAGAATTCGCCGCGTTCGGAGTCGGGTTGTTCAACTGCCAGGATGAATTGATTCTGCCCAAGGAAAGATTGGCCACTTGCGCGCCGAAAGTCACGGCATCGACGCGACTGGTTTGCGAATTGTAAAGAACGAGCGTTTCTCCATTTCCATCCAGAGCAAATCCGGTGTGCAATCCAGGAGCAGCCGTCTGCGTGTCGCAATAAACCGTCAAGAAACCGCCTGCTGGAATGCTCGTGCTGGGGAAAATATATTTACGCGCGTTGCTATCATCGCTCAGGCTCCAACCGCTGAGATTCACCGCACTGGCGCTGGTGTTGGCAATTTCAACCCAATCTGGAAACGTTCCGCCATTTGCGACCGCCGAGACATTGTTCGCCATGAGTTCGTTGAGTCGCACCGTCGGCAGGGCAGGTGCGGGCGAGATCGTTCCAGGCGTGCCATTGACCGGGCCGCTCAGCATCCAGTTCGCTGGATCATCAGGATTACCATTGATGTCGATGAGTTCGATGGATCGACCGCTCAAAGTATCCGGCCAGCCATTCGTCGGTGAGTAAGTCACGGAAACAATCGTGCGGCCCAGCGCATCTTCGAGCGCGACGCGTTCACCGGCATTGTCCAATTGCCCGCTGTAATAACCGAACGGAGTCACGCCCGGATAGCGCGTTGTCCAGCTCGCGGGACTGGCGTTGGCGGCGAGAACCGCGACTGCGCCAGGTTGAAGCGTTGAACCCGCTGGAAAAGAAAACGTAATGCCCTTGAAAATGTAGCCGCCCAAATTAACAGAGGTGGAACCGACATTTCGTACTTCCACATACTCGTATCCGCCGCCGCCGTTCGGTCGATACATCAATTCCGTGATGCGCAAGGGAACGAGCAATTCTGCCACGGCAAAAGTTGCCTCAGTCAGCGGACTCCATTTACCCGCGTTCAAGGCGCGCGATTTGATCGTCACGCTGCTTTGCAAAATCAGCGGCGTTCCATTGTAGATGAACGCATCCGTTGCCACCGCACCGGTGAACGCCACGCGCGGATCGTTTCCGTTCGTCGTGTAGTAAATCGTGCCTTTCGGCGCGGTGATGGTGAGATTGAAATTAGCGGAAACATTTCCACCTGTTTGATTGAAAGCAGGCGCGGGAGTTCCGAATGCGTCGGGATAAAGAAGCTGCGTGCGAAACTGGCCGAGGACGACTTCAGTGCGACCCGGCAAATAAGTGTTCTTCATCCAGTTCAATTCGTTGACGAATTCCACGTTGCGCGTGAACGGATTATTTTCGCGACCCGGAGAGGCGTCGCCCCAACGAGCCGATTCCAACACCATTGCAAGATCAACTTCCGCGGCGCGTTTCATGTAAAGCGCACCCGGACGATTGTTCATCGGCGAGGCGGGATTCACCGCAGGCGAATTCGTATTCACATAGAGAGGCCCGCCGTTGAAGCAAAGACGTTGGACGCGATCCGCAAAACGCTGTCTGTATTCCGCATTGTTGCGCAGGAAACTATGAATTCCCGTGGGCGTGCCGGAGTGGTTGTAGCCCGAAACATTTTCGGTCAACGACTTCATCGTGTATTCCGCATCCCAAACCTGGAAAATAAAACCTTCGCCCGCCTGGCGACGGCGCATCGCATACCAATTGTGCATCGACCAATCGGTGTTGCCCGCCCAGATATTGACGATCATGTAATCAATGAACCGGTCGATGTTGATGTATTGGCTGAGCTGTTGGTATTGAGCTTGATTCGACAATCCGCTGTTGACCAGGGACATCATGCTGTTCCATGCGGTGGCGTCGCCGTTCACAATTTCCAACGCGCCTTCCGTGTTTCGCACGACGTCGAATTCCGATTTGTCACCGCCCAGATACGCTTCGGAAAAATGTTCGTCGGGTCGTTCATGGATGTAGCAAACGCCCCAGTAAAGGCCGTTGAGAAAAACGTTCACAAAGCGTCCGTGCGTGGCCGGTGCGCCGGTGGCCAATTGCAGGTCGCTGGTAAATTGGTCACGAATGTATTGGGCGCGATAGGCGAGCGAATCCATGCGATTGTGCCACGTCAAATTGCTGCCCGCGTCCACCACGAGAGTGTTGAATTCCGTCCGCGCAGAGTCTTCGAACACCGGGAAATCCAACTTGCCGTCGTATTCGCTTTTGAAAAATAAACGAAGCGAATGTTTGCGCGTGCGATTGGGATCGCGACTTGTGCCGCCTTGAATTCGCAGGCCGGCATCAATCCGAAAACCTTTGCTGCCATCGGGGAAGATCAATTCTGCGGACGCGCTTCGTTCCCAGGCAGCGCGTTGGCTTTGTACGGGATTTGGATTCGCATAAATTCCGCTTTGCTGACTGAACAACGCATCATTTCCAAGAACGATGGAAAGGGCGGGAAGATTCGTGAGTGCTTGAAAAGCCACGGCCGCATTGGAACCGCTGTTCAGAACTTGCGGATCCATTTCATAATCGGCGGGAACTACCGTCGCTCCATTTGGCGTAATCCACGACGCAGGAAGTCCCACCGGGGCGGATGATTGTTGCAACACACTGCTCGGGAAAACGTAGGAGTAAGTAGCGACTGACGAACAAAGCAGACCGTCGCGAAAAGCGATGGCGCGGATATTTACGACAGGAGCCGAAGCGGAGGGAGCAATCGTGATCGAACCGGAGTAGAGATTTCCGTACGTGATCGTCGGCTCCGTGCCATCCAGCGTGTAACGAATGGTCGCTTGCGGCGAAGGGCTGCTCAACGAAACGGAAATGGGCGCCGCAAAAAACCCACTCTTCACACTGGCTTCAGGTTTTTCCGCGATGCCGCTGAAGGTGGCCGCACCGGTGTTTGCCGCGCCGGGCGTTGTGCTGGTCAAATAATGGAAGGTGCTGCCAACCAATCCGTAAGCGAGATCACTTTGTTGTGCCGGATATTCCGGTTCGAATCGGGTGGCGACTTCGCGCGGCAGGTTGGCATTGAACAGCGCCAAAAATTGGCCGGATGAACCGAGTTTAAAATTGGTGTGCAACGGAGAGCCGTTGGTGGGAACACGATTTTTTCCAGAGGCGAAGACCACGAGATATTGGCCGGGCGAAAGCGTGACGGCGGGAAAAATCCATTCGTCATCAAGATCTTCGTCATTGGAAAACGACCAGCCTTGCAGATTCACGGGAGTCGCGCCGCGATTGTGGAGTTCGATCCAATCTTCTAAATCGCCATCTTCATCGCGAAGTCCATTGGTGCTGACGTTCGATGCGAGGAATTCATTAATCACGATATTGCCCGCGAATTCGCCGGGATGAAACGTGTAGGCCCATCCGCCGCCCGCGAACGGATTGGCTGCGGCGGCGAGGTCACGAATGCCATGATTATTGATCCACGCGATCTGAACCGTGCCGGGTGCGGGTGAGTTAATCTGAAAATTATAGGGACCGAATCCCGTGCCAGTGACGCTCTGAGCTGCCTGCCCATTGATTTGCAAATCAGTCGCGTTCACACCAGCAACCGGCTCGCTGAAAGTAACGGTTATCTGCGACAATTGGCCGACGGTGGAACCGGGCAGGGGACTGATCGCGGTTGTGGTCGGCGCGGCGAGATCACGATGGGTGTATTCCCACGTTGTGTTCGCGTCGAGTTCGGTCAATCGGTTCCCAGTGGAAGTGGAGCGGATCGCGTGGACTGGATTCCAAACCGCCTGGAGGATTCCCTCTGCTGAAGGAGGAAAAGCGTATGTAAAAGTCGTTCCAGAGCCGGAAACATTCATGGCCGCCGTGCCGTTCAGGAAAATGTCGTCGGTTGCAACGCCGGTGACAGCTTCGGAAAATTCCACGGTGATCGCGCTGAGATTGCTGACAACGCTGGCAGGAGCTGGGGTGACTGAGGAAATCGAAGCAGGTAAAGCGATTGCGCTGCTGGTCAAAGTGAAAGAGAGCGCCACCATTCCAAAGGCTGAACAAATTGAACGCAAGGCGGTGAGCCTCCGAAAGGTCCCATCCATTTGCTTTTTAAGTTTTGTTAAACAGTTCATCTTGTCAGCAATTCCCAAAGTTGGTTTGTCTGCTGGAGCCCGGGAAAAACCCGATGACGACAACGCTTAGGCTTTAGCCAGCGGCGTGCCAGTTACGGCGGGAGCTGGTTTCGAAGGAATGTGGCAAGACCCCGGTGAGTTCTTTTGCGCGGGTACAGGGAGAAAGATGCGGGAGCTTAGGACTGAATTATGGAACGGCTCAAACGTTGGCGTTGAAGTGAATTGGCAAAGTTAATTCATCTAAATTCTGCGTTGCCTCAATTCGATGCAATTTAATGCGAAGACTGTCTTGAAGCATCGAGGCGAGCCTGAAGTTAAGGCGAGACCCGAAGGCGGTAGAACCGAGACGATGAGGAAGGATCGTTCGTCAAAGGTTCCAGAAAAGATTCGGTATTTGAAATGGCAGTTCGCGGGAAAAAATCACTCGTATGATTGGTGAAAAGCAACGTGTTGGAAGCTGTCTCCAATTGATAATGTTTCCCGATTTTTGCGTCCCAGGAAAACAGGACATGGCTGGGGCTAAAATCTTGAACCCGAAGACTCAGGAAAGAGGTGGCGTCTCTCGGATCTGTCCCGGCGACAAATTCCGCAAGGTTGTCCATTCCATCGTGATCAGGATTACCGAACGCGCCGTCGTCACCCTCGGCGTCGCGCGGATTTAGATTGTTCGCTTGCTCCCAACCGTTGGGGAGACCGTCGGAATCTTCGTCGCCCGTTGGATCGAGAGCGAGACGAACACTCAACCCTGATAACACAGCATTGGATAACCCGGCGCTCTGAAACGCTTCGCCTAGAAAACTGGAATCGAGTTGCCGCGCTTCCAATTGACTGTCGTAAGCAGCGCCACCAACGACCGCCGCGAGCTTGATCGTATCCCCGGGTTGGATATTTCCCAACTCAGCAAACGGAATTGAAACCTCGATGAAGTTCGCGTTCCGCTCGGGGTAAATGAGTTGAAACGCCGGTTCAAGTCGTTGCGGTGATCGATTAAATTGTTGGAGGCGCGCCGACGGAATAGTTTGGAGGTTCGAATTGAGAAGAAACACGCCTTGCCCAAGATTCGTTAAATTTAAGTCCGGGCGGGAGAAAAGGGGATCGCTGCTGTCGGCGTATTCATCGCCCAACAACATCGCGACCAAAGGATTGAAGTTCGTGAAGCCCAGATTTTTCAAAAAGACGAGTCCATTTACTCCCTGAGTTGGTGCGAATCCCGTATCCTGAAGATTTGAAACCCCCGTCAGATGAGGCGTGTCGAGAAAGACAAAAATATTGTTGTTCTCATAAACCATCACTTGATCAAACCCGATGTAGAGATTGGTCGCGTCATTATTGATGAAAACACGGCCAAGATTTGAAAATTCTCCCCCCACAGTCAGCAAAGGAGATCCGATGAAATCAAACGTCTGGTTATTGATGTTTCCGCGCCCGTCGTTGGCTGGAATTGTTTCGATCAAAGGCGTATTCCACGACGCTTCGAACGAAGAAAGGACTGGGGGCGCTGTCCGCTGGATTGTCATGGAATCAAAGGACAAGCCGTTCGTTCCGATGGCTTCCATGCGCAAAGTGTCACCATCGATTGAGACGGTCAGAAAATGCCAGGCCAGATGAAATTGCGAACTGCCCGCATCGCGCTTGGCCGAATTCGGATCGCGCGGGTAAAAATATTGGGCGAGCGGTCCGCCTCCTCCGCCTGAAACGATGGAATAAACACCATTGGTTGGATTGAACCGCTCAAAGCCGTGATCATGACCATTCAGGATAAGCTGAACGCCATAACGACTCGCTATCGGATACAATAGTTCCTGCAAGTCAATGCCATCGGAAATTTTATTCTGATTGTAATCATCGAAACGATGGTTCCCGGAATTGTTAATCGGCACGTGAAACAAGAGGATTTTCCAAGGTTTCTGGGTGGTGGCCAGATCGTTGGTTAACCAGGAATGTTGCAGCGACCCGTTGGTCAATGCGTATTGCGGCAGACACCCACAATTAGGAGGAACGCCTCCCCAGTTGAGTTGCGGAACGAAAAGGGAAACAAAATGCACATCGCCGTGGTCGAATGAATAAAAATGTTCTGTACCGGTGACGTTATTCGTCGGAAGAAAAAAAGTGTCCAGATAATTTTGGCCAAGGGAAACCTCATCGAATTCGTGATTCCCCATGATCGGGAAGATAGGAACGGTTTTCATGAGATTTCTATACACGCTCAAGAAATGTGTATCTTCGCGTCCCGGCCGGAAGTCAGGGTAAACGAGGTCGCCGCTATGCAACACGAGATCCGCCGGACGTTCAGTCATTAATTCCGCGAGCTTATACTGCGGGACGATTCCGGTCGGTTGCTGAATTACCTGTCCTCCCGTATCTCCAATGACATGAAAAACAACCGGTCCCGATTGGCGAAATGTTCGGAACGATTTAAGATCGGAAACCACATTCGTTCCATTCGACGAAGCAAGGATGCGATACCAGTATTCTGTTGCTTGGAGCAAATTGGTCAGCGTTAAAACATGATTCGTTTTCAATGTCATATCAGAGGTTTGCCAGCCAAGCGTTTGATCGACGCCATATTCGATGGCGCTGTTCGCTGGAAATGGCGTGCGCCAAACAATCTCAACGCTGTTCGTGGTTACGTTTTGGATGTAAGGGCCGCGCGTATAATTGGCGAGTAATTCTGGCACGAGGCGAAGCGAACTTACGGCGGGAACAGCGGGAGTGCTGTTGGTTGCGTTGTGAACCTGGATCGTCAGCACGTTTTTCCCCTGATACAGCCGGCCAATGGAGGAGGTGACGTCGATTTCCTCAGAAAGTCCGCCGGCATGGAATGAAGGAATGTCGTTCCACGCGACTGGTTCGTTGGTCAGCCCTCTGCGTGCGATTTCGTGACCATTCAGATACGCCACGAATCCGTCATCATAATCCAGACGCAGGATCAACCAATGAATGCTTGATGGTTCCTCGACGTAAAATTGTTTGCGCAGAAAAACGGAGCGATAATTCGTGGCTGGAGGCCAGCGGGTCGCTTCGAGCGTTCCATAGCTGGAACCGCTGCTGAATCCTGACGGACGTTCGGACCACTCTGAATCATCGAAATCCAGATTCTGCCAGCCTGCGGGTGGTGGATTAGTGCCGATATGGAATTTCCAAATATTTCCGACCGCAACCAAGGGGTTGGATTCTGTCGCCCAAACGGAATGGCTCAAGACGATTCCTAAGAGAGTCCAGATTCCTAATGCTGCTACCAAATTTCGCATCGATGAATTGATTATGCTCCACGCCGTCGCTTTCTTCACTCGAAAATAAAGAATTGTGACGCTCGTTAAGCCGAGGTCATTTCACTTTCTTATTTTTAGATCTGAACTTTTTGAAAGACGGTAAAAAAAATGAGCCGCAGAAACCTGCGGCTCAATGAATGAAAGGTTCAAATATTATGCGCGCCGACGTTTCCGAAGCGCCAGGAATCCAAAAACGCCGCCGCAGGCAAACAAAGCCAACGTTCCAGGCTCGGGAACAGCGACGGTCATTCCTCTCACCAATATATCTTGATCGAGATCGCCGATGCGGCCAACCAAAGTAGCCAGCCCCGAGTTCAAGTCGATAGTGTAGAGGTTGGCGGCGGGATCACTGCTCGCGGCTGGCGACACCGCATAGCCCAAGCCAGTTACGCCCGATATATCAAATCCGTTAAAGCGGGCGGCATCAATTCCCAAAGATCCAATTGTGCTCAGTGTCCCACTGTTCGGAGAAGTAACAACGGTGAGCGTATTTAGAAGGGAGTCAATGGCATAGAGCGTGGTCGTCACTGCTCCAACGACATTATTATCGTAGGCAACTGCATTGATGTTGGGGTTATTAGCCGCAAAAAGATCGCCACCGTTGTAGGCAAAAGTTCCGTCGACGGTTACGTCCGCATTATTAGGATTAAGGCGAAGGTTTTGATCCAAATCAGAACTGACTCGAATTCTGTCGACCGTCGGATTGAAATCGAGACCAAAGCTCGTGCCGTTCAGCAAAGTGGAAAATTGACCGGAACCCACCTGAGTGGCGGCACCTGTAGAAGGGTCCACTGTGTAGAGGCGACTTGAAGAGCCAAGCGAGTAGAGCAGCCCATTTACAGGCCGGGCGTCGAGACCCTGTAGAGATTCGCCGATTTGTAATCCAGTGATAGAGCGGGCAGAGAGAATCGTCCCAGGAGAAGCACTGTCAAACGTTATAATTTGATCGTTTGAAGTAAGCACATAAACAGTTTCCGCCTTCGAGGATAGACCACACAAGGTTGTCATAGCCATGACGATCGCGAGAGTTGGTATTTTCATAGTATTAATTAATTTCCCTTTTTGAGCCATTGAAGTTGAGCGACGTTAGCCGGACGGGAGTAGTTGGCAAGCATTATTTTCGCCCAAACACCATAATTTTTAAAGCGCCTCCGGTTTTGATAATTTGTCTGCCGCTTATTACTGCCAATTAACAAAAAAACGATGCAACTTTTGCAGAGCCGTTAACAGAACTTTGCAACGATGTAAGATTACTTTTTGATATCGCGATTGGCTTCGCCTTTTTCCGTCTGTTTTTTTCGGAAGCCAACGTAGGAGGCACGATGTTCGGAGTATTTATTTCCGAGAATTGCGACAGCGAGCAATGCGGCGTTAATTGCGCCCGGTTTGCCGATGGCCAAAGTTCCGACAGGGATTCCGCCCGGCATCTGCACCATGGAAAGAAGCGAATCCATTCCGTGTAGAGACTTCGACTCGATCGGCACGCCGAGAACCGGCAATTCCGTTTTCGCCGCGGTGACTCCAGCGAGATGCGCTGCTCCGCCTGCCGCGGCGATAATAACTTCGAGCCCACGCGAAACCGCAGTAGAGGCATATCCGAAAAGCAAATCAGGTGTGCGATGCGCGGAAATCACCTGGACTTCGTGCGGGACGTTGAGTTCGGTGAGTTGCGCGGCGGCGTGTTGCATGGTGTCCCAATCGGATTGACTGCCCATGATAATTCCAACCAGCGGTTTTTGAGTTGTGTTTGTTGCCATAAAATTTGCGGATGTTTTACAAAGCGTGTTCGGTAAGTCCAGATTTACTTCGCCGCGCGATCGAGTGCATCGGAAACGATTCCGGGCGTCAAAAGAGGCGGCAACACGATAACCGGTTCGGCAGGATTTTTGGAATAAACCAAAACGAGCGGAACTCCCGCGCGTTCATAGCGTTTGAGTTCGGCGGCAATGCGCGGATCATTATCGGTGAAATCACCAAGGAACGCGACGGCATTGATTTCTTCGAGCTTGTTGCGCGTGGCGGGGATTTCGAGGCTGGTCGCTTTGTTCACCTGGCAATTCAGGCAATTGTCCGCGGTGAAATCTACGAGAACAGGATGCCCTTCGCTGCGCGCTTTTTCAACGGCTTCGGGCGTCCACGGTTGCCAATCAATTCCGTCGGTGCCTTCTTTCAAAGTATTTGCGCTCGCCGAAAAGGTGGCTGGCTCGCGCCAATTTAATTTTTTCTCCAGCGCCAAAACATATCCGCCGCCGAGCAGCAAGAGACTGATGGCGATCGCCAAACCTTTACGCGTGCGGCCGCGCTGCACGAATTCTCCCCAAACCCACGCTGCCGCCGAGAGAACGACGAGAAATAATCCCAGCCAAAGCACGCCATTTTTTCCAAAGCGGGGCGCTGTGAACCAGAAAATCCAGACGGCCGTGGCGAGCATGGGAAAGCCCATTGCGATCTTGAATTTCTCCATCCACGCGCCGGGTCTTGGCAAAAGTTTTAGCCAGTTAGGGTTCCAGCACAAAAGAACGAAGGGCGCGGCGAGTCCAAGGCCAGCGGCGAGAAACATCAGCACGATAATTCCGGGTGGTTGCGTGAAGGCGAATCCGATTGCGCCCGCGAGAAACGGAGCCGTGCAAGGCGTGGCAAGAATGGTCGCCAAAACGCCGTTGAAGAACGCGCCTGACATTCCTTCCTTTGCGGAAAATTTTCCCGCTGAATTCATCACTGCGCCGCCCAAAGTAATTTCAAAAAGGCCGAACAGATTCAATGCAACCAATGTGATCAGCACTGTGAGCACAACGCGGAAGGTTTGGTTTTGCAGAACCATTCCCCAACTCGCGAGTCCGCCCGCTTTTTGAACGCCAATCGCCAAGCCCGCCAAAACCAAAAATGAAACGAGAACGCCGACGCCGTAAAAGAGTCCGAGCGTTTTTGTGCGTGCTCTAGATTCATTGCTTTGATTCACGAAGCTCAGAACTTTCAGCGCAATCACAGGCAACACGCACGGCATCACGTTAAGAATCAATCCGCCGAGAAACGCAAAGAGCAGCATGGTTGCGAGCGACTTTTTCACCGCGATAATTCCGCTGGCAGGCGCTGCGATTGCTTCGGCGTTCGCTGGTTTTAAGGTGACTTCATAGCCTGCAATGGGGTTCCCGTTCTCAAGTTGAACCAGCACACCGGAAATTTCAATGGGCAAATCTGCTCCTGATTTCTTTACTTCTTTCTTCAGCCGCACGGAACCAGCAGGGGAATCGACGACTTCGGTTGCGCCCTGAACTTTGACCGAACGGTTTGGATACGGGAAAAAATCCCACGTGCCTTTTTTGGCATCGCCGATTTGTAAATGGAGCATGGCGGTCTTCTCGTCCGTACTCTCCAGAGATGAAGTGACAGAGAAAGGCGCATTCGTCTGGGGCAATTTATTTTGCGCGGATTGGATCAGTGGAAGTGTCGCGGATGGTTTGGAATTTTCTCCGACAATCAGCGAAGCAGTGACTTCTTTTGTGCCAAGGATGCAAACTGTTTCGCATTCCTGCCACTCGACCTTCGCGCTGATGTTCTTTTCACCGGCGGAAACGGTTTCAGAAAGTTTCAGCGGAACGAGCAGCATTACTTCATCTTCCAGAACGTAGGTTATGAACGTCCTTTTCCCTGCGGGAGTCAGATGTTTTTTGGGAAGCGGCCATTGCACAGCGCCAGCGGTAAATCCTTCCGGAAGGTTCCATTTGATTTCCGTAGCGGAACCGGAATCGCCGGAATTGGTCCAATAAGAATGCCAACCGGTCGGCATCTTTAACTGAACGCCCGCCCAGATGGTTTCACCCGGTTTGGCGGACTCGGCAGAGAGCATCAATTCCACCTTCGTATCGGCAGCAAAAAGGTTTGCTGCAAAGAGCCAGCAAACGAAAAAAACCATGCGGATCCCAATTCTCATGGAGATATAGATGCCTCATTTGTCTTATCGTTTGAAATTAAATCGCTGCGTTTGAGGGACTCGCACTTGGCAGCGTGGTTTACTGCAATGGAAAACTCACTCTGAGAACGCGGTTGCGAAGTCTTTCCGTTGTTGTTTTCGTCCGATTCCATAAACTGGATGCGACATGAGTAACACCGACAATTCTTCGTTCCGCTGGATGTGTACCGGCGATCAGGCGTTGACGGAGATGTTGGACGCCATCAACGCGGCGAAAATTTCCGTGCGATTGGAGATGTATATTTTTCAATGCGGCCCCGTGGGCGAACGGTTCCGCGACGTTCTGATGAGCGCTTGTCAGCGTGGTGTCCGTGTTCAGGTGATGGTTGATGCGCTGGGTTCCATCACGTTGCCGGAAAGTTTTTGGACAGAGTTCCAGGCCAGCGGTGGAGAATTCCGTTGGTTTAACCGATTGGCATTGCGGCGATTAGGGCTGCGCGATCATCGGAAGGTTTTAGTTTGTGATGAGACCGTGGCGTTTATCGGTGGATACAATATCGCTGCGGAATACGAAGGCGACGGTTTAACGCGCGGTTGGCGCGATCTCGGTTTGAAAATCTGCGGCCCGCTCTCCAGACATCTTGCACTGGCGTTCGACGAGATGTTTGCGCTCGCCAACGAGAAGCACAAATTTCTGGCTCGTCTGCGGAAATCGCGTCGGGACAAAACGGTGAAAGTGCCGGACGCCGAACTTTTGCTGAGCGCCCCGGGACGGAAATACAATCCGTTGATTCGTTCGTTGCGCGAGGATTTCAGTCGCGCTCGCCGAGTGCAAATCATCTGCGCCTATTTCCTGCCGACGTGGAAAATCCGGCGTGATCTGCGGCGCGTTTTGCATAACGGCGGACGCGTACAATTGATTCTTCCCGGAAAAACAGACGTGCCATTGTCACAAATGGCGGCGCGCAGTTTGTATCGACGGATGTTGCGCGCGGGCATTGAAATTTACGAATACGAGCCGCAAGTTCTGCACGCAAAATTGTTCGTCATCGATGATGTTGCTTACGTGGGATCGGCCAATCTCGACCCGCGCAGTTTGCAATTGAACTACGAATTGCTTGTGCGTTTGGAACAACCGGAACTTGTGCATGAAGCGCGAAAAATTTTCATGAAAGACCTGCCGCACTGTCGCAAGATCGAGCGTGAAACCTGGCGCAAGGAACGAACGTTTTGGCAACGAATGAAAGGGCGTTGGGCTTATTTTATTCTGGCGCGATTGGACCCGTTTCTTTCGCGACGGCAATGGAAGTTGATGCGGTAATCACTGCTTGCCGGGAAAATTCTTCGCAACTAGATTCGGCCATGACCATGCGGCAGTTTACGATTGGCAAACAGCCGGCGGTGGCGGCGATGTTTCGCTGCTCGTGCAACCGTTGGAAGGTCTTGAAATTCCCTGGTGCATGATTGGTGGGTTGGCCGTCAATCATTGGGCGAAGGAGCCGTTGGCGACAGCGGATGTGGATGTGGTGATCGCGGCGGATCGCGTGGATGAATCCGTGAAAGCCTTGCGCGGCGTGGGATTTACCGCCAAAAAATTCAAATGGTCGGTCACTCGAAAGTCTCGGTGCAAATCAGCATCGAAGAGGTTTATCGCGAATTTCCCGAACGCTCGGTTCCAGCGGACATTCACGGCATTCTCATGCGCGTGGCCAGTCTGGAGGACACGTTGCGCGGAAAAATTCTGGCGCGGCAGGATTCGGAACGTCGCGCGAGCAAACGTCAAAAAGACTTACTCGACATCATGCGCCTGACTGAATCGCATCCGAAACTTCGCAAACTGGTTCCCGCTGATCTTACCCGGAAACTCAATGGGTGATTCAAGCGTGGGTTGCTTTAGAGTGAATATCTTAGGGATTTTCATTTTCTCATTTCGCCAGCGCCACCAAATATCTCTGCAACCTTGAAATCTCTTCACGCGCTTCGAGTTGCGTGTAGATCTGATGAAGATTGGCGCAAATACGGAGCAAAATGCGGCGGGCGCTGACTGGAACCAAATGGCCTTCCTGCAAACTGTGATTGGTGTGCAGCAGATATTTGATGCAATCGGCTTTGCTGAGAAGTTTCCCGCGATTGAAGGCATCCATATACACTTCGCGTTTGCTGGTTTGATAACGGCAGATGAAATGGCCGGGCAATCCGATGCCTGTCATGGGAAGTTTCAAACGTCGCGCCACAAAAAGATAAACGAGCGACAGACTGATGGGATTTCCCGTGCGCCGGTCGAGCACGCAATTAATGTAGCTGTTTTCCGGGTCGTAATAATTTTCTTCGTTGCCTACAAATCCGAGTTCGCGAAAAAGATAATCATTGATCGTGGCAAGAATCTGGTCGGGGTCGTCGCCAGAATTGATTCGTTCCCGCAATTCACCGGCAAAACTGTCGAGGAGCGCAGTGTAGGCAGAGGTATTGATTCGGGGAAAGTGGGTTTTGGCGAGGCGCAGAACGCCTTCTTCAATGTCAAAATCTTCGCCCTGGCTCAGGCAAAATGCGAGGAACTCTGTGTCCGCATTTTGCTTTCCAAAGTGATCTACAATTTCTCGGGCGCGACGGCGCAAGACAGGATCATTGCTGACAAGAGAAGGGCGTAGCCACTCAGTCACGGGCGGCCCGTAGGATAGAAGTTTTTCGCGAACCGTTTGGTAAACCGTGGCGTCGTCATCGGCCAATAAGCTGATCAACGCCTTGCGCTGGCTTTCGCTTAGATCGTTCCTGGTAGTGACGAGTTGAACTTTCATGGCTGCTCTGCATGGGAACATCGCAGAAAACCTGAATGATTTCAATCGCAATGGCGGAGATAAAACTACTTTTTTTCCGAAGATTTTCGGAGCTTTTCCGCCTGCGCTTCGTTAAGGGTGGACGCGATTAATTCGCGCTGTTCCTGTCTTAACTTATGGCGGATTACTGCCATGTCGATCAGCGCGATGATGGCGGCAAAACCGGTAAACAGAAAACAAATCAGCCAATAGACGGCAAATTGAACCTTGTTTAGATTG
>JBBQAX010000056.1:0-17575 GCA_038316905.1 Verrucomicrobiota bacterium | reverse complement strand
TTCGCCTCGGACGTTTGTTTTCGTTTCTCAATCCATTCGTAAAGCGTCGGGAGCAATACCAAGGTCAGGAAAGTTGAACTGATGATGCCGCCGATGACGACGGTCGCGAGCGGACGTTGCACTTCGGCACCCGCGCCGGTCGCAATCGCCATCGGCACAAAACCAAAGCTGGCGACCAGAGCCGTCATTAATTTGGGACGCAACCGCATCAACGAGCCTTTGACCACGGCCTCTCGCAAAGTGTGGCCTTCTTCGCGAAGCTGATTGATGAAGCTGATTAGCATGATGCCGTTTAAAACGGCAATGCCGCTCAGCGCGATAAACCCGACTGCCGCCGAAATCGTGAACGGCATTCCTCGGACGACGAGCGATAAAATTCCACCGGTCACCGCCAAGGGAACACACAAAAATATTAAGACCGCCTGCCGTAAACTTTGGAAGCTAAGAAAGATCATCACGAAAATCAGCGCCAAAGCTAGTGGCACGACAATCACAAGACGCGCTTTTGCCTCAACGAGATTTTTGAATTGCCCGCCAAATTCAAAGTAATAGCCATCGGGAAATTTTATTTCTTCCCGAATTTTGCGCGTCGCTTCTTCGACAAACCCCGCCGTGTCGCGTCCTCGAACATTCACAAGAATACCAACGCGCCGTTGCGTGTTTTCGCGGGCAATCAGCCCAACCTGTTCAACCACTTTAATATTGGCGACCTGGCCGAGCGTGAGCATTCCGCCCTCATCGGTTCGCACCGGCAAATCTTTCATCGCTTCAACATCCGTGCGCCGCGCCTCCGCTAAGCGAACCACAATGGGATAACGACGATTTCCTTCAATCAACACGCCAACTTCTTCACCGGCCAACGCCACTTGAATGACTTTGTTGATTTCCTCAGTGGCAATGTTGTAACGCAAAAGAGCTTCACGATTCGGCGTGATTTCCAGCATCGGAACGCGTCCCACCGCATCGAACTCGCTTTCTTTGCCGCCAGGAGTATTGCGCAACACTTCGCGAACTTGTCCGGCCAGAAGCTCAAGTTGTTCAAAACTGTCGCCGTAAATTTTGCAAAGCAGATCGGCGCGCGCACCGGCCATGATTTCGTTGAACCGCATTTGGATCGGTTGCGAAATCAAATAAGCCTGGCCGGGAACTTTTATCGTCAAGGTGCGGCGCATCAGTTCGGCAAGCTGTTCTTTGGTCGCTCGTTTTCCTTCGATCATCCGCCACTTTTCTTTTGGATGAAGCATCACAAAAGTATCGGCGACGTTTGGCCCCATCGGATCTAATGCGATTTCACCGGTGCCGATTTTCGAGAATAGTTCGTCAATTTCAGGAAATTCCGCGCGCAAAATGTTTTCGGAGTTTTTTTGTAAATTAAGCGACGCTTCCAAACCGGCGCTGCTGCTGCGGATGAATTGCAGCGTGATGTCGCCTTCGTCGAGTTGCGGAATAAATTCCGAGCCAAGTCGCGTGAAAAGAAAAATGGAAAACGCAAACACCGCGACCATTGGCAACACCACCAGCCAACGAAAGCGCAAACTGAAGTGGAGCAGCGGAGCGTAAAGACGCTTGAAAAAACGCATCAGCCAGTTGTCTTCATGCTTGATGTTGCCGCCGAGAAAGTAGGAGCACAGCACCGGCATGAGAGTGAGCGCAAGGACGAGCGCGCCGCCCAAAGCCAACATCACGACCATCGCCATCGGCTTGAACATTTTTCCTTCCACGCCTTGCAGCGCGAGAATCGGCACATAAACCAGCGTGATAATCAGCACGCCGAAAAACATCGGGTTCGCCACTTCTTTGGCCGACGCCAACACTTCGCGCGCCCGTTCTTCGACGGTCAATCTGCGACCGAGCTTGTGTTGTTTTTCTCCGAGGTGACGCAGAATGTTTTCCACCATCACCACCGCGCCGTCGATGATCAGCCCGAAATCAATTGCGCCCAGGCTCATTAAATTTCCCGAAATACCGAATCGCGTCATGCCGATCATGGCGAAGAGCATGGAAAGCGGAATGGCCATCGCCACAATCACCGCGCCCCGCCAATTGCCCAACAAGAGAAATAGAATCACCACCACGAGAACCGCGCCTTCAAAAAGATTTTTTTCGACGGTGCGAATGGTTCGGTTGACCAAAGTGGAGCGGTCGTAGAGCGGATGAATTTCCACGCCTTCGGGAAGTTTGGTTTGAATCTCCTGGAGTTTTTTCCGCACGCTGTCGGCCACGGTGCGACTGGTTTCGCCTGCCAACATGATGGTCGCGCCAATCAACGCTTCCTCTCCCTGGTCGGTGCCTGCGCCCGTGCGAAACGCGCTGCCAATTCCAACGTTTGCGACATCCTTCACAAGCATCGGCTTCACCCCCGCGCCAAATTTCAAAGGCAATTCCGCAATTTCTTCAATCGTCACCACTCGGTTGTTGCCGCGAATGACCAATTGTTCGCCGCCGATTTCCACCAGACCACCGCCAACATTGCGCGTGTTCTCTCCAATTTTATCTGCGAGTTGATCCAAAGAAATTCCCGCGCTCGTGAGCCGTTCCGGATCGGGTTGAATGACAATTTGTTTGTCGTAACCGCCTGTCGTATTCACTTCCGCGATTCCGGGAGTGGAGCGCAACAAGGGCTTGATCGTGTAATCCTGAATGAGTTTCAACGCCATCAGTTGTTCTGTGCGAGAAGCCGGTTTATTCGTGGCCGTCGCGGTAAACTGAACGGAGTAATAAAAAATTTCGCCAAGACCAGTTGTGATCGGCGCGAGCTTCGGCGTGACTTCCGGCGGCAATTCATCGAGGACACCTTGTAATCGTTCGCTGACAAATTGGCGCGTGCGATAAATATCGGTGCCGTCGCGAAAGATCATCGTCACTTGCGACAGGCCAGACTTGGTCAATGATCTCAACTCCACCATGCCGGGTAATCCCGCCATTTCGTTTTCGATGGGGAACGTGACGAGCTTTTCAATTTCCTCCGGAGCGAGGGCTGCGACGGCAGTGTTGATTTGCACCTGAACGTTGGTGATATCCGGCACCGCATCAACTGGCAACCTGATTGCCGACCAAATGCCCACTGCGAGCAAGATGCCCGTTGCAAGCAGCACAGCGGCGCGTTGGCGCAGGGAAATTTCGAGAAGGCGGTTTAACATAGGTTAATGCCCATCCGCGCAAGCAGCTCCGCCTCGAATCGATTGAAGTTCCGCCAGCCAAAGTGTCATGACCGGATTGGCCACAACTTGATCGCCCGCGTAAAGTCCTTCTTTGACTTCGGCGACCGCATTGCTGATTTCGCCGACGGTGACCGCCGAACGAACCAGATGTTCGCCACTGACGGTGTAAACAAAATTGCCTTCCGCCGTGCGGAGCAACGCGGTTTCAGGAATGCCAATGACGTTTTCTTCACTTCCAGTTGGCACAGTGGCTTCGACGTGGCTTCCCATCGCGAGTGAGTTTTGCGGGTCGTCAATTTCCAGCAGCACTTCGATCTGGCCGGTTGCTTTTTCCGTGTCGCGCTGGAGCTCTGCAATTCGCCCGGTCATCGGCGAATTGGCGTTGCCAATCTTCAAACGTTGACCTTCGTGCAATCGTTTCGCGTCGGAACGGTTGAGGAATGCAGACGCAAGCGTGAGCTGCTTTTCGGTTGCCGATGGGCGGTAAACCTTTCCGGAAAAACGAAAGGTTGAAGTCATTTTTTGCTCTTCGACATCGACGATTTTCAAACCGATGAAATCAGCAGTGCTCTTGGGAACGCTCAATCCTTTGGATTCACTGAACAACACTCCCGAGTTCTCGTATTCCGCAGCGTCGGGAACATCGTGACCGTTTTCAGGTTCATGACGGCTGCATCCGCTGACCAAAATTCCGGCGATCAAAACACAACCTACAGATTGAATTATTTTTAAAATGCTCATTTCGTTTCCTCCTTTTGATTTGTGCTCACCGGTAGGATTGCTTGTCCGATCAGCAATTGAATTTGTTGACGGCTTTCCAAAGCTTCGCGTTGCGTATCGAGAATCGCCTCAATCGCTTCCAGATATTTGTCTTGTAACTCCGTGTAGGTAGAAATGGGCAGCGAACCTAAACGATAATGTCGGTCGCCCAATTCAGCCGCGTCACGAAGTTGCTGCAAAGAATCAGGACGCCAGAACGACATCTGATCCGTGAGCGCGTTGTAAGTTGCGACTTTTTCGAGAAGGTCCCGTTCGATCTCGCGTTGCGTGACGAGCAATGAGGTCTCGGCTTGGTGCTGCCGTGCGGTGGCGGTTTCGATATTTCCCTGGTTGCGGTTCCATAACGGCAACGGCATGGAGAGGCCAATCCCGAGGATGCGTTCTTTTTCATCGCCGCCTTCCTGCGAATAAAACGGGCCAGCGGAAATTCCCGGCTTGCGTTCGTTGCGACTCAGATCAACGCGTAATCCTTGTTGCGCCAGTTCCACTTGCCGGGTGCGAATCTCAAAATTGTTGGTGCGCGCTGTGGCGAGCAAATCATCAATCGAAGCAATCGGTTCAAATTTTAAATCGTTTTGCGCGATGCGCAGCGGTGCGGAGAGCGGTGCTCCGCGCAACTGATTTATTTCGTAGAGTGAAACGTTGGCTTCTTTCGCCGATTGTGCGGCGCGTCTTCGGGCGACGATGACGCTGGATTCGATGATGCGCGTTTCCAAAAGTGGTGTGATCCCGGCCGGATCTCGTTGCACTAAAACTTCGACCAGTTCCTGCCCGCGATCGGCGACTTGTCTGGCCGCTTCCGCTTTTTCCTGCGCCACCAACAGTCCGTATCCGAGCGTTCGCACTCTCGCTCCCAACGCGGATTGGAATTGGTGGTAGCCGACTTCCGCGAGTTCGATCTGCCGATTTGCAATCGCTTTACGAAGAGCAATGCGGCCGGGATATTCAAACGGTTGCATGACAGAAACGGACCACGCCGTGCTTTCGGAGGATAGTCCACCTCCCGAAACGCGTTTCCTGCCGATGTCGGCGCTGAGGTCCGGATTCGGAAACGCGCGCGCGGTTCGTCGCTCGCCTTTGGCTGCCGCAATTTCGCTTTTATAGAAATTGAGTTCAGGATTTTTTTCCAACGCTTCAGCGACCAGCGCTTCCAAAGACGTTGCCGTCAGAGTCGCTTTGGAATTTTTAGGCTCCTGGGCGAACGCCGGGAACTGGAGGGCGCTTTGAGCTGCGACGCCCACGATAAACAGACCGAGATAAATTTTGTGCTTCATAACTTTCACCAACAGGAATTATTTGGAACGCAACCAAAAGGCGGCACGGATGGGCCGTTGGGAACGCAGATGGGACGACTCCTCAGCGAGAGGAATCAGTTATGAAGCGAACGAAGGTGCGCGAGCGGGCAGGGCACGGTTGGCCACGAATTGCACGAGATGGAGAGCTTTGGGCGGCCACGCGTCGGCATTTGAAAATGAGGGCAAAGCGGGCGGTGGTGATTGCAGAAGGGGTAATGCAATTAATTCGGGCGCTAGTGCGAGTCTCTGGTTCTGTTGGAATTTTGCACCTGACTTTTCAACGATCTTGCAACCGGAATCGCACGGGTCACCTTTGGAATGTTCGGCCAAATTGCTGGAGCAGCATTGCTCCGATTGGGTCATGGTGAAACCCGCTTCTTCCAGATAACAATGCGACGTGAGCGGCACCCAAAGCGCCACAATCACCAAGACAATGATTCTGTAAAAGAGATTCACGGCAGTATAGATGGCCTAATAATCCCTTCTGTTCAATCTAAAGGTTGATTAGTTAAAACGACTTACGCGCGGCTGGATTGAGTCCCTCACCTAAGGTTGCGCCGCGTTCTTCCTTTCAAAATGGAAACCGGCAATGGTTCGCGCCAGAGTCGTCGCAACGCCGGACTCATCCGAGTTGCACAGAAGAATCACGCTCAATTTGTCGTCTGGGAAACGTTGCAGGCTTGCGGAGAAGCCGGAGGTCGAACCGCTGTGGCCGATATTGTTGTGATCGCGATACGGCTCAACGCGCCATCCGAATCCGTAACCGTGCGCTTTCCCATTGTTCAATTTACCGGAAGTCCACATCTGTTCTTTGCTCGCGGCACTGAGAAGTTTGTCGGAGTCCAGCGCCGCGTTCCATTTGGCAAGGTCGCCCACAGTGCAAACGATTGCTCCAGCAGAAAAAATATCGGTCAAATCGTAATCGCGATTGATCGGCTGGCCGTCCCTCCGTTCGTAACCATCCGCGCGATTTGGAACTACGATGCTCGGTTGGCGATTGGTCGCGGTCGTCATTCCAAGTGGCGCAAAGATTCGTTCGCCCAAAAATTCCCAATAATTTTTCCCGCTCGCATTTTCAATGATGTAACCGAGGAGGCTGTAACCGGAGTTGTTGTATTTATATTGTTCACCCGGCGCAAATTCGAGAGGCAACGGAGCGAGCGCCGCGATGAATTGTTTTTGCGTCAACTTCTTGGTCAGCTCAAAGCCATTCAAACCGGTGTAACTTTTGATTCCAGAAGTGTGATTTAAAAGATGGCGGACGGTGACGTTGGTCCAGCTTGGGGGAAGTTCGGAAAAAAATTTACTGATCTTGTCATCGACCAAAAGTTTTCCTTCCTGTTGCAACAACGGGATTCCCGCTGCCGTAATCTGTTTTGTCACGGAACCAATTTCGAAAACGGTGTTGAGCGTGGCGGGCGTTTTGTGTTCGAGGTTGGAGAAACCGTAGGCGGCGGATTTGGCGGTTTTTCCATCGCGAACAATTACGAGCGCCAGACCGGGAATCTGGCGCTTCTCCATTTCAGCTTTGATGAAAGCGTCCACTTTGTCGGCGCGAACTGGTCCAGCGAGCAACGCAAAGCTGAGAAGAAGGAGTGTGAACAAACGGATTTGTTTCATGCCGATTAGTCAAAGGCGGGGCGAGGGGAATTCCAAGAAATATTCTGAGCACAAACGTTCGAGTGGTAATCCGAGAAGGCAGATTCAAATAGCTCATGAAATTGGATAATGGCTTGATGTTGGTGCATAATCTTACTAACGATTCTCGATTATGTTTACCCGTTTCCCATCTCATTTGGCGCGTGCTGTCTTCAAGTATCTGATCGCGTTGACGCTGATGGTTTCCATGTCGTCCAGCGCGGCGGAATATCGCGCGTTTTGGGTGGATGCGTGGAACCCCGGTTTCCTCAGCCAAAGCCAGGTCGATTCACTTTTGGGCATACCGGGAAATCCGAATTCCAAGGGAACACTTCGCGACGGAAATTGTAACACGGTGATTGTGCAGGCGAGAAGGCGCTTCGATGTCTGCTATCCGTCCAGCGTGGGTGAACCTTATATGTCCGGCCTTTCGCCCAATAATTTTAATGCTTTGGCAGCGATCATCAAAGCGGCTCACGACACGACGGGCGGGAAGAAACGAATCGAAGTTCACTGCTGGTCGGTCGCGTTCAAGACTTCGAAAGGTCTGGTCTATTCGCAACACAGCGACGCCAATAATCCTGAGAACTATTGGCCAACCCGAATTGGTTCGTCCACTGGCGCGGAGAACGGCGATGGCGCATTTGATCCGGGTCATCCCAAAGCGTTGGAATATCTGGTCAACGCACACATGGATCTCGTCAATTTTCAAACGACAGCGGGACCAGACGGAACCGACGGCCACATTGATGGAATTCACTACGACTACATTCGTTTCGAAGCGAGCACGGAAGGTTTCAATCCCACCAGTGTGGCGCGTTACAATGCACGCTACGGTTTGACCGGCGAACCCTCTCCGTCGAGTGAACAATTTAAACAATGGCGGCGCGATCAAGTGACGGCATTCGTTCGGCAGATGTACGCAAGAATTCAGAAAACCAAACCGTGGATTAAACATTCCGGTTCGTTCATCACCTGGAATCCTTCGCCGACTTCTTCGACGCGTTCGGCTTTTATGAACACGCGTCCGTACTACGATGTGTATTCCGATTGGGATAGCTGGATGCAGGAAGGGTTGATCGATGTGGCCGTTCCGATGACGTATTATAATTGGGCGACGCTCCCGAATGATTACACGCGTTGGATGAATTTTCAGAAAGATCGCAAAGGCAAACGACACATGGTTGTCGGTCCGGGGACGTATTTGAACTCGCTGTCTAATGCCATTCTCGAAATTAAAATGACGCGTGACGCATCGCCCGCCGGAAATTTCGCGCACGGATTCAGCGGTTATAATTATCGGGTTCCCTACATTGGTGGAAATTGGGCGGGGTTCGCGCCGTCGCTCGTTTCGCAAGTTACGCCAACGTGGGACGATATTCCTGCGATGCCATGGAAAGTTGCTCCGACCAACGCCCACTTAATGGGATCGGTCACGCTCGCCGGAACCAGTGTCTGGGCGGACCACGCCACGGTCAGCATCACCGGACCCGTCAATCGCAGCATGACCGTCGATGGAACGGGCTTTTACGCGTTCATCGATTTGCCGGTTGGCAACTACACCGTGACCGCCAGCAAAGCCGGTTATCAGAACTTGCAGACCAACGCCAACATCGCAATCGGATCGGTCACCGGAAATATGTATGAGCGGAATTTCGTTTTGAATCTCGTTGGTGGGAAACCCGTGATCAGTTTTCAACCGCAGGACAAGACGGTGTATCAAGGCGCGAGCGTTGATTTTGCGGTGACTGCGAGCGGCGGCTTGCCGCTGTCGTATCAATGGCGGTTTGGGGGAACAAATCTGAGTGGTGAAACCTCTTCGCTCCTCACGATTGCTCCTGTCTCCACCACAAACGGCGGAAATTACGACATCGTCATCACAAATTCTTTTGGTTCGGTGACGAGTGAAGTAGCCACCTTAACCGTCATTGTTCCGCCGCCTCACGTTCGTTTAATTCCGTTGTGGAACCTGCCCGTTGGTTCGCGTTCTTACCTTGCCAATGCTTCAACCGAACGCGGCCTTGCCCACAATCCTGCGAGGGGCCGTTTGCTGTTAGTGAGCCGCGCTGGTTCGCCAAACGTAATTGTCCTGAACTCAACGAACGGCGCTGAGTTGCACAATTTGAGTTTAAGTTCGGGAATTATTTCTGGCGGCACTTACACGATGCAAATGGTTGGAGCTGCGGACGACGGCGCGGTTTATGTCGGCAATCTTTCGGGAGTCAATGGCGCTTCAGACTCGTTCAAACTTTACCGCTGGGCGAATGACAATCCGGGCACGCTGCCAACGGTTGCCTTTTCTGGTATCCCAATTCCAGGAAATCTCCAGCGCTGGGGCGATACGTTCGATGTGCGCGGTTCGGGCGCGAATACACAAATCATTATTGGATCTCGCACCGGCACGAACGCAGTCATTTTCACGACGGCGAACGGAATTAATTTCACTCCCAACGCCGTGAACATCAGCGGCATCACCGGCGGCGGATTGGGAATCGCATTCGGCGAAGGGAATACTTTCTGGACCAAAGAACGCGGTGGCACGCCGCTCCGCCAAATCGGATTCAGTTTAGGCAGCAACGTCGGCACGGTGCTGCGCTCGCACGCGATTGCGGGAACCACCGGGCCGATTGGAATCAGTCCCATACTGAATATTTTCGCGGGTGTTGCAATCGACACGCCAGACCATTTGCGGGTTTATGATCTGACCACGAATGGCGGTAATCCGATCTTGATTGAGACGAACAGTTTCCCGACCGATAACGACAACTCGAACGGAACTGGCGCGGTTGATTTCAGCGGCGATCGCATTTTCGCACTGGATTCAAATAACGGAATTATCGCAATGCAACTTTTGCCTCCCCCCACGCCTCCGTCGATTTTGACTGGGCCGGAGGAACAGCTTGTTGTGGAAGGCGGCGATGCTGAATTTTCAGTTTCAGCGACTGGCTCCGCGCCCTTGGCGTATCAATGGTATTTCAACGGTGGAGAAATTTTTGGTGCGATCACGAATAGTTACACGCGCACGAATTCTCAAATCAGTGATGTGGGAGATTATACGGTTGTGATCACCAACAACGCCGGAGTTGTGACCAGCGCAGTGGCGAGATTAGCGTTTGTCATCCCGCCCAGTATTTCCCAACCGCTTCAGGATCGGTCAGTGAATCAAGGCTCCACTGTGACATTCACGGTCAGCGCGAGCGGAACCGCGTCGCTCGTTTACCAATGGAAATTCAACGGAACAAATATCAGTGGCGCGATGGCGAACAGTCACACAATCACTGATGCGCAGGAAAGTGATGAAGGAGAATATTCCATCATCGTAACCAATGAAGCTGGCTCGGCGGAACGGTCGGCGACGCTGACGGTTATCCCCACCAATGTTGCGCCAGTCATCATGTCGCAGCCAACAAGCCAAAGCGTGAAGCAGGGGAGCAACGTAGTTTTCGCTGTCGAAGCGAGCGGCGTTCCATCACCCACTTACCAATGGCGTTTTAAAGGAACGAACATTTTGGGTGCAACGTTGCCCAATTACGGTTGGGACAATGTGCAGACGAACCAAGCGGGAGAATATTCTGTCATCGTTTCCAACGCCGCTGATTTTGTGATCAGTTCCAACGCGATGCTGACGGTGGTTCCATTGCAGCCCCTCCATTTCGATGGGTTCCATTTGCTTCCCAACCTGCAAATGCAGATGCAAATCAGCGGCGAACCTGGGACGTATTTAATCGAAGGCTCGCTCGATTTTACAAATTGGTTTGAACTCAGGACCGTGACCAATACGAATGGAGTTTTTGAATTCACCGATCCTGAAACCAATTTGCTGCGACGATTTTATCGCACAAAAACGCCTGAGTGAGAACGGTGTCGCAATTGCTTCAAACAATTTTGAGAATCCTAAAACAAAAAAATGAATTCCAATTTTTTATCCCTTCGTCGTTTGGTTTGGATGTTTATTTCCATTCTAGCATTTGCACCGGTCGGCCATGCCGTGATCCGGGATGGCGGGATTGATCCGTCAAACCTCGGCCGCGGATCGTGGATTTATATCATGCCGAATGCGCTGAATCAGCTCGGTGGAAATGTGCCTTCCGTCACCAATCTCACGAGCTTGATGACGTTCATGAAGAATCAGGGGTTGCAATACGTCATCATCAAGGCAGCGCAGGAAGATACCGTTTTCAAAGTGGGCGGAGCCACGAATTTCACCACGGAGATTGTTAACGCGGGACACGCCGCCGGGCTTAAGGTTTTCGGATATATCTACACGACGGGTGCGAACGTTCCGGGTGAAGTCGCGATGGCTGATTACATTTTCCAGCAGGGTGCGGATGGGTTGATTTACGATGCGGAAGGCGAATGGGAAAGCAACACGTCTGGATCAACCGTGGGAAACAACGGACCCGCGCTTGCGACGCAACTTTGCTCCACCATTCGTGCAAACTGGCCGAACAAATTCATGGGATTGTCCACGTGGCCGTATCGCGCGGTTCATAGCACGTTGCCGTATAAAGAATTCGCCTACTACTGCGACGTCATCATGCCTCAGGCCTATTGGATTGAGCTGGGACATACGCCGACCTTTTGTGTGAATCGGGTGAACAACGAGTGGAATTCGTGGAAGAATTCACTGACTGGAATTTGGACGAATGCACTCAAACCATTCGTTATGAGCGGTCAGGGTTGGAATTCAACCATCGCAATTACGGCTGGGCAAATTGGGGAATACGAAAATGCGTTGAAAACGGTGAGCAATCCGGTGTCACCCGGCGGATTTAAATCAGTTGATTATTGGCGAGCAGAATTACACCCGATGGAGGTTTGGAACGCGATTCGAACGAACTTCATTTCCAATCCCTACACAAACGCGCCGATCATTCAGGTCGCGCCGGTTGTGACTGTGAGTTCTACCACTGCGAGCATTTCATGGCCGACGGATCAAAATTCCGACGGCGCGGTGGAGTTCGGATTAACGGTCGGCTATGGAACTTCGAGGACGAATGCCGCACTTGTTTGGTATCATACCGTCAACCTCACGGGTCTTAGCGCCAACACGACGTATCATTTTCGCGTGAGATCAAAAGGGTCGAATAATCTTGTCGGTGTTTCCTCAGATTATGTTCTGACGACGACAAGCGTGACGGTGGCTGACATCGTTATCGATCAGAACCCCGCCAACAATTCCGCTGGGCATCAGATCGCTTTCACGGGTTCATGGACTGGCGAAATTACCGGGTCTGCTTATTTGGGAACGTTCCGTTATGCCAGCGGTGTTTTTACCGGAACACCGACCAGCACAGCTCGATTTTCACCGAATATCGTCACGCCTGGGAATTATAATGTTTACGCATCCTGGGCGGCATCTTCAGCGAATGGAAATCGATGCACCAATGCGCCGTTCCGAATCAACAACGGCAGCGTGACAACGACAACACGCGTGACTCAGGAAGCCAATGGGAATTCGTTTCAGTTAATTGGAAGTAACATCGCTTTTGCGGCTGGCACGAGTGGTTATGTGGAATTAGGCAACGATGTCACGGCGAGCGTGGGAGGAGACATCGTTGTCGCTGATGCCGTGAAATTTGTTTATATCCCGCCGCCACCGTCTGGGCCTGCGATCTCGACGCAGCCAATGGCCCAGACCGTCACTCAAGGCAACCCTGCGACCTTTCTGGTGGCGGCTTCCGGCACCGCGCCGATGGCCTATCAATGGAAGTTCAACGGCACGAATATCGTTGGTGCCACCGACAGCACTTACACACGAAATAATGCGCAACCGTCGGACGCGGGATATTATTCTGTGTCCATCACGAATTCAGTAGGATCGACCAACACCGCGAACGTGCTTTTGACGGTGAATCAGTATCCGACCATTACCCTTTCACCACAGGATGCGTCGGTGAATCCAGGAGTGGATGTCACCTTCACGGTGCAGGCGAGCGGAACAGGACCTCTTTCCTATCAATGGAAATTCGAGGGCGAGAATATCATTGGTGCGAACGGAACTAATTTCACGCGCTCTAATATTCAACTGGACGACGATGGGGTTTATTCGGTGCTGGTGACGAATATGGCCGGCGAAGCTTCTGCCTCAGCGACGTTATTCGTCATCGTTCCCAAACCCCAAATCGATTTCGTCGGCTTGCTGCCGGATGGAAAGACTCGTCTGCAAATCAGCGGCGCTCCGGGAAATTATTCCATCGATGGCACCACGAATTTGGCAAGTTGGACGGAGCTGACGAATACAGTCAGCACCAACGGAATCTTTGAATTCACCGATCCTGAAACCAATTTGTTCCAGCGGTTCTATCGGGCGCGCTTTTATCAATGAAGCAGTCTCTGATGCACAAATCATGAAATCATCTCTGTAACCGATTGCTTCTATTGGGAGTGCTGATGTTGGGGTAGCGCGCAGAGGCGCAAACAAAAAAATTCCGTGGACTATGGGTTGACGCGTTGGGAGGTTTTTTGAATGCATTGCAAGCCACCGCGTTGATCAATCATTGTCGCCCTACCAACTCCATTGCTGATTCAATCGGTTTCGCTGCTGCCGGAGGGAAAGATCAGTTTGCAAATTCAAGGTGACACGGTCGCGGCCAAGATCATTCCGGGAACGACGCCATTTTTATTCCGGCTGAATTAAATGGCTGTAAGCGCGTTCGCCGAAGTATTCGTAGTCTTTATTCTCCAGCGGAGTGCCGGTCAACATGGCGTGAATGAATCCGTTCCGTTCAACTTGCACGGTGTGAAAGATTTTTTGCTCAGGATTTTCCTTCAATAGAAATTGCAACCGGCCATTCAGCGCAGAATATTTTTTGAAATCGGCAGAAAGTTTTTCAGCGAACGTGAACTGCGCGTCGAAATCTTTTTTCATCAAATGACTTTTTCCCCACGTTCCGCCCGCAGCGCTGACAAAGGTTTTCCCATTCAAAAGGGCGATGTCATCGTGATACGCGAGGATTGTCAGGCAGTTTTCCTCCGAGCTTTTCAACCAATTTGAAAGCTTGTCGCGATGCAACGCGGTTTCGTAACCATAATTGCTGTCGAGAAAAGCGATTCGTTCGATTTCACCAGGAATTTTTTCCACGCAGTTTAGATAACCAAAAGTAAAGCTGCCGCCACCGCTGTGGCCGGTGAGAATGATTTTGGGTTCGTAAGCTTCAAAGCGATTGCGAACTTTATCCAAGATTTCCAACACCGCCTGGTCGCCAAATTGTTTGCGCCACGCGGGCCAGGCTTTCAGCGAATTCTCAAGATAAACGACGATGATGTTTTCATTGGTGAGACGTTCGCGCAGGAATCGTGTTTGCGCGCCAATATGTTGGATATCGAAATGCCAATCGTCGCCAGGTTGCATTTTTTTGCCGACGGTTTGCTCGATCGTGTTGCCGTTTGGCAGGGCATAGAAAATCAGCTTCATCGGCTTTAGCGTGGCGAGTTGCGCAGCGGAAGGCGCATTGATGAAAATCCGAACGCCATGATCGGAGGTCAGCCACATGGTTTGTTCGTTGAACAAACTCGTCTGAAAATGGCCGAGAACAACTTTGTTAGTGGACGGAGCGGTTTTCACGTTGATCTTCGGAAACGCTGAGAAGATGTAATGTGACTGAGGAACGGTTCCTTCATCGCTCAACAAACCGGCGAGGTTTGGATCAGCGAGAACTTTTTCGACCGTTGTTTCCGACCCGTTCACCATCATAGTTTTCTGGACGAGACGAACACCATGACTGTAATCCGCCCAGGACGCAGCGTGGCCGAGGTATAAAGGTTGAATCGCGAGGCCATTGGTCTGATGCCAACCATAAATCGCAACCTTGCCAGGCGAGATTTTCAATCCGCGACAGATGACCAGATCTTTCTTGTGACCAGCCGTAAGTGCGCCCAATGGAAACTGTTTCAAACTTCCAGCGCGTTGTTGCGCAACTGTTTCATTGTGTTGCTGGAAAATGGGAACGGTCGTCATCGCTGACGTCGGCGGGATTGGCGAAGGGGTCAACTTAACGGCCGCATTGGAATAGATTTCGTTCACCATTTTGCGTGTGGGCAACGAGCAGCCTAGGGCATCCGCGATTTTCTGGGCGGTAAAAGGCGTTAGCGGGGTTAGGAAGTAATTCTCGTCCGAGCCGACCGCGAGATACTCGGGGGCAACAAAGAACGTAGCGACGTTGGTCTTCCCTGAAGCAATATTGGTAATCAGGAGTGGACAAAGATCGCGCAAAAATTCGGGCACGTTCCCCGCCAGAATTTCTGACAAGATCTCCGTTTCGCGTTCTTCTATGGCCAGGAGCTGGATGCTTTTGGCAAATTCCTCACCAGTTCTGGCGGAAGCTGAACGCTCTGGAATTTTCAAAGATTGAGAAAAAAGAGGGCTGAAGTTGAAGAAAGTTAGAAGGAGGACGGCACTGAGAAATCTCCTATTGCAGGGGGAATTCACGCTGAAGATGGCTCGTTGTTTCATTTGGATTGAGTGATTTTGATAACGATCAAGGGGTGGAATAACAACCTTGAAGTCCTGCCGGGGCAGAAAAAATTTGCGCGGGTTATGTGGAAGGGTAGATTTGTCGAAACGAAAAAGGAGGGTGCCACTGCGAAAAAGGAAAGACTTTACAGAGGGATTCCTTAAATCTAGACTTTTCCGGCCTTAAAATAGAGGTGAACAGAAATATGGAATCTAAAGTAAAAACGATTGACGGTTTTCGATTGCACGAACGTGATACGGGTTCGGCGGATGTGCAGATTGCGCTTTTGACGGAGCGGATTAACCAACTTACCGAGCATTTACAGACCAATAAAAAAGATCACAGCTCCCGTCGTGGATTGTTGATCATGGTCGGACAACGCCGCAAATTGCTGGATTATCTCCACAACACGGATGTCAGCCGTTATCAGACGATTACGAAAAAACTTAAGCTTCGCCGGTAATTTCTTTGCGGGCCATTTTGGGTGCTTCAACTTCTTTGGTTTTACACCTGTTCGGATTTCTGGAGTCGAGAACGCGATCGACTCCAGCTTCGTTTAACAACCGCGTTGGAAATTTCGCCAGCTGTGCTGGGTGATTTCAATCAACATCTAAACCTGTCAGGTGTTGATTGAAGTTTCTCGGTGAGTGGGCGAATGAAGGAAAATACATATGTCAGAAAAAGTAACGGCTCAATTGGGAGCCTCGCAGATCCACATCGAAACTGGCAAACTCGCCAAACAAGCCGACGGCGCTGTGACCGTCCAACTCGGAGAAACCATCGTGATGGTTGCGGCAGTTGCTGCGACTAAAGCTAAAGCTGGACAGGATTTTTTCCCGCTCACGGTTGATTATCGCGAAAAGGCGGCGGCAGCGGGAAAATTTCCCGGTGGCTACTTCAAACGCGAAGGACGCCCGACCGAGAAGGAAATTCTCACCTGTCGGTTGACCGATCGTCCGATTCGCCCCCTCTTCCCCAAAGGTTGGTATAACGAAGTCCAGGTTCAAAGCATTCTCCTCAGCGCAGATGGTGAAAACGATTCCGACATCCTGAGCATCGTCGGCGCTTCTGCCGCACTGACGGTCAGCGACATCCCCTGGGACGGTCCGCTTGGTGCGATTCGCATCGGACGTGTTAGCGGAAAGTTTATCGCCAACCCGACGCACGCGGAACAAGCCGAAAGCGACATGGATATTATTTATGTCGGCAACAGCACGGACATTGTGATGTTCGAAGGTTGCGCGAAGGAAATTCCCGAAGCGGATTTCAATGCGGCTTTGCAATTCGGTCACGAAGCGATTCAGCCCTTGATTGTCGCACAAAATGAATTGGCGAAACGTGTTGGAAAAAAGAAACGCGCGATCACGCTCAACATTGTTCCAGAAGATATTTTGAAAGAAGCGAAAGCGCTCGCTGGCGACCGTATGGTTCCGGCATTGCTCACGCCTGCCAAACTCGAACGCGAAGGAAAAGTCAAAGCCATTACCGAAGAAGTAGGCGCGAAGCTCGTTGAGAAATTCGGCGCGGAAAAAGTCACCGAATTCGTTCTCAAAGACGCATTTTATTACATCCAAAAAGAAGCCGTTCGCGGATTGGTTCTGAATGACAAAAAGCGTTTGGATGGCCGCACCTTTGATCAGGTTCGCCCGATTTCCTGCGAAGTGGGAATTCTCCCGCGCGCACACGGTTCAGCGCTTTTTGCCCGTGGTGAAACTCAAGCGGTTTCGCTCGTTACCCTCGGCACGAACGAAGACGCCCAGGAATTTGATTCCTACACCGGTGGCGTGACGGAGAAGAAATTTATTCTCCATTACAACTTCCCGAATTATTCCGTCGGCGAAACAGGACGCATTAGCGGACCGGGCCGTCGCGAAATTGGCCACGGTGCTTTAGCGGAACGGTCCGTCGCGCAAATGTTGCCGCTCGACACCTATCCGTATGCAATCCGCGTCACCAGCGAAATCATGGAATCAAACGGTTCCACTTCGATGGCTTCAGTCTGCGGCGCGACTCTCGCCTTGATGGACGCCGGTGTTCCAATCACACGACCCGTGGCTGGAATCAGCGTCGGTATTTGCACCGAGACCGACGACAAAGATAAAAGTTCGAAATACGAAATGCTGACCGACATCATCGGTTGGGAAGACGCGTTCTGCGATATGGATTGCAAAATTGCGGGAACGTCTCAAGGCGTCACTGGTTTCCAACTCGACCTCAAGCTCAAGGGGATTTCCCACAAGCTGAT
>JBBQAX010000055.1:0-17594 GCA_038316905.1 Verrucomicrobiota bacterium | reverse complement strand
TCAGCATGAGCACGGCGAGCAGAACCAGGCCGATGACGACAAACACGCCAACTTTGAGTTCAATTTTTGACTGGGGCATAATTTAAATATCGTGTTCTGCGTCTGAAATTCCATTGACGAACCGATGGACGATCGGATCTTTCGACGCGAAAATTTCGTCAGGCGTTCCGGTCGCGTAAATCTTTCCTTCGTGCAACATCAACATTCGTTGAGCGACGAGCCTCGCGCTGCGCATGTCGTGGGTCACGACAATGGAAGTCACTTTCAAACGTTGGACGACGCGCAGGATCAAACGATCGATGCTGTCGGCAACAATCGGGTCTAGTCCTGTCGTTGGTTCGTCGTATAACAATATTTCCGGCTTATAGACAATGGCACGTGCCAGGCCGACCCGCTTGCGCATTCCACCAGAAAGTTCTGCTGGTTTCTTTTCTTGCGTGCCTTCCAAATCCACCAATTCCAAAACTTCGGCGACGCGATCTTTGATTTGCGCGTCGTTCATTTTTCTTTCGCGCCGCAGGACGAACGCGACGTTCTCTTCCACGGTCATGGAGTCGAACAAAGCCGCGCTCTGGAATAACATTCCGAATTTTCTTCGAACCTTCAGCAATTCACGTTCATTTTTGTGAGCGATGGATTCGCCAGCAATCAACACGTCTCCTTCATCTGGCGGGATGAGTCCGATCAAGTGTTTGAGCAAGATGCTTTTACCGCCGCCGCTCGCGCCGATGATCACGATGGATTCACCCGTCTCGACAGAAAAGGTGACGCCATCGAGGACGCGATGCGTTCCAAAACTTTTTTTCAATTCGCGGACTTCGATCATTCGGGTTGCAACAGCCGGTTCAAAACGAGGGTTAAAAAAAAGTTGCTGATCAGAATGGTGATGGAGGAATAAACGACTGACTCAGTCGTGGCGCGTCCCACACCCTCGGCGCCTTGCGGGCAGGTCAAACCTTTGTAACATCCGATGATCGCGATGATGGCGCCGAAAATAATTGTTTTGATGAAGCCCGTGAGCATGTCTTCAGGACCAGTATAACGAAGCATGTTATGCCAGAGGTAAGTTGCATCAATGCTGAGCAAATAAACTCCCACGAAATAAGCCGCTCCGATTCCCAGTGCGATCGCCTCTGCGGTCAAAAGAGGCATGACCAACACAGTCGCTGAAACACGTGGCAAGACGAGATAATCGACGGGATGCGCCGCCAGAGTGCGTAAAGCGTCGATTTGTTCCGTCACACGCATTGTGCCGATTTCCGCCGCGATAGCTGCGCCCACCCGACCCGCCACCATTAAAGCCGTCAACACGGGGCCGAGTTCGCTTCCCATAGAAACGCTGACCACGGCAAGCGTGGCAGTATCCAACTTGACCCGATGAAATTGAAAATAAGTTTGGGCGCAAAGGACCATTCCCGTGAACGCCCCCGTGATGAGCACCACGGATTGCGACTTATAACCGATGAAATACATCTGATAAACGAGATCGCGCCACGCAACTTTGTGGGTGAAAAGGGAGGTAACAATTTCCCAGAAAAGGATGCCAAGGGATCCAAGTCCGGCGGTCCAACCCTTGATTGTGTTGCTAACGTATTTCGTCATAAATGACGGGCCAAACTAACAAACCAACAGTGCGTTGACCAGACGCAAGACTCGGACTAAAACGGCGCTCGATGTGAGCGCCGTTCTTGTTTTTATTTTAAGAGATTCAGCTCGGGCTGGACAGCGCGTCGGCTGGAGGCGCTGATTGTTTGAAAACCATTTTGCCTTCCTCAACGGTGACAGAGATTGGCTCGTTATTTTGCACGTTGCCTTTGAGGATTTCTTCCGCCAACGGATCTTCCAGATATCGCTCGACGGAGCGGCGCATCGGACGCGCGCCGTAAGTCGGGTCGTAACCTTTTTCGACGAGGAAATCTTTCGCTTTCTCGTCCAGACTCAACAGGATGTTTTTGCCTTTGAGACGCTCCAACACTTTTGCGACTTCCAAATCAAGAATCTCAACGAGGTCCGGTTTCGTGAGTGAACGGAAGACAATGATGTCGTCCAGACGATTCAAAAACTCCGGGCGGAACACGCGTTTCGCTTCATCCAAAATCTTCTCGCGCATCTTCTCATAACTGCTTTCGTCCGTGATCGGCGAGAAGCCCATCGAGGATTGTTTCTTGATTGTTTCCGCGCCGACGTTCGACGTGAGCAGGATGATCGTGTTACGGAAGTTTACAACGCGTCCGACGTTGTCCGTCAGTTTTCCTTCTTCAAGAATTTGCAGCAGCATGTTCGTTACATCCGGATGCGCTTTCTCGATTTCATCAAACAAGACGACAGAATACGGCTTGCGGCGAACCTGTTCCGTGAGCTGGCCGCCTTCTTCAAAACCGACGTAGCCCGGAGGCGAACCCACCATGCGCGAGGCGTTATGGCGTTCCATGTATTCGCTCATGTCGAGTTGGATGAGCGCTTTGGAATCGCCAAACAATGTTTCCGCGAGCGACTTGGCCAGCAACGTTTTTCCAACACCCGTCGGCCCAAGCAATGCGAACGTGCCGATTGGCCGTTTCGGATCTTTCAGATCCGCGCGTGAACGACGCAACGCTTTGCACATCGCGGCGACGGCTTCCTTTTGGCCGACAACCGTTTTGTACATCTCGGATTCCAACGCCAGCAGCCGTTCTGCTTCGCCAGTTTCCATGCGTTTCAACGGAATGCCGGTCCACTTGGAAACGACCTGCAAGATGTCTTCCTCATCGACCACCACGCGTTTCTCTTCACGACTGCTCTTCCAGGTATTGATGACGGCTTCGAGTTTTTCTTTGGCCTGCTTTTCTTTGTCGCGCATGGACGCAGCGCCTTCGAAATCCTGGTTCTTGATCGCCTTTTCTTTTTCGCCTTTGATTTCTTCGATCGTGGCTTCGATGTCTTTAACTTCCGGAGGACGCGTCATCGCGCCGATGCGGGAACGCGATCCAGCTTCATCCATCAAATCAATCGCTTTGTCGGGCAGATAACGATCTGTAATGTAGCGATCAGAGAACTTCACCGCTGCTTCGACAGCAGCATCCGTGATTTCCGCCTTGTGATGTTCTTCGTATTTTCCGCGAAGACCTTTCAAGATCAGAATCGCTTCGTCAGGCGACGGCGCTTCGACTTTCACGGTCTGGAAACGGCGCTCCAGCGCAGCATCTTTCTCAATGTATTTGCGATATTCGTTGAGCGTGGTGGCTCCGATGCATTGCATCTCTCCGCGACTCAGCGCGGGCTTGATAATATTGGAGGCATCCATCGTTCCCTCGGCGGAACCAGCGCCCACAATCGTGTGCAATTCGTCGATAAACAGAAGAATGTTTTTCGCGCGACGAATTTCATCCATCACCGCTTTGATGCGTTCTTCAAATTGTCCGCGATATTTTGTGCCGGCCACCATCAACGCGAGGTCCAGCGTGATGACGCGTTTCTCACGGAGAATTTCCGGCACGTTTCCGCGCGCGATTTCCTGCGCCAGACCTTCCACGATGGCCGTTTTGCCAACGCCAGCTTCTCCGAGGAGAACCGGGTTGTTTTTCGTGCGACGGCAAAGAATCTGAATGACGCGTTCAATTTCGGGTTGGCGTCCGATGACCGGGTCCATGTCGCCTTTGCGCGCGATTTCGGTGAGATCGCGGCCAAACGCTTTCAATGCAGGAGTTTTAACTTCGCCTTTTTTCTCAGGCGCTTTTTCAGAACCACCACCAGCACCAGCGGTTTCTCCACCTTCTTCCTGTCCGGCAAAGTTCGGATCCAATTCTTTCAAAATTTCCTGGCGCGTTTGTTCAATATCAACATCCAGATTTTTCAGGACGCGCGCTGCAACGCCGTCGCCTTCGCGCAAAAGTCCGAGCAAAATATGTTCGGTGCCAACGTAGGTATGATTGAGCGCCTTGGCTTCCTTGGCCGCGAGCGCGAGAACTTTTTTTACGCGCGGCGTGTAGGGAATATTGCCGATCATTTTCTGATCGGGACCAGTGCCGACTTGTTTTTCAACCTCCATGCGAACGGTATCGAGATCGAGACCGAGCTTCTGCAACACGTTGACGGCGACACCCTGACCGAGCTTGATCAGCCCGAGCAGAAGATGTTCTGTGCCAACGAAATTATGGTTGAAACGGTCGGCTTCTTTCCGGGCCAGCGCCAAAACTTGTTGGGCGCGCGGCGTAAAATTATTCATCGCTTCATCGCTCATGGAATCAAATTGCAATGATTTGTTTCGCTTGTCCAGTTCCCGCTTGAATTCACGTGAACATCCCCTCGCAAGGCGATTCCGAGACGACTCCGACGCGATTAAAGACTCAGTTTCGCACTCTCATTTTGTGTGCGCTTTCAGGAAGGTTTGCAGCGGCGTGATGAACTTCTCAAATGCTTCAATGTGCGGCATGTGACCGATTCCTTCCAACTCAACCAATTTGGAATTTGGGATGGCGGCGGCGGCTTTTCGGCCTAATTCAGGATAATTGCCGAGCGCCTTTCGTTTCTCTTCGGGAACCAGGTTCTTTCCCAAAGCCGTTCTGTCCCGCTGGCCGATGATCAGCAACGTCGGCGCTTTGATCTGCGGAAACTCGTGGACCACCGGTTGCGTTAAAACCATGTCTGTCGTGAGCGCCTGGTCCCACGCCATCAACTTATAATCAGAGCTTTCGATAAATTGCGTGAGCATTTTAACCCACGGCTCGTATTCGGGCCGCCATCTGCCGTCGTAATAATTCTCAAGTTGATATGAACGAATCTTCTCCGGTGTCTGTTTTAATTCCTGCTGATAACCGGCGTCGATTCCGACATAAGGCACTCCTTTGCCCAGCCAATCTTCCAAACCAATAGGATTCATCAGCGTGAGCGATTCGACCTCGTTTGGGAAAAGCAGTGCGTAACGCGTCGCCACCATTCCGCCCATCGAGTGGCCGAGAATGTGGGATTTCTCGATGTCGAGTGATCGCAGGAGAGCGTGGGTGTTAGCCGCCAATTGATGAAACGAAAATTGGTAGTGCTGCGGTTTGGACGATTTGCCGAATCCAATTTGATCCGGCATCACCACTCGATAACCCGCTTCGGTTAATGATTGCGCAGTTTGCTTCCAATAAGCGCCGGAGAAATTTTTGCCATGCAAGAGAACGATCGTTCCTTTCGCAGGTTTCTTGGATTGAACATCCATGTAAACCATTTCCAATTCTTGATGCTGGTTCGTGAACCGATAAGTTTTGACGGGGAACGGATATTCAAAATTTTCGAGTCGAACCGAATCAGCGTGGAGAGTGGAAAGGGACACGAAAAGGAACAGCGCCCCAAAAAGTTTCGGCAATTTCATCACTCTCGATAACACGTGCGCAACGTTCCTTCAACCGGCCGAGGCGTCCCCATATGTGATTCCATGAGTTGACCGTGAACCATGATCGCTTTATCACATGGCCATGAATTTTAAATTTTTAATATTTTTTACCACTCTCGCGATCGGCGCGACGCTGGCCGTTAATTCCAATGCTGCGGAGCCGAAAGCACCCAAAGGTTTTACTGCATTGTTCAACGGCAAAGATCTCCAGGGTTGGCATGGCATGCCGCACTTCGATCCGAGACAACTGAAAGCGCTCAGTGCCGAGGAACAGGAGAAAAAGAAAGCCGAGTGGCAGGCGGAATTGAACAAACATTGGAGCGTTGAAAATGGTGAGTTGGTCAACGACGGCAATGGCGCTTACGCCACCACGGACAAGGAATACAAAGACATCGAATTGCTCCTCGAATACAAAACGGTTGGCAAAGCGGATAGCGGGATATATCTCCGCGCGACACCGCAAGTTCAGATCTGGGATTTTACTGAGGAAGCAAAATTCAAGTTGGGCGCGGACAAAGGTTCTGGCGCTTTATGGAACAACAGTCCGGGCGCGCCGGGCAAAGATCCGCTGGAGCTGGCGGACAAACCCTTCGGTCAATGGAACAAATTTCGCATCCTTCAAGCAGGCGATGTGACGACAGTTTATCTGAACGGCAAATTGGTGGTGGACCACGCCGTCATGGAAAATTTCTGGGATCGCAAACAACCGTTGTTTGAATCTGGCCCCATTCAATTGCAGACGCACGGTGGCGAAATCCGCTGGCGCAACGTTTTCATCCGCGAGCTTTCGGCCAAAGAAAGCGAAAAGATCCAGAAAAAGGCGAAGAAAAAATAGAAGTAGTTGCAAGGTGGGGAGAGCGTCCTCGCGAGCCGTCTTTTGCTCGTGAATTTTGCTGGCGAGGCGCTCGCTCCATCAATAAGAACTCCAAGTCTTCGCCTACGCCAGCGTCTCGCCGATTTCCAGCGGATTGCCTGCGAGAAAATCCTGAGCATTCATTCGCCGTCCGCCTTCACGTTGGAGATTCAGGATGCGCAATGCATTTTCTCCGCAACTCACCACGATTCCATTCTTATCGGCGAGCAGAATTTTACCCGGTTCGGTCGAAGAAATGCCCACCAGTTCCGCCTCCCAGATTTTGAGCAGACGTTTTGTTTCGCCAATCTTTTGAAATGTGAAAACACCGGGCCACGGCGTGAAGGCGCGGATGCGGTTCCACAAAGCGGGTGCCGGTTCTGACCAGTTGAGTTTCCCGTCTTCTTTGGAAATTTTCCGCGCGTAACTGTTGCCTTCCGCCGGCTGTTTCCTGGGAACAATTTTTCCAGCCACAAACTCGGGAATGGTTTGCTTCAATAATTCTGAGCCCAACATGGCGAGGCGATCGTGCAAGGTTTGCGAGTTGTCATCCGCGCGAATGGGCGTGGTCGCCACCGAAAGAATGTCGCCGGTATCCAGCCCAGCATCCATTTTCATGATCGTGACGCCGGTTTCTTTTTCCCCATCGAGAATCGCCCACTGGATTGGCGCCGCTCCGCGATATTTCGGGAGCAGGGAAGTATGAACGTTGATACATCCAAACTGCGGCAGATCCAAAATGGTTTGCGACAGGATTTGTCCGTAGGCCACCACCACGATTAAATCAGGTTTTAATTCCCGCAACGTTGCCACGAAATCTTCGGCGCGCGCTTTGATGGGTTGAAGAACAGGCAGGTTTAAAGTCATCGCCAGCGCTTTGACGGCAGAAGGTTGCAATTTCAAATCGCGTCCTTTCGGTTTGTCTGGCTGTGTGACAACGGAGATCACGTTCAACGATGGCGATTTTGTGAGCGCATCTAAACTGGCGCAGGCCAGTTCAGCGGTTCCCATGAAAATGATTCGAAGTGGAGTCATGCAGGTTTGGAACTCGTGAAATTTCCTGAGTTCTTGAGTTCCAAGTTTTTCAATTCTCTAACGCAACAAACGTCTGGTTTGTGCCGGACGAGTCGGTGCGACCGCTTTGCCAGCGGAGACTTTTCGTTCGCCGAGCGAGGTGCCGCAGTGGCGACATAGATATTCGTGCAATTCCCCCGAGGGCAAAATCAGCAACAGTTTCTCACGCACTGGCTGCGAGATGCGGCACTTCGGACAATAAAGTTCGCTGGCGGTGAATGACCCGAATTGTTCTGCCATGATTACAACTTCGCGATGATCCGCAAAATGTCACGCAGCACATTGATCGGCGTCTGCGTTGAATCAATCGTATGCACCAGATCTTTCCCGTAGTAATCCAAGACCGAATGGGTATCACGTTCGTAGGTTTCGAGACGTTCTTTGATGATTTCCAGGTTCGCGTCATCGAGGCGATTTTCTCGAAGCGCGCGTTTTTGCAAACGCTTGACGAGTTTGCTCATGTCGGCACAACTCAGATTGAAAACGGCGCGGACATCAAGCGTGTCATTGAGAATCCTCGCCTGATTCGGATTTCGCGGAATGCCATCAAGCACCAAGGTGTCTCTTTCAGGATTGAAGCGACCAAGCTGTTGTTGCGCGTTGATGCTTTCACGCCAGAGACGGATGGTGGGATCGTCGGGAACCAGTTGGCCTTTGCTGGAATATTCGATGAAGATCTGGCCGAGTTCGCTTTCGATGGTGAGGTTGCGAAAAGCATCGCCACACGCGAAATGGAAAAAATGTGGAATGGTCCCAAGAATTTTGCCCTGAGTCCCCTTGCCGGAACCAGGAGCGCCAAAAAGTAAAACAGTTCGCAACTTCATAGAATTATTTCAGGGAATATTGTGTTTACGGAAATTCTGCGGGGCAAATTGTTTAGGCAGCGTCTTTGTGGCGGATACGGACTTCCTGGATTTCAGCGAACGGAAGCATTTCGTCATGGGTGGCGCTGTCCTTGAACACTTGAAGGAAAAGTTCTCCTTGCGTGACACGACTGATTCGTTTGCCGACGAAATCACCGCGCAACGATTTGATCTCGATGACCATATCTTTTTCGGCATCGCCCGGAACAACGCGGAAAAATCCAGCCATTTTCGTTTCAAAGAAACGGCGATTAAAACTGAACTCGCTACGACTGAAAACAACTGGGGCAGGAAAAACAGGAGCGGTTGGCGCGGCGGGAGCTTCCGGTTCGGCATGACCCGAATCGTTATGGGCGACCGGAGAACCATCCGTCGAATGGGTTACGTGATCGGCAGCGCCATGATGAAGCGGAACTTCTTCGATGGGAGCTTCCTGAACCTTAGGAGCATCAGCCGTGGTGTCGCGCATGGGATCGGCCTTCGCGGGAATGCACAGAAAAATAATCGGTCCGATAAAAGGAGCAACAGCAGAAACGCCGCAAACCAACATGGGTGGTTGATATTTGTAGAGCGCGATTTCGTAGGCAGCGTAAAGATTCGCGGCGTAAAGAATCAAAAAGATCACGAGAAACACCGGGCTGGAAAATCCCGCGGACAAACCAACATTCTTCGTCGGACGCTCCGGTTTCGGAGCTTCCTTAACGGCGAATTCTTTTCGTTCAGCAGTTTTTTCAACAGTGTCTTCAAGTAACGGTTGAATAAAGTCTTTGTCCCGATCGGTTTTCGCCTCCGCCAGCAATTGTTTCAACGCATCATCGGTGAATTTTTCCCATGGGATACGAGGAGAAACCGAGTTGTCCGCCTGGCGTACAATCAATCCAGTTTCATTGTAGGAAATAGGTTCGCCACTCAGCGTTCCACCATCGCTCAATGAATAAACCCCTGCGTTGGCTCCGAACGAAATGAGGCCCAGCAACAAAAGATAAATTGTAAAAATTTTCCGGCGCATGTCGCGTTTTGGATAACAAAGGAATCCGGTCATAGAAAGAAAAATTCCCCACGACCAAAACCACGAAAGAACACGAATGGGAAGAAGGGAAGGAACGATAAGAGTTTATTCCTCTTTTTCTTATTCGTGTTCCTTTGTGTCATTCGTGGTTGAAACCTTTCCGCCCAAAACTTCCAACAAATCGCCAATCGTCCAATTTGGTTTCGCATCGCACAAATAATCTGCGGCAACCCCATGTTGCCAGACGGCGTAACGAATTGTTTTCAAAATTTCATTTTGCAAATTTCTTTGGGCAATCAGACCGGAAAGATAACCCGCCAAAACATCGCCACTGCCGCCTTGCGCGAGAAACGGATTGCCTGAACTGTTCACGAAAATTTCGCCATCGCTGCGGCCCACGAGCGTTTGGTGTCCTTTCAAAACAACAAAACAATTTCCATAACGCGCCGAGAGTTTTCGTAACGTGGAAACACGATCCGCTTGCACCGCTGCGGTTGAAATAGAAAGCATTCGCGCTGCTTCGCCCGGATGCGGCGTGATGACGCGAATGGCCTTTTGTAAATCGCCACCGGCGGGAAGCCAATCCAAAGCACTGGCGTCGGCGATGATCGGCAGCGGGCTTTCGGCCCAGACTTCGAGCAATTCGCGTTTCAGATTGTGCGGCAAAATCTTCGCGGCGAGTCCGGGGCCGAACAAAATCGTGGTGCAGGAATCGGGGACGTCGCTCGCCGTTTTCCACGGATGCACCATCGCAGCCTGCAATTGCGAAGCGACCGGCACGTAAACATTTTCCGGCGTGAAAACGGTGACAAGCCCCGGTTGCGCCCGCAACGCCCCGCGCGCCGACAGCACCGCCGCACCATGGTAACCCAGACTGCCCGCGAAGATGGCCACATGTCCGTAGGTTCCCTTGTGGCTCGCAAGTTCGCGTCGAGGTGGAAAATTTTCAAAGTCTTGGGCGCTCATTATTTACGGGTAGCACCTGCGTCTCGCGGGTGCGAATAATAATCGACTCCATTGCAACGCAGGATTGCATCCTGCTGTACCGCCGGTCTGCAACCGGCAGAGCGTGGCAAGAAGCGAAAACGCTCGCGAACATCTGCGAAGTGGTACAGTGAAAATTGACGACGAGTGCTATCTATTGCTACATTTTCACCATGAACGTTTCATTAACACCGCACTACAACGGCTTGATCAAAAAATTGATCAAGACCGGACGCTTTGCCAATTCAAGCGAAGTGGTGCGAGCGGGGTTGAGCCGGTTGGAGAAGGAAATCGGCCTCTTGGAATTTGAGCGATTGATCAAAGCGGGTGGCGGTTACGGTCGTGACGCCACATCCGCAGAAACCGCGGAAATAAACCGGCTCATTAAATCCAAGCGCAAACAAATCTGGAAATGATCGTTGTCTTCGACACCAACGTCATTTTCTCCGCGCTTTACTTTGGCGGTCGGCCTTTGCTTGGTCTGGAAGCCGCCGCCAGGGGACTTTGTCGTCCGGCCACATCGGCAGAAATCCTTTTTGAATATAAAAATATTCTGCCTGCAAAACCGCGAGGCGCGCGCCTGCATCCAAATGTTCCGCAGTGGCTTGCGTGGTTCAAACTGGAATCGATTTCTGTAACGGCGGCCGATCTTGGAGAAGTTTCCAGCCGCGACGTGAAGGACAATCGTTTTCTGGCGTGCGCCGTCGCTGCTCGCGCTGACTTTTTAGTTTCCGGAGATGACGATTTGATTTCGGTCAAACACCCTTTTGATTTTCAAATCGTGACGCCAGCGGAGTTTCTCAGGCAGTTGTCCGAAGGGACATGACCCACCACCCACACTAACTTCATGAGCGTTTCTCAGGTCGATTCTTGCGATACGGTTTTAAAATCTTGCCTAGTCGCTCCTGTGTCGGAGGTTTAATGTCACAATGTAATTTTTTGCCATTGAAAAAGGTCATCATCTCTCCACAACTGAAACAAATTTGAACCAGAAAAACATTCGTTTCATCGCTCCACTCAATGCAATAATCGGGATGATAACCGCCACACGCTTTGCCCCTTACGAAAAGCGAGAACGCTGACGAATCACAATAAATATTCCGAAGCAGCTTCGCGTCTTGGACACTCAGAGACAGTGGTTCAGCGTAAAAAGGAAATCGGCAAGAGAGATTATTGCTTTGTTAGTGAGTTCTCTTTGGAACTCTTCGTGTTCCCCACCTTGATGCGGCAAGCCTTCGTAAAGAACGACTTTATTGCACTTGGAAATCTGCGCCGCGAAGGTTTCGTGTTGTGGAAAATCAAGTTTATCTTTTCGCGTCAGTGTGAAAATAATCCCAAGTGCAACCAAAAGCAGCATTCCGTAAATTTTGGTTTTCATAACGGAATTATCCTCTGAAAAACTATTCCCCTCGCCGCATCAAACGTTCTGGCCGGATTTTCTCAGGCGCGGGTTCTGGTTCTTGTTTCAATTGAACCGGCGGTTTGATTGCCGCGCCGGATTTGGTCGCCAATTTTCCATCGCGGACGATCACGTCATCCACTTTGTAAATTTTACCCGTTCGTTGCCCTACGCGATTGGTGGTGAACGGATCATCGAAGTGACGGAAGAATGATAGCATTTCTTCGTAGTTGAACGGACGCGAACCACGGCGGCCAAACACGACGGTTTGATTTCCGGTTTCATCAGCGACGCGATCGCGATCAAGTCCGCGTGAGATGGCGACGGCTTCGCCATGTGTTTTATAAGTGGCGATCAATTTCGGATTCGGGCGCGGGCTGAATCCCATGTGGCCGGGGACGTTCTCGGGCGAAATCAATTGCAGGACGCGCAATCCATTTTTCCCATCGGCGACGAGCGCGAACATTGAGGCATTCACCGAACCGATTTGCACAGCGCGAGTGTCGTTGAGCGCGCCATCCGCGTTGAACATTTCGACGAGTTTTGGTTTCTCAGGATTTTCGATGTCAATGATAGCCAAACCTTCCGAGGCATTCGCGACGTAAGCGTAGGTGCGGGCGAGATAAAATCGTTGCGCCTTTTTCAGCGGAACAAATGCGCCGGGAATGAGGCGAGGTGTGGTCGGTTCCGAAATGTCGATGACTTTCAAGCCGTCGTCGTCCGTGACGAAGGCGTAACGAAATTGAACGGAGATGGAGCGTGGATTCCGCAACGTGGTAGGGATGCGTTCCACCGCGTCCCTGACTTTTTCCCCAGAGGCATCGCTATCAGAAGATGTCAGGGACGAGGTGGAACTCGTCCCTACCAGTTCTCCGATCAATTTCGGTGCGACTAATTCCGTATTGCTCAAACCAAGCACGTACAAACCATTTTTGCCGACTACATATAAATTCGTCCCTGCCATGTAAGAATGCATCGCGCCCGTGAGTTTTCCATCCGGGTTGAAGCGAATGATTGTTTCCTTATCGAGAAAATTATTCGCCGGATTGCCATCGACCAGCGTTCCGACCGTCACCATCACCAAACCTTCTTCGCGATCAGTCACGAACACCCACGCGTAAATCAAACTGATTGGCTGCTCTTCGTTTTCAGGAAGTCTCGTGCGCAACGGATCAATTCCCAATGTGCTCGGCAGCGTGACCGATGTTGCATATTTCGTTCGGACGTAAGTTCTCTGGCCGAGCGGGGAAACCGGCGCGGTAACGATGCGTTCGGAAAATCCCTTTTGATCAATGTTCGCCACGTCGAAAACTTCAAAACCATCCGCGCCATTCGCCGTGTAAAGATATTCGCCGCGCAACGTGAGATCCAAAATTTCCCTGGCGGGATGATGATAACCCGTTTTCAACTCCGACTTCCCATCGAGATGTTTTTGGAAATTGTCGGGATACGCGAGCTTGTGCAGATGACTGCCGATGGCGGCTTGGGGTTCTTCCTGTTCCGTCCAGACGACGCCATACAAGCCATCTTTGCCTGTGCCGACATACGCGTAGCGTCCGAAGAAATTCACCGTGCCCGTGCCGAAGCCGAGCAGTTGCGTCATGATCGCGTTGTTGTCGTTCTGCGCGGAGAGGTGGCAATCGGTGCAATTCTTCGTCGTGCCGACGCCGCTGGTGGTGTGCGCAAAATGCGGATTGAACGCCTGCCCTGAATATCCTTCCGCGGAAACCGTTTGTTGCTGCGAATAAAACCATTCGCGATTCGCATTTTGCGAACCGACCACCACCGCGCTCGACGAACGAATCACCGCGAGCCGATTGCTTTTCACGGTGCTGTCTTTGCCGAGCATGAACACGTCGTCGCGCACGACTTGCGGATTGTAGGTCGTGTAATTCCGCGACAGAACGCCTTCGTATTTATTAAGCGGAACACGCTGGTTCGCCTTCATCGGCAAGTGGCAACCGAAACAACTCGTTGCCCATGACGTGTGGCAGACCTGGCAGGAGACAGAGGAGTTGTCGTGCGCGAGTTTTGTTGGGCAGGCTTCTTTGTTTGAGTGGTCGTGGTAGGGCGCGTCAGTCCTCTGCGCGCCGTTTTCTTCTTGTGTTCCGGCGCGCACGGAGTGACGCGCCCTACCTTCGCCGGAAACGTTTCCCCAGGTTTTTCCGTCGCGCTGAATGGTTTTCGCGTAACGCGACTTCTCGTTGTATTGCGAGGAACTTGGATCAATCGTGTCGCGCGTCTGCGGAACCTCCCATTCCATCTCCGGCGACATCATCGAGTGTTGAATCAATTTTTTGCCACGCCATTCGAAGCGCGGTCCCCACGGCGTCGCACCTTTTGATAAATCTATTTTTCCTCCGTTGCCGCTGGTGATGAGCGTGGGACGATTATCAATCGTGCCGTGGCAATCAATGCATTCAATCGTCGTGGCGGCGCGGGGTTCGCCGTAAAGTTTTCCATTGCCGTGCGCGTCGGTTTCAAAATGGCAATCGACGCACTGCATTCCTTTGGCGAGGTGGACATCTTTTAGATGAATCGCTTTCTCAAACTTGTGGTCGTCATCGTGCGGGATGTTGTTGTCGTTGAGGTCGAGCAAATTTCCTTCACGATCTTTTTTGAACACGGCGCGGAAAATCCATCCGTGTCCGTGATAATCTGCGAATTGCGTGTGTTCCAATTTCGGATTTAGCTCGGCAACTTTTTCCAGAAAATCCAAGTCGCCCCAGTTTCCACGCGCGGCGGCGGCTTCGGGATTTTTGCGAACCGCTGTCACCATTTCCGCATCCGTCGGATTTTTCTGCTTCTTCGGATACATGAATTCGCCATCGCTCTCCTGGTCCCACCACGTGTAACCGAGATACGGATTCACAAATAAATTTCCCTGATGCATGTGGCAGGTCATGCATTGGCTGCTCGGAATGGAACGCGTGAATTCGTGCTTGATGGGATGGCCGCGTTCCTTTTTAGAAATCATCGGGTCGTCGCTGAAACTCAAACCTTGATGGCCGTATTTGCTCCAATGACCGGAGTTCGCAGGCGACCGATCATTCGCATAAACCACGTGGCAAGCCGTGCAACCGCTGGAACGATAATCGCCGGGCCGATCATTTGATCCCATGAAACCGAGCAACGGATCGTGCAATCGCGTTTTCTGCAAACCGAGGAAAACGGGATCAATGCGATTCAACGTGCCGAGTCCGCGCTCGGACAAACGGCGCAACGGTTTTCCCGGCGGCTCGAATGCGTTGGGCGTTCCGAGTTGCAATTGTTTTTCGCCGCCACGCTCGAAGATGCGCAAAATATTTCCGGGCTGACTGACATTGAAACGGGGCAGGGGATCGATGAATGGCAACACGCCGTTGGTACGAGTTTCCTCGGCGGTCGGTACGTAAGGATTTTTCAATCGCAACGGTTCGCCGTGCAAACCATAGGCCTGACCGTAGCGATAATCTTTGTGCGGGACGCTGCCATTATTATAGAGCGCCGCGCCCCAAAGCATCGCGCCATGATTCATCATGCTGTTCTGCACGTGGTCGATAATTTTGTCGTGACACGCGCCACACGATTGTTGCGCGACCCGCAAATCGCCGGGATTGACGAAACGAATAAAGTCCGCCGATTCATGATTGAGCAAAGTGGTCGAGTCATTCGGATTTGCAGAACTTTGCCAGAAGATGGGGTTCTTCGATTGAATGTGCGCCTTGAGTTGCGTGAGGCCGGGCATCGGATTTCCACCATGACAATCGGTGCAACCGAGAACGACATTCGGCGAAGTGTGCATGTCCTTGGAGCCGACGTGGCATTCGATGCACCCGCGACTTTTCAGCATCGCTTCTTTGTGCGTTTGATCAATCCAGTTGCGCGGTTTGGGGGAAATATTTTGCCCCGGCAAATCGCGCGGAACAGAAATGGGCGGGCCAAAACCTTTTTCCTCTGCACCTACTTCAAAGGAACAAATGGCAATTATGAAAATTAATGAAAGCGCAAAGGATGGGTGGAACAGGCGTCTCGCCTGTTGATTTCGGCGTCCCGCCGAAATCCGTATTGGCGCGAACCAATTTCCTGAAACTTGGATACAAGAAAACTTTGAAAATATGCGCCAGCAGCTGCGCCAAATTTGTTGAAGAGGAAACGCGCTTCGAACGGAATCTGGCGAGACGCCAAATTCAACAGGCGGGACGCCTGTTCCACCCTGCGCGAAAAAATTCAACAGTTTTTGCATTCGCTAATAAGTAAGTGTCACGGCGATGAGTCCGCTGTAAAGGAAATCATCCACCGTGCCGCCGCGCGACGAACCGTATCCCGGAACCGGATCGGGATTCGTCTGGTAAATATCGCGATAACCACGCCCGGGAATGAGAGCGCCAAAACCAGCGGAGATAATGATGTTGTCAGTGAGCAACGGGCGATATTGAAAACCGATGCTCAGATCCAAACCAATTTCTTCATCAATGTCATCAGTGAGCAGCGCAGTCTTGATTGGATCGGTTTCCGCAAAGCGAATGTAATTTGCGTTAATGAAACTGCGCAGTTTGGGCGTGAGTTCGATTTCCGCGCCGAGGCCATAAAGAAAAACGCCGGGGTTCACAAAGTTCGCTTGTCCCTCCGCTTTGCTCGCGCGGAGATTCGGAACAAGGCTACTGCGTGTTTTGAATCCAACGGAAGTTCCCGCGAGATTGAATCCTTGCCGCACGTAATAACTGAACGGCCCGCCCGTAAAATTCGGATTGTCCAGGATCGTATCGAAACCGTTCGCCTTGTCGTCTTCCGCGTCGCTATCACCGGAGGCGTAAAAAAACGATGCTTTGTAACGAATCCAATCGCGGTCATAGGAAATTTCCAGCGCAGCCATTTGCGCGTTGATGTCCACGGGTTGTCCAGCAAGACCGTTGAAATCGTCTCGCCCATAAACCTGATAAAGCGCGTGGCTGACGTTCCAGCGACCAATGTGCCCGTCGCCCGCCCAACCGAGATAATACGCATTTACGTCATGTTCAACGACCGTGCCAAACGGCGCGGGACGCGTGATGTTTCCATTGCGGTCATAATGCGTTTGTCCTTCATCAAGGTTCGCGTGGAAACTTAATTGTGCCGTGTAGCCCTTCGTCAAAAAATCTTGGCGATAAATATTCGCAATCAACACGCGTTGGTCGCGTTGATCGAACGTGTTCAACTCGGAGTTGGATTCTTTTTCACGCATGTCCAGCGCCATGAAATTGTATTGGACGCGATTGTTGTCGATGTTCCCGAAAATGCGTGCGCCGGAATTGATGTCGTTAAAAATGAATCCGCGAAAATCGCTGTTGAATCCTTGATTGCCAATTTTCATGGCAAAGAAATCGTAGTTGTCCGAGAGATCGCCGAGGTGATATTCGAGAAACGCTTCCTGCAACGCGGTGTAAGAACGAACCCGTCCCGTGCCGCGCGCGGGACTCGGACGCACCTGACCGGTCTCGCGGGTATCGACCCAATTGACATTGAAAACCGGCTGCAAACGAATCGCCCAATGCACTGGTTGGAAAACGGTTGATCCCTGAAATAGATCGACCGTGAGTGCAACGTTGTTGATGAAGACAGTCTGTTCGCTTTGCCCAAAAAATTCTGAACTGTCGGACTGATTCGCACTGACGCCTCTCGGGGTGGGCAATCGGCGCGCTTCAAATTCAGTCTGCGTTCCCGCCGTCAGATTTAAAAATATATCGTCGCCAATGATTGGATAATCGCCCTTGAACAAACTCTGTCGATACGGATGCCACAAGCGAGGGGGATCGCCGTAAGGCATTTCGGCTGTTTGCCCGCTTGTGTAACGGCGCCACGGAGTGAAACCAATGTGCCATCGATCTGGAACGGGTTCGGCGTTGGCAGGATAATTCGGCGGAGCGTATTCGATCGGATAATGAGGACTGTGAAACGAGAAAGGAATTTTCTCGTTCGCGCGAGTCTCCGTGCGCGGCAGTTTCAAATGCTCCGGCAATGGCTCGCGTTCGTAAGTGTTCGTGGATTGCTTTTCGACGGGAACAATCTGATTGAGCCGCAAAGTGTCGCGCGCCGGT
>JBBQAX010000054.1:0-17795 GCA_038316905.1 Verrucomicrobiota bacterium | reverse complement strand
GAATCCGTCACTTGGTAGAGATGCGTTCCATCGCGTTCCATATTTTTTTTAGTCAGGGACGACGTGGAATTCGTCCCTACCGTGCCTTTGTAGACAATTCGCCAAATGCGCCCGCGCTCGCGGTCGCGACCGGGATTGTCGAGGGGAACTTCGTAATGGCCGATGATGCGATTGTAAAAGTCAGCGACGTAAATCGAGCCGTCCGGCGCGAGCTGCAAATCGACCGGGCGAAACCACGGGTCGTCGCTGCTCAGAAAATCCGGTTCTTCTTTCGCGCGAAAAGTTGTGCCGTGTTTGACGAGCGAATCGCGATTGATCTTGCAGGTCATCACATTGCCGATGAAAAAATTGTCCCTGAATTCTGCGGGAAATTGATTGTCGTCGTAATACACAATTCCGCCGATGGCAGTGGAGCCGTGCGTGTGATCCATCATGGTTGGCGCGAAGCCGAGTCCGTCGTGCGGTTTGCCGAAACTCGGATAATGCGCGCCGCGAATGAGTTGATAAATCGGCGAGCTGTGGCAATCGGCGGAATAAAGATTTCCCAGGGGATCAAAGGCGAGACCGAACGGATTAACCTGCCCCCAGGTGAATTGTTCGACCCGCGAACCGTCAAGGCGCATGCGATAAACATTGCCGGAATTCATGGTAATGGAATGGCCATCGGTTCCTTTGATCGTGGTGGTGTTGTTGAATCCGTGACACGCGTAAAGCCAGCCATCGTAACCGCGCCGAAATGCGCTGGTCATTCCGTGCGTGTCTTTGTCGAAGCCGAACGGGCCGTAAAGGAAATTGGTCTTGTCGCAACGGTCGTCGCCGTCCGTGTCTTCGTAATAGGAAATGTTCGGAATGCTGAACGCGACCACGCCATTCTGGTAGGGATAAAGTCCGATCGGAATATTCAAACCTTCGGCGAACGTGGTGATCTTTTGAGCACGACCATTTGCGTCGAAATCTTCCAAAATTTTAATCGTATCGCGGCCTTTGCCTTCAGGAGCGGGAAAAGGATATTCACGCGATTCCGTGATCCACAAACGACCTTTCGCATCGAACGCCATGTTCATTGGCTTGGCGATGTCGGGATCAGCCGCGACCAGTTGGATCTCGAATCCAGGCGGAAGATGAAACGTCTTTTGTTCCAGTGCGGGCGTGAGCGGCTCAGTTTTGCGCACGATGTCGGCGAAAGGGTCAGCCGCCAACGCGAGCTTTGCGCACCAGAAAGGCAGAAGGAAAAGCAGATCGCGCAATAACGGTTTAAACAATTTTCGAACACACAGCTTCCGATGGGTCATGGCAGGAATTAGAACCATGACGGCGACGAAAGGCAACTTTGCGCGTGGGCTTTTGGTATCTTACGGCGAGCGCACTTTGTAAAAGCGATTCGTTATTCCGTCGGGCAATACATCGCTAAATGGAGGTTCGTGAGGCTTCCAATTCTCGGGCTGAGAATCGAAACAAACTTTCATTTTCAAAGTTTTCTGAGACAACCTCCTGCATGGACGAAGAACCTGAACTTCTGCATACAAAACCAATTGATATGCACGTCCACATTGTCGGCAACGGCTCTGGAGGAACCGGTTGCTGGATGCGGGTCACGGGTTTTCATCGACCACTCGCGTGGTTCATGCTGAAACACATTGGACTTCCCGTTAGTGCGTTGTCCGGCGATCTGGATCGGCTTTACGTGGATCGACTTCTTGAACTGGTGCGCACTTCGTCCCTCAGCCAAGTCGTCATTCTTGCGCATGAGCAAGTTTACAATTCGGACGGTTCGTTGATGCCCGGAACCGGTTCAATCTACGTGCCGAACGACTACGTTCTGCAACTCGCGCAAAAATATGCAGAGTTTCTTCCCGCAGTTTCTATTCACCCTGCACGAGCTGATGCATTGCAGGAACTGGATCGGTGCGTGGCTGCCGGAGCGGTGATGCTTAAAATTTTACCGAATTGCCAGAACATCGATTGCGGCGATCGACGCTACACGAAGTTTTGGGAGAAAATGGCGGAGGTGGGGCTTCCATTGCTGGCGCACACGGGCGGCGAACATACGGTTCCGGTCGTGCGGAAAGAATTCTCGAATCCAAAAATTTTGGAGCTGCCTCTGGAATGTGGTGTGACGGTGATTGCAGCGCACTCGGCGACGAAAAGCGGTTTATTCGACCAAGATTATTTTTCGGTTTTTGAAGAGATGACATGGCGTTTCCCGAAGTTCTATGGAGACAACAGCGCTTTTAACACACCATTTCGCGGAAAGCGGGTGGGCGAATGCACGCGATCCCCGCTCGGCGAGCGCATGGTTCACGGCAGCGATTTTCCAGTTCCGATCGATGGCCGATGGGCGCGGATGAGAGGTTTTATTTCGGCGGATGATTTTCGAAAATGGGGAAAGCATCCCAATATCCTGGAGCGAGATTACCAACTAAAGAAAGCCATGGGATTTCCCGAAGAGAGTTTTACACGAGTCTCAAAACTCTTGCGCAATGTCCCGAAAAAGTACAAAAAAAACCGGGCTAAGTAGCCAGGAGATGGCGAAGTAGCCCGGGGAATTTTCGAATTAGTACAACAGTGGGATCACGTAGAGTATCGGACGCAGTCTGTACTGAACAACGACCGAAATTAAATGGGCATAAAAGAACAATTTTAATTTGCCCGAAAGCTGTTTGCGTAACCCACGGACAAGAAATCATGCCGCCCCACGAACGTCAAGAAACCTTTGAATGTATTAAGGCGGCTTGGAGCAGCATTAGATTTTCAGTTAAAAAAATCTTCTTTATATGAAGAGGAATTTGAAGTTTTTGAAATTCCAGTTTTCATGTTTACACGTTCTTTTCGATTGTTAGTATCCGCAAACCAAAGGGCAAAAAAATGAAAAAAATCGACGCCATTATTAAACCGTTCAAACTCGAAGATGTGAAGGAAGCCCTAGCTGCTTTAGGCGTCGAAGGAATGACGGTGACCGAGGTCAAAGGATTCGGCCGCCAAAAAGGTCACACCGAGATCTATCGCGGCAGTGAATACACCGTCGATTTTCTTCCCAAAATTAAGATTGAGGTTGTCCTTGCGGACAGCATGGTGGACGCCGCCGTGAACGCGATTGTTAAAGCGGCAAAAACCGGCAAAATTGGCGATGGTAAAGTTTTTGTCAGCCCTGTCGAAAATGTGATTCGCATTCGGACAGAGGAAACCGGCGAAAAAGCAGTCTAGTTTGTCTTCGTCAACAGATCAGTCCTGGCGCGGAAACCAACCTGTTTATGGCAAAAGCCAATAGCGAAAAGAAGGGTGTACCTGCGTCCGCACCCGTGCGAATTTCACCTTTTTTACGGCGTTTGAAAGTTATTAACGAAAGCTTCCTGAACGGGGCCGGCCCTCGCTGAAAATATAAAGGAAACCCTGATTTTAAAGGCTTTTTCGGGTGTGAATAACTTGGGAACAAGAGATAATATATTGTCCTCGCCACTGAAACCCGCGTTGCATACAAACACACGCTGTTTCAAAGAGTTCGAACGACCGGTTAGGGTTGCAGCAAAAACGAAGATCGATTGCTGGGCTGGATAAAGTGTAAAGCGTTGAAAAACAAAGGGTTGTGGGATTGGTTCTGAAAACGCTTTGCGCGCCGTTGAAATGAACGCTGATTCGCGTGCAATGAATCGAGAAAAAGATCTTGGAATTGCATGAAACAATTGATTTTAAAGGGCGTTCACGTTGCCCGGTGAATAAAATTCGGGTGGAATTAACAAATGCAAGCATCTGCTGAAAAAATTTGGACTGACGCGCAACAACTTTTGCGCACGATGCTCAACGCTGACATCTACAAACTTTGGTTCCTGCCGATCCGTGCTGGATCTCTCAATGGGGAAATGCTGACATTGGAGGTGGCTAATGATTTTTGTGAAGTTTGGTTGAAAGACAATTATGTCGGTTTGATTCGTGGCGCACTTCTCCATGCGTCAGGCCAGCCGTTGGATGTAAACTTTCAAGTCGGCTCCGTGCCTCTCCCTTCCGCTGAACTGGTCGCACCCGCGAAGGGCAAGGTCCGCGATGTGGAACACGAACGCAGTGTGGCCTTAAACCGCGAATTGATTCTCAATCCGCGAAACACGTTTGAAACATTTGTAGTTGGAGAAACCAATAATCACGCGCACGCAGCCGCCATGGCGGTCGCTCAAGCGCCGGGCAAATCCTACAATCCTCTCTTTCTTTACGGCGGCGTGGGTCTCGGGAAAACACATCTGCTTCATGCCATCGGGCAACATGTCACCGCGCACAAAAAATCGGCGCGCGTGGCTTACGTTTCTTCGGAGAAATTTACCAACGAGTACATTGATGCCATTCAAAACAATAAACTCGCTGCGTTCCGAAAACGCTATCGCCAGACGGATGTTCTGCTAATCGATGATATTCAGTTTCTCGCAGGCAAAGAGCGCATCCAGGAGGAGTTTTTTCATACGTTCAATGCATTGCATGAAGCTCACAAACAAATCGTGCTGACGTGCGACCGGCCTGCCAGTGAAATTCAAAATCTTGAGCATCGCCTTGTTTCCCGCTTTGAATGGGGTTTGGTCACTGACATGCAACCGCCGGATGTTGAAACGCGACTTGCCATTTTGCGGAAAAAGGCCGCCGCCATGGGGGTTGAATTGCCGGATGAAATTTTGAATTTCCTCGGACATCGCATCCGCACCAATATTCGCCGACTCGAAGGCGCTTTGACCCGCGTTGCTTCCTACGCATCGCTGACTGGAAGAAAGCTCACGTTGGAAACGGTTGAAGGGCTGTTGCGCGAAGTCCTCCATGAAGAAGGCCGCTTCACCATCAACATCGATGTCATTCAGAAAAAAGTAGCCGAACATTTTGATATTCGCCTCGCCGACATGACGAGCAAACGTCGCCCTGAAAACATCGCTTTTCCCCGTCAAATCGCGATGTTTCTGGCGCGTCAAATGACGGAAAGTTCACTCAACACCATTGGGGAAGCGTTCGGCGGACGCGATCATGGAACCGTTTTGCACGCTTGCCGTTTGGTGAAAGGTCGTATGGAAGTCGATTCCAACGTTCGCCAAGTCGTCAGCTATCTGGAAAAACAATTGTTGCGATAGAAATCCTCTGCACGAAAACGGCACAAACTTCGCAAAGTTTTTTTGTGAAATTTGTGCTTTTTTCATGATCGTAAATTATGCCGCTCATCGAAGTTCAAGGTCTAACCAAGGCGTTTCGCACCTACAAAAAACAGCCGGGGTTTAAGGGTGCAATTCGAGGGCTTTTCCATCGTAAGTACGAGCAAACGGTGGCGGTTAAAGATGTGAGTTTCACGGTTGAAGAAGGCGAGTTCGTCGGCTTTCTCGGGCCCAATGGCGCAGGTAAAACAACCACGCTCAAAATGTTGGCGGGCCTCCTTTATCCCACGAGCGGCTCCGCGCGCGTGCTTGGCTATACTCCGTGGGAGCGAGAGGACGGATATCGACGACAATTTGCGTTGTTGCTCGGACAAAAAAATCAGCTTTGGTGGGATTTGCCAGCGCGCGAATCGCTTGAACTCAATAGCAAAATTTACGGAATCGATCCTAACCTGTTCGAGCGTACCGTCGCAGATCTGACGGAACTGCTCGATGTGAAAGACAAGCTCAACGTGATGGTCCGCGAACTTTCGCTGGGCGAACGCATGAAGATGGAATTGATCGCCTCGCTGCTGCACCAGCCCAAAGTGTTGTTCCTGGATGAACCGACGATTGGTCTGGATGTGATTTCTCAAAAAACGGTGCGTGAATTTTTGCGAACGCACAACGCGACGCGGAAGACCACAATTCTTTTGACGAGTCATTACATGGCGGACATTCAGGAGCTTTGCCAACGCGTGATCATCATTGATCACGGCACCATTTTTTTCGACGGACGATTGAGTGAGATCCTGGACCGCTTCGCTGATTCAAAGCTGGTCACCATTTCCTGTGACGGCGCGTCCAATCGTCATAAAGAGGATCTCTCGAAATACGGCGAGGTTTTAGAGCAGAATCTGGAAAGGATTAAGTTGAAGGTAAAACGCGACCGCGTGATTCCCGTGTGCAAAGCGTTGCTCGACGAGTTGCCGGTCAGCGACATCGATATCCAGGAAGTTCCCATTGAAGACATTATTCGACAGATCTTTGCGCGTTAAAGATGATCCCAAACCGCTCCACTCATAATTTCAATTCATCGAATCAATGTTTTTTCTCAATGCGGCAGTTTCTATCGCTCCGCGTTTCATTGTTTCAGCCACGAACCCGAGGGCCGCATTCCAGACTTCGCGTGACCTGGGTTTGAAGGCGTCGGCGAGCGTTTGCTCCAACATCAGCAATAGCGCCTTGATCACGGTTTCGTAATGTTCCTCGCACGCGCCGTAACTGAAATGACGTCGGCCCAGCGCTTCCAGGACCGGCACGAGCGCTTTTGGATTTTCCAAAGTGGCGATGGTGTAGCCAAGGGATTCCATCAACTTGCGGCTCTGAATTTCGATGCTGGTTTGAAAGAGCGCGCGCAACGAAGGATCGAGCGTGAAAAGATTTCGATAAAAAACGAGCGCGGCAATCTCGGCCTGCGGTTCAATGAGGGCAAAGCTCTGGCGAAGGATCTGGATGTCCTCAGCATGAACTGATTGCTCACGGTGGAGGCGAACGCCAGGTTCACGCTCAGCCCTGCGTCACCAAGATTTACGGTGCCGATGACGTTGAGCTGGCAATAGTTCGTGCCTGCATCGGTGCCGGCGAGGTCGATCCAAAAACCGGAACTCTCGTGGAGCGTGACGTTGCCGCTGTTTAATCGCGCAAGGCCGGGACCGAACACTCCATCGCTACCGGGACTGAGCAATCCATTTGTCACCGTGATCGCTCCGACGATTCCAAGGCCATTCAACGAGCCGCCAGAATTCACGGCGACCGCGCCAGATTGTTGCCCGTTGATGAAGAGACTGCCCGCGTTGACGAGCGTTTTGCCGCTGTAAGTGTTGGTGCCCGTGAGATGCATCCGCCCCGCGCCTTGCTTGATAAGCGAGATGGTGCCGACACCGCCAATCGTGCCGCTGAACGTAGTGTCCGAATTATTTCCGCCCGTGGTAAGCGTGCTCAACACGACCGCGACATTGCCCGCGCCCGCCAGTGAACCGATGGTGTCGGAATACAGGTTGAGGTTTAAGAGGCCGGAACTGTCCTGGATTTGATAGGACTGGCCGATCTGGCCGGTGAAATTAAATTTGCACTGGGCGCCGGACTTTGCGGGAGTGGAAATCGTGATGGGAGTTGCGGCCGCTCCGAGCGGATCGGATTGCAAAATGGTTCCGTCGTAACCCACGGCCACAACGGTGTTGTTTCCACTGGCGACTCCAAACAGATGGGTCACAACGGAATTCGAGCGGATGGTCCACGCACTGCCGTTGGTGGAGGTCTGGATTGCGCCGAACCAACCCACGGTTACGAATTCGCCGCCGACGCGGATGATGTCTTTCAGCCACGACACGACGGCACCATTGAATTCCACAGCGATGTCGGAGAGGGAACGACCTTCACCGTGCGTTTGAAATTGTTTTCAAAAACCGCCGTCGCAAAAAAACCGGAAGCCACAAAGAAACCAACGAGGAAGCGATGAACAAAATTCTTGTGATCGAAGACCAGCCGCAGATGCGAAAAAATATTTCAACCATTCTTGAGATGGAAGGTTTTCAGGTCGTGTCCGCCGAGAACGGGCGGCGCGGCGTTGAACTGGCGAAGCGGGAATTGCCGGACTTGATTCTCTGCGACGTGATGATGCCCGAGCTGGATGGATTTGGAGTGTTGCGCGAACTGCGCGCCGATCCAGCCACCGCAACGTTGCCGCTAATTTTTCTCACCGCCAAAGGCGACAAGTTGGATCAACGCGCCGGGATGAATCTGGGCGCAGATGACTACCTGACAAAGCCCGCCAGTCGCGAAGACATCCTCGCGACGGTGCGCACACGGCTGGCGCGTCATCTCGCCCACAAAGCCGAAGTCGCCTCCGTCGGGTCCACCGCTGGATTTAATCCAGATTTTAATTCCGCCAAACCGTTGGAAATTCTCAACCTCACTCCGCGCGAAGCGGAAGTTTTGCTGTGGGTTGCGCAGGGCAAAAGCAATGGCGACGTCGCGATCATTCTCGGCATGGCTGAGAAAACCGTGAAGAAACACATGGGCAATATTTTTGAAAAACTGGGCGTGGAAAGCCGCAACGCCGCGACGGTGCGGGCCTTTGAAATTCTAAGTGCGCCCCGACGAGATAAAAATTAACCCGAAAAATTCGAGCAAGATCATTTCCTTCAGATCACGTAATCGAGCGCACTAACCGGTTCGTGGGCCAATCTTTTCGATCGTTCACAAAGTTCAGCGACTGTGACTTTTTCCATTACTTTCACGATTTGTTCGCGCACTTCCTTCATCACATTGCGAATGGCGCAACGCGCTTCGTCGGGGCAGGAGCACTTCTCGTAAAAACGTTCGCTGACACAACTGATCGGGGCGAGTGCACCTTCAATGTGGCGAATGACAGCCGCCAAGGTGATTTCCTTGGGATCGCGCGCCAAACGATAACCGCCCGCAATGCCGCGTTTGCTTTCCACGGCACCAGTGCGTTTCAAATCATTGAGAATTTGTTCCAGAAACTTTTTCGGGATCTTTTGCTCGTCGGAAATGGTCTGGATGGAGATAACCGGCTCCCCATAATGCGTCCCCAGCACCAGCAAGGCGCGTAGGGCGTATTCTCCATGAACCGAAAGCTTCATCGCAAAAGAATGTAATAACTACTTACTTAGTCAAGATTCACACTTATCGTCGTGGAACGGGGATTATTGACTATCTGGAAAAGATTTCATTATCTGTCGAAGGAATTCAGCAAGCGTTCAAGCGATGAAAACGAGAAATCTATTTATTACGGTAGCTCTTTTCCAGAGTGCCTTTGCTTTTGGCGACGATACCGCGGACCAAATTCGAGATTTACGAACGCAAATTGAGGCGCTGAACCAAAAAGTAAAATTGTTGGAACAGAGGAATGGACTCGATCAAGAGAAACCTGAAGCGACCCGCAAAGACGCTGCCTTTCTCACGGCTGGCGCGGATGGGTTTTTCATGCACTCGGCGGACAAGAATTTTTCTCTGCGCATTCTCGGTTACGGACAATTTGATGGCCGCTTTTATTTCAACGACGAACCGGCTCACGACACCTTTGTGATGCGCCGGATGAGACTGGGTTTTGAAGGAACTGTCTTTGAAAAGTACGAGTATAAAGTGCTAACTGATTTTGGTTCAGGGATCACCAGCACGGCGCAAAACAACAGTTTTCTCCAGGACGCAGTCATCAACATCAATTATCGGCCCGAATTTCAGGTGCAATTCGGCAAATTCAAAGAACCGGTGAGCCTTGAGGTTCTCCAATCCGATTCCAGGTTGCTGTTTGTCGAACGCGGTTTGCCCACCTTGCTCGCACCAAACCGCGATGTTGGAATTCAACTTCACGGCGATTTGTTTGAATCCCAATTGAGTTACGCTCTGGGCGTTTTCAATGGTGTTTCCGATGGTGGCAGTGGTGATGTGGAAACCGTGAACAGCGGAAAGCAGCTGGCTGGCCGAATCTTCACACAACCTTTCAAGAAATCTGAAATTGAAGCGTTGCAAGGGCTCGCCTTCGGCGTTGGTGGAAGTTACGGAGATCGCGCCGAAAACTTACCGAATTACGTCACCCCTGGACGCCAACGCTTCTTCAGCTACAGCAGCGGTGCGGGAACAAACGCTGCGACCGCCAACATCACAGCCAGCGGCCCGCAATGGCGCGTCGCTCCCCAAGGTTATTATTACTTCGGCCCGGTTGGATTTTATGGCGAATACGTTTTGTCCTCGCAAGAAGTTCAACGCGCGGCCGGTGGCGCGCCCCGTTCGTTGACCGTGGCGAATGACGCGTGGAATGTGGCGGTTTCCTATGTCCTCACTGGCGAAAAAAACACGTTCAACCGAATCAATCCAAGGCATCCGTTAACACTTGGCGGGGGCGGTTGGGGCGCGTGGGAGATCGCCGCTCGTTTCGGCGAATTGTCGATTGATCAGAGCGCCTATCCGTTCATTGCTTCGCCCGCATCGGCTCAAAAAATCACCGCGTGGGAAATCGGTTTGAATTGGTATCTCAACAAGAACGTGAAATTCAACTTCGATTACTCACAAAGCCACTTCAGCGGCGGAAATGACGCGCCGGGTTCAGTTGCCGCGCAGGATGAGAAGGTCTTTCTCGGGCGAACCCAGTTTTCCTTTTAAACGTTTTTTATCAGCAATTTAGAAGCAAAGCTTTAATCCCTATTGACTTAGTAGGGTATGTGGGTAATTTCCCGCGAGAAAATGAAAAATAAACTCTTCAATTTCAGCTTCATTGCATTGCTGGCACTTGCTTGGAGTTCCACGAGTTGTTCAGAAAAGAAATCTCCGACGTTGTTGAATGTTTCGTATGACCCGACGCGGGAGCTTTACGAGGAATTTAACGTCGGCTTCGCCAAACATTGGAAAGAGAAAACAGGCGAGACCCTTAAAATTCGACAATCGCACGGCGGTTCTGGCAAGCAGGCGCGCTCGGTGATTGATGGCTTGGGAGCCGACGTGGTCACGCTCGCTTTGGCGCACGACATCGATGCGCTGGCCGAAAAAGGAAAACTCATCCCCGCCGATTGGCAGAAGCGTTTGCCAAATAACAGCGCGCCTTACACCTCAACGATTGTTTTTCTCGTTCGCAAAGGAAATCCAAAAGGGATCAAAGATTGGGATGATCTTGTAAAACCCGGGATCGGCATCATTCCGGCGAACCCAAAAACTTCCGGCGCAGCACGTTGGGCTTACCTGGCGGCTTGGGGTTACGCGTTGCAAAAGAACAACAATGACGAAGCCAAAGCTCGCGATTTTGTGAGCCAATTCTACAAAAATGTTCCGGTGCTCGATACCGGCGCACGTGGCGCAACTACCACCTTTGTGCAACGCGGAATTGGTGACGTTCTGGTTGGCTGGGAAAACGAAGCGATTCTCGCGGTTAAAGAACTCGGAAAGGGCCAATTCGACATTGTTTATCCCTCAGCCAGCATTCTCGCCGAACCGTCCGTCACGTGGGTGGATCGCGTGGTGCAAAAACACGGCACCGAAGCGATGGCGAAAGCTTACCTGGAATATCTCTACACCGAAGTCGGCCAGGACATCGCGGCAAAAAACCATTTCCGTCCGCGGTCCGAAACGATCACCGCCAAATATGCGAACGATTTTCCGAAGTTGAATCTGTTCACCATCGATGACGTTTTCGGTGGTTGGGCGAAAGCAAACAAAACGCATTTCGCAGATGGCGGCGAATTCGACAAAATTCAACTGGTCAATCGCTGAGAACCTTGTTTTCGATCACCACTCCCTGAAACAATCGCCGCCTTTTCATGCGAGAGAAAAAATACAATCCACTGCCGGGATTTGGCCTGACCATGGGCTACACAATTTTTTATTTAAGCGCGCTGGTCTTGATTCCTGTGGCAGCGCTTTTTCTCAAAGCATTCGAAATGTCATGGAGCGATTTCTGGAGATTAGTGACCGAAGACCGAGCGCTCGCCGCTTATAGATTAACGTTTGGCGCAGCCGGACTCGCTGCGCTGATCAACGCTGTCATGGGAACATTACTTGCATGGGTTTTGGTGCGTTACGAATTTCCCGGAAAACGTTTCATCGATGCGCTGGTTGATTTTCCATTCGCGCTACCGACTGCGGTTGCTGGTTTAACGCTGTCGAATCTCTTTGCTGCCAACGGTTGGCTCGGAAAATTTCTCGTGCCGCTTGGCATCCAAGGTTCTTATACGCCACTCGCCGTCGTGATCGCGCTGACATTTGTCGGATTGCCGTTCACGGTGCGTACATTGCAGCCCGTTTTACAAAATCTGGAAAAGGAAATTGAAGAAGTCGCCGCATCGCTCGGCGCAAGTCGTCTTCGCACTTTTTGCCAAATTTTAATTCCAACGATGTTTCCCACGATCGTCACCGGCTTTGCCCTCGCGTTTGCGCGCGCGGTTGGCGAATACGGCTCCATTGTTTTCGTCTCGGGCAATATTCCGTTCAAAACGGAGATCGCCCCTTACCTCATCGTTATTCGACTTGAACAATATGATTACCATGGCGCGGTCGCGATCGCCGCCGTGCTCATGGTGATCTCCTTCATCATTCTGGCGCTCATCAATTGGCTCGAAGTTTGGGCGAGCCGTTTCAATCGATAACATGGCTGGCATACCTAAATCTCGAATCGGCCAACGCAACGTCGCCTCACGTCGCGGGATCGAAGAATCGCCGCTCGCGAAATGGATTCTCATCACCATCGCGCTCGCGTTCACACTGATTTTCCTGCTCCTGCCGCTCGTCAATGTCTTCGCCCAGGCGTTTTCCAAAGGATTCACTTTCTATTTTGAATCGTTAAAAGATCCCGACTCCTGGTCGGCCATTCGCCTGACGCTCCTTGTTGCGGCAATCAGTGTTCCGTTGAATCTGGTCTTCGGACTCGCGGCTTCGTGGGCGATTGCGAAATTCGAATTTCGCGGCAAATCCATTTTGATCACGTTGATCGATCTCCCGTTCGCGGTGTCGCCGGTCGTTTCTGGATTGATGTTCGTTTTGCTCTTCGGGTTGCAAGGTTACTTCGGACAATGGCTCGATGCTCGCGACATCCAAATCATTTTCGCCGTTCCCGGAATTGTTTTGGCCACTGTTTTCATCACCTTCCCATTCGTCGCGCGTGAGTTGATTCCCGTGATGCAAGCGACCGGTTCGGAACAGGAACAAGCTGCCATGACGCTGGGCGCGAACGGCTGGCAAACCTTCTGGCACGTCACGTTGCCGTCGGTGAAATGGGGTTTGCTTTACGGCGTGATTCTCTGCAACGCGCGGGCGATGGGCGAGTTCGGCGCGGTCTCAGTCGTCTCTGGCCACATCACCGGAATGACCGACACCATGCCATTGCGCGTGGAAAAACTTTATAACGAATACAACGCGACGGCGGCGTTTGCCGTCGCAAGCTTGCTGGCAATCCTCGCGTTGTTCACGCTCGGTTTTAAAACCTGGCTTGAATGGCGCACGGAAAAGTTATCAGCCATCAGCCATCAGCAGAAAGCTGATAGCTAACTAATTTGATGCAAAATTTTCGACAACTTCAGGTGTGGCAAAAAGGCCATCAGCTCAACCTGATGATTTATTCTGCGACCGCAAGTTTTCCAAAAAATGAAATGTTTGGATTGACCAGTCAGATGCGGCGGGCCGCCGTTTCCATTACGGCCAATCTGGCCGAAGGCTGCGGGCGTTCCAGCGACGCCGATTTTGCGCGATTCGTTTTCATGGCGATGGGTTCGGCCTGCGAATTGGAATCACATCTCGAATTGGCGAAAGACTTGAAGATTCTTTCTGAAACCGACTATCGCATGGCACTGGATTTATTGATTCAAATCAAACGAATGCTCGCCGCCTTCATAAAAAAACTTTCACCTAATCGCAAAAAGCCATCAGCTGACAGCTGACAGCCAACAGCAATTCCCCATGAGTATTGAAATCAAAAACGTCAGCAAAAAGTTCGGCGATGTTGCGGCGGTGAACAACGTCAGCTTCTCCGTCAAAGAAGGTGAATTGGTCGCGCTGCTCGGCCCAAGCGGCGGCGGCAAAACGACGGTGCTTCGCATGATTGGCGGTCTGGAAATCCCCACCGAAGGCGACATTTTCATTCGCGGCCAGCGCGTCAACGACATCAAAGTCCAAAAGCGCAACATCGGTTTTGTTTTCCAGAATTACGCGTTGTTCAAGAACATGACGGTGTTCAAAAACATCGCCTTCGGTTTGAAAATTAAAAAATGGAAACGTGCCGACATTGACGCGCGCGTCCATGAACTGTTGAAACTCCTCGAACTGCAAGGATTGGAAAAACGTTATCCGCACCAACTCTCCGGCGGACAACGCCAGCGCATCGCCATCGCCCGCGCGCTTGCGCCGAAACCCGACGTGCTTCTTCTCGACGAACCGTTTGGTGCAGTCGATGCAAAAATCCGCCAGGAGCTGCGTCAATGGCTGGTGAACCTGCATCACGACTTGAAGGTGACGACGCTTTTCGTCACGCATGATCAGGAAGAAGCGATGGAAGTTTCCGATCGGATCGTGATTTTCTCGCGGGGCAATCTCGAACAAATCGGCACGCCGCGAGACATCTACGAACAACCGGTCAACGAATTCGTGGCCCGCTTCGTCGGTGTGATGAACATTTTGGAATTGGAAGTGCGCAACGGTTCAGCGCGCCTAAACGAATTGGAATTTCCCGCCCACGGTTTATCCGAGGGCCAAAAGATGCGCATCGGTTTTCGACCTTACGCTGTGCAGGTTTCAAGCGATCTCGCGGCGTTTCGTTATCAGGCCGTTCTGAAGCACACCTATTTTCTCGGCACCATGTTGCGCTTGGAATTGGTTTTGCCCAGTGGATTAATCCTCCGTTCGAGGATCAGCAAAGAAGATTATGCGCGGCTTGGTTTGGGCGATGGACGGAAAGTTTCAGTTCAAATCCGCACCTACCGGGTTTTATCCAAAGATGGCGGATTACTCGATGACGAAGTGGCGACGTCGTACGAAACCGGTGCGCAACACGGCGAAGGAATTTAAAATGGTGGTAGGTGCTGGAGTCGAACCAGCGAAGGCGTAAGCCGACAGATTTACAGTCTGCACCCTTTAGCCACTTGGATAACCTACCAACCAATTTGAGCGGCGCAATATGTCCAAAGCCCTCCGCGGTGTCAAACTCTCAAGCGTCCCCTCCATTTAATCGCGCCTGTTTTCCAGCTTAAATCTCGATCTTTCCTTCAAAAACAAAATCAGCGGGACCAGCCAAGCGAACATCGCTGAATTCGTTTCCGTTTCTGGCGAAACTGACTTCCAAAACATCGCCGCCTGCGACGTGAATCCGAACCGGTGAGGTGAAGTTTTTCAACGTCGCAGAAATCAACGCGGAAGCTGTCACGCCAGTCCCGCAAGCCAGCGTTTCATTCTCCACGCCCCGCTCGTAAGTGCGAACCCGGATGCAATTTGAGTCGAGCAATTGCACGAAATTTACGTTCGTCCCCTTCGGCGCGAAATGCGGGTGGTAGCGAACTTCCGAGCCGGTCGGTTGCACCATCGCTTTATCTGCGTCATCGACGAAAATGACGGCATGAGGAACGCCCGTGTTGAATGAGTGAATTGTTTGCGTTCCGTTCTTCAGCGGGACTAACTCGTTCAACCGCAAGTCGCGCGGCGCGGTGAGATTTATGGTGACTCGTTCGCCTTGGAAGCTCGCGGTGATAATTCCGGCAATGGTTTCAAACGTTAGCTGGTCTTTGGCCCCGGCAATTTTCTGGATGAATCTGGCGAAACAACGCGCGCCGTTGCCGCACATTTCGGCGCGGCTGCCGTCGCTATTGAAAAAGTCCCATGCCCAATCGGCTTTGCCTGAGGCGCACGGAATCAAGAGCATCACGCCATCCGCGCCCACGCCGCGATGGCGGTCGCAAATCTTCACCGCTTGCTGGGGCGTGAGTTGAATCTTTCCTTGGCGATTGTCCACGATCACGAAATCGTTTCCCGCGCCGTTCATTTTTGTGAATTCCAAAAGCATTGCCGAAAAATTAAAGTTCAATCGCAAAAGGTCAAAGAGCAAAATGGTTACTCGGAGTTTTAGAGGCGTAGGCGTAGATGCAGGCCTAGAAACATTTAAGAGCTTTACATATTTTGCGCTCTTCACAAACTTGCGGCGTGTCAGTTCCTGTTTCTCAAACTGGCCGGGTCGGGCAAATGGCTGCTCGAGAAACGGCCTCAAGTTTTAATCCAACGGACAAGTTGCAAGCGGCGATCAAACGTTCGCAGGACTTCCTTTTGTCCGAACAGAAACCCGAAGGCTATTGGATCGGCGAATTGATGGTCGATTCCACTCTGGTCTCGGACATGATTGCATATCACCACTGGAACGGGAAAGTGGACAAAAGGTGGGAGCACAAAGCGGTAAACCATCTGCTCTCGATGCAACGACAGGATGGCGGCTGGAATATTTATTACGGCGGGCCGTCGGAAGTGAACGCGACGATCAAGGCGTATCTCGCGCTGAAACTTTCGGGAATGCCCGTCACCGATCCGCGAATGCTCAAAGCCCGCGAAATGGCGCGCAACCTCGGCGGCATCCCGCGCATGAACACGTTTTCAAAACTGTATCTCGCCCTTCTGGGACTTTTTCCCTGGAAATATCTGCCTACGATTCCCTCGGAAGTTTTGCTCATTGGGAAATGGTTCCACGTCAATTTCTGGGACATGAGTAATTGGAGTCGCGGCATGATTGTTCCGCTGGCGATCATCAATCATTTTAAACCCACGCGTCAGGTCGGTGTCACGCTCGACGAACTTTATCGCGAAGGTTTTCACGAACGCGATCTGGCGCTGCCGCGCGATCCGCAAACATTTACCTGGCGCAATTTTTTCCTGTCATTGGATGAATTGCACAAGTTCGCTGAACTTTGGGCTAAAGCGCATATCCATCCGTTCCGCAAATTCGCCTTGAAGAAAGCGGAGCAATGGATGTTGGAACGTTTTGAAGGGAGCGACGGTTTGGCCGCGATTTTCCCGGCCATGTTGAATTCGCTCATCGCGCTCAAAGCTCTTGGTTACGCCGAAGATCACCCGCAGGTTTTGCGGGCTGAACGCGAACTCAAAAAGCTCGAACACGAAACCGAGGACAGCGTGCGCATCGAGCCGTGTTTTTCGCCGGTGTGGGACAGCGCCATCGTCGCGATCTGCCTGCACGAATCGGGAATTCCGAGCGATCATCCCGCGCTGAAAAAATGTTGCGACTGGCTGATCGACAAAGAAATTCGTTTCCACGGCGACTGGAAATACAAGAATCCCGCGAAAGTCGAACCCAGTGGGTGGGTTTTTGAATTCAACAACAAATGGAATCCTGATGTGGATGACGCCGCGATGGTGCTGTTGGCGTTGCGCAAAATTCCCACCGACAATCCCAAGCGGCGCGACGAATGTTTTCAACGCGGTTTGAAATGGATGATGACCTTCCAGTGCAAAGACGGCGGCTGGGCGGCGTTCGACAAAGATTGCACCAAAGGCATTTTGGAAAAAGTTCCCTTCGCCGACCACAACGCCATGCTCGATCCCGAATGCGCCGACATTACCGCCCGCATTTTGGAATTGCTCGGTTACGAAAATGTCAGCGTGAAAAATCCGCAGGTGGAAAAAGCGATTCAGTTTGTGCGCGCTTGCCAGGAAGAGGACGGCTCGTGGTACGGTCGTTGGGGCGTGAATTATATTTACGGCACATGGCAGGTTTTGCGTGGAATGCGCGCGATGAATTTAAGCATGAACCAGCCGTGGTTGTTGAAAGGACGCGCGTGGTTGGAAAGTGTTCAACACGACGACGGCGGTTGGGGCGAACGTTGCAACACCTATGACGACCCGGTTTTCAAAGGGCGCGGGCCAAGCACCGCGTCGCAAACCGCGTGGGCGGTAATGGGCTTGCTCGCGTTTGACGAACCGCATCTGCCGAGTGTCAAACGCGGAATCAATTATCTTGTTCGCACACAAAACGCCAGTGGTTCCTGGACGGAACTCGAAACGACCGGCACGGGATTTCCGCGCGTGTTTTATTTGAAATACGACATGTATCGAAACAGTTGGCCGCTGCTCGCGCTGGCGACTTACAATAACCTGTTGAAACGCTCGGGCGCAAAACTGCAAATCGATGGGATGGAACGTCCCTTG
>JBBQAX010000053.1:0-17861 GCA_038316905.1 Verrucomicrobiota bacterium | reverse complement strand
TACTCGGACTTAACTTTCAAAAGCGTCAGAGCTAAAGTCCAGATCACGACGAACGATGATAAACATTGGTTTCCGAAAGTGCTAAAGAATTTACTTTTCGGAAATGCCGCGATGTCCTACGTGAGTTCGTACCACCATTGCGTTTCAGCACTAAAGAATCCCATCCAACCATTCCGTTGGCGCCGAGCATTGGATTGAATGACGGATCAAGATGAGCTTGACCGCAAAGTCTACTGGCGCACAGACCAAGAGCCACGAACAACAATCAGACTTTCAAATGCATTGTCATCAATATCCAGGTTGCGCTTGACCGTGAATCAGCGGCGAGAGCCAATGCATACGCCGATTGCTGACTGCATCTCACGCAGGTGATTAAACGTGCGAGCTTAATCAAACTTGCTTTGTCCCTTTTCTTTCCCTAGAAACGCGGGCGATTCGCAAGCCGAAGACGATCGGCAAATTCACTTATAGAAAAATGAAACAAATTCTTTTTTACGCTCTGATGATTGCGGCGGCTTCAGCTTTCGCTCAAACCAATCCCCCGGTTTCGTCCTCCACGTATCGTTTGCCAACCGTCACGGTTTATGGAGCGCAACCGGACTCCACCCAATCCGTCGCCCAAGCTGCTAATTCTGTCACGGTGCTTTCCGGCGAACAGGTCCGGCCGGGCGGGATTGCCAACACCCGCGAATTGGGGACTTATCTTCCCAACGTCACCGTCTTCGACGCGAACAATGATCGCTCGCCAAAGTTTTCCGTGCGCGGTTTGCGGGAGAACAACTTTGCCACGGGCGATCCTGCGATCGGTTTTTACGTCGATGACATTCCCTACACGGATCTGAACTCGCGCGGTTTGGCGTTGTTTGATGTAGAGCAGATTGAATTCTTGCGCGGCCCTCAACCGGGATTGTTCGGCGCGAATGGACCCGGCGGCGTGATCAACATCGTTACTCGGCAACCCAGCGATGAACTCGAAGGGCGGGGGAGCGTCACGCTGGGAAATTACGACCAGCAGATTTACGAAGCCAGTTTGCGCGGGCCAATCGTCGCCGAGAAATTATCGCTTGGTTTATCCGGCCTTTTCTCGCGCCGCGAAGGTTTCGTACATAATGATTTTCTCGACACGCATCCGGACGATAAAGAAACGCTGGCCGGTCGCGCTCAGCTCCGTTGGACGCCGTCCGAGAGCTGGGATTTCTCGCTCGTTCTGCACGGGCAGAAATTCAACGATGGATTTGTTCCCACCTATTATCGCGGCCATGACAAAGATTTGTTTTCCGTAAAACGCGACTTTGACGGCTATGTCGATACCGAAACCTGGGGCACCGCGTTCAAGGGGAGTTTCGAAAATGAAGCCGTCAAAGTGACATCGGTTACCTCCTACAGAAATTGGAGACAGGATTTGTTGCAGGATTTTGATTTTACCGAAATGCGAGTTCGTCTCGGTTTTGCCAAACCTGAACTGGATCAATGGAGCCAGGAATTGCGTGTGCAATCCAATGACGAAACGCAGGATTTGAAATGGCTCGGCGGTTTGTATTTTTCGGACAGCCGATTGGAGAATGAAACTGGCAGTGTGGAATTACTGGTTCCGCCGCCCTTCCCGAATCGGATTCGCACTTTTTCAGAAACGGAAGCGAATACTTATGCCGCGTTCGGACAAGCGACTTACACGGTCTGGGACAAACTGGATCTCACCGCCGGACTTCGTTTCACGTATGACAATCGTTCGCTGGCCCGTGATCGTCGCAATCCATTCCATCCCGCGCCACGGGTGATTTACGACACGGAAGATCATTTCACCGACGTCTCTCCGAAATTTGGAATTACCTACCATTGCGCCGACAACATCGAAACTTACGCCAGTATTTCGCGAGGTTATCAAAGCGGTGGATTCAACACGTCCAACGATTCCGAAGCGGGAGCGAAATTCAATCCGTCCCATTCATGGCATTACGAGATCGGTTCGAAAACGAGATGGTTGGAAGAACGGTTTTTTGTGAACGCCGCGCTCTTCTACACTGACTTTGAGAACTATCAGGTTTACCGGATCAACAATCTCGATCCTTCGACGGCGTATCTCGTCAATGCGGACAGCGTGCGCAGTTACGGAGCAGAACTTGATATGACGGTGCGCCCTTGCCAGTACCTGGATTTGAGCGCGGCCTTTGGTGTGACCAAAACCGAGTTCGATGACTTCACTGATCCGAACAACGCGCAAAACTTTGATGGCAACGATGTCAATTTCGTTCCGGATTTCACGGCCAGCTTTGCCGCGCAACTGAATCTGCCGTGCAACTTCTACGCCCGCGCCGAGTATCAAGCCGTTGGAAATTATTACCTCGATGAAGCCAACTCCGCGAAACAAACCGCCTACGGTTTGGTGAATGCGCGGATCGGCTACCAACAGGAACATTTCGAGATTTATGTTTTTGGACGAAACATCTTCAACAAAGAGTACGTGAACAACGCCTTGGATTTGCGGAACAGCAATCCCGGTTTTGCTGATCAACTCATTCGCCAACCGGGTGATCCAATGACCTTCGGCATCGCGCTGGCCGGGAAGTTTTAACCCGGGAAAGGCTGCGCCTGGTTCCCGAACAAAGACGCAATCACACTTTCTCCGGCACCACAAACGGTCTGCGATAATCGCGAGTCAGCAATTTATTCGCGTCGGAGTTGTTGGTGAATTTTTCTGACTTCGGATTCATTTTTAACACCGCTCCGAGTGTTGCTTTCGTTTTTTGGAGATCAACGCCGTTCGCCTCAAGGTGCGCCGCCATGCGGTCAAAGGTCTCAGTCGCGCCTCTGTCTGCTTTGATTGCTTCCCGCATTTTCTCCGACGTGGATTGTTTGCCGACCCGATAGGAAATATTACCGGTGTGGCAAAGGCCGCTGGAGATGTGGCCTTCGAGAATGCTGGCGTTCAGTTCACTCTCTTTTCGGCTTCGAACCGCCTTGATGAAGTTTTCAAAATGATTGGTGTCACCCTCGAATTTTTTGATCTCGCGGAAATCTTTGTCAAACGCAGCTGCTTTTCCGTAACTGCTGGAAACAACGACATCGCCGTTCTCGCACTCGATTACGACGCCGACGGATGCGTCCTTGTATTTGTCCATGGACTTCGAGGCCGATTTCTCAGGTAGCCCACGCACTTCGAAAATAAGAGGAGCTTTCTTATAATCGTGAAAAACCAGCAACGTATTTGGCGTCTCGCCGTCGTCTTCGTAACCGAGACGTCCGCCTACGGAAAACACGCGCGGGGAAAGCTCTTTTTCGCCGAGAAACCAGCGCGCCACGTCCATTTGGTGAATGCCTTGATTCCCGAGATCTCCGTTGCCAGTTGCCCAATGCCAGTGCCAATCGTAATGAAGTTTCGCACGGTTCAACGGTTCCATTGGCGCTGGGCCGCACCATAAATCGTAATTGACGGAAGAGGGGATCGGCTGCGCACTGGAAACTTTCCCGATGCTCGGACGCGGCTTGTAGCAGAGTCCACGCGCGATCTTTATCTTGCCAAGGTTACCTTGGCTGACCCATGCGACGGCTTCTTGAATGGCAGTGCTGGAACGAGCCTGCGTTCCTGTTTGCACGATCTTTTTATATTTGTTCGCGGCTTCGACAATTTTTCGTCCTTCGAAAACATTGTGGGAAACGGGTTTCTCCAAATAGACATCTTTGCCTGCCTGGATTCCCCAGATGGCGCCAAGCGCGTGCCAATGATTCGGCGTAGCAATGGCGATGGCATCCACGTTTTTACTCTCCAGCAGCTTGCGGATGTCGATAAAACCTTCAACGTCACGGTTTCTCTTTTTGAACTTTGCAACTTCAGCATCAAGAACATCTTTGTCCACATCGCAAAGCGCAGTGATGCGAACGCCGCTCATTTTATTGAACTCATCCAAATGCGATTGGCCTCGGCCTTTTAATCCGACGACAGCGATGCGGATGTCGTTATTCGCCCCGGCAACTTGCGACCACGATCGCGCGGAAAAGCCAAGCGCGGCTGCCGCGATGGAACTGTTTTTGATGAAATTTCTACGCGTTATGGGGTTCATGCTAAAATTCTTGGGGACAAATAGATGATTTGTCCAGCTCGCAAGGACGGAGGGTGAGTGCAGCGAATTAACTCAAGGGAAGCAAGAGCGTGATGCGCGCCCTCGCTCATTCCCAAGGTTTTACTTTGGGTGGGCTAGAATTGCGACAGGGCCGTCTCCAAGCTCGGCTGCACACCGCATTCTTGGACAGGTTCAGGCGTAGGCGTAAGAGGGAATCAGCGCAGGCGAGTCTTCGACCATCCAATAGGTATGGATCGATTTGACCAGCAGCAGTAAATCCTCAAACGCTGTCGGCTTGGCGAAATAGGTGTTGGCTCCCAGGTTGTAAGCCGTGGTGATGTCCGAATCGAGACGAGATGAGCTAAGGATGATTTTTGGAATGGGACGCAAGGTCTTAACCGTGTTCATCCAGCGTAAAACCTCCAAGCCACCCACGCGAGGCATCTTCACATCCATCACGATCAAACGTGGCATCGGGAAATGCTCGCGATCGGAGTAAATTCCTTCCCCGGACAAATAAGAAATACATTGCTCGCCGTCGCTGACGACCTGGACCGCATCATTGATCCCGGCTTTTTTGAAAGCCCGTTGGAAGAGCAGCACATCATCTGCGCTATCTTCTACCAAAAGAATTGTTTTGAGCGAACGCACTTCGTTTGATGATTCGGGAACAAACGGGATGACCATGTCGAAGCGTGCGTCTTCAAATTTCACAACCATCTGAACGTTCTTCAGACGATTGGCCGTGCAAAAACCCCAAAGTTCCTGCGAAGTACCGAACTGTCGCGCGGACGCAATTTCAGAATTCCACCCATTGTTAGCAGTGAAGAATGCCTTCGATTGACTGTTTTGAAGAATAATTTTCATTTGGTTGAGAAACTTGCGACGGGAACCTGAATATTCGGACGCCTTTATGCAAGAGGTTTTAGTTTTCTAAACTTTGCCCTCGTGTCGATTGCTTGGACAGTCTTTGTCCGGGTCGTTACGGCAGTATCGCCGAATGAAAAACTTATTTTCGACGAATTCATGGACTGTGTTGATGACCTTTGGTTCTGCACAGTTATGGGTCGATGAAAGCGGCCGCATGGAAATGCGCGGCGGTTCCCGTGCAGACGAAATCTCGGCACGCGAATGGATTTCCATTTTTTTGCACGAAGCCGTTCCTAAAGTTCGGCAGAATTAAATTCAACTTCTGCTTCACTCCGTATCTGCTCAGTGTTAGTGGTAACTCGCCCGCAATTCGAGTTATGCGGAACGTAAATGGATCATAAGCCTATCAAAGTTTTGTTGGTCGAAGACAACCCCGAGGATGTTTTCTTGCTTGAAAGGACTTTGCAAAAAGCTCGCGGCACCCAGTTTGAAATGGAGTCGGTCGAGAGTCTCAAGAAGGCACTCTCACGATTAGAACAGGGGGGCATTGATGTCATTCTTTTGGATTTATCGCTGACGGACAGCAAAGGGCTGGAGACCTTTTGCGCAATGCAAGCCGAGGTTCCGGAGATACCAATCATCGTTTTAAGCGGCCTGGATGACGAAACGATTGCATTGAACGCGGTGCATGCTGGCGCGCAGGACTATCTAGTTAAAGGCCGTGTGGATAGTCAACTGATCACGCGCGCGATGATTTACGCCATTGAACGTGCCCAAGCGAGAGCAGCGCTTTATAAGGCCGAAGAAAAATACCGGAGCATCTTTGAAAATGCAGTTGAAGGAATTTTTCAAACGACGCCAGATGGCCATTACCTGAGCGCCAATCCCGCCCTCACTCGAATTTACGGGTACGATTCCCCGGAGGAGTTAACCTCCTCGCTAACGGACATTGAAAAATCGCTTTACGTTGATCCACACCGCCGCGCCGAGTTTGTCAAATTGATGCAGCAACATGGCGTGGTTCGAGACTTTGAATCGCAAATCTACCGGAAAGACCGAAGCATCATTTGGATTTCTGAAAATGCGCGAGCGGTGGGCGATCGCAATGGGAAATTACTTTACTACGAAGGGTTGGTTGAAGACATCACCAAACGGAAATTGACGGAGGAAACATTACGGTTTTCAGAAATGCGTTTTCGTTCCGTCTGGGAGAACGCCTCTGATGGAATGCGCTTAACCGATTCCAATGGAACGATTCTCGCCGTTAATTCGTCGTTTTGCAAAATCGTCGGAATGAAGGAGGAGGAGCTGGAAGGGAAACCGTTCACTGCTACCTATTCGCCAGAAGAGGATCTCGACGAAATGATGGAGAAGTACAAAGAACGTTTCAAGGAACGCAAAATTGAGTCGCAACTGGAACGGCATGTGATCTTCCGCTCCGGGAAAGCCGTGGATCTCGAACTTTCCAACTCTTTCGTCGATCTGGAGCACAAAGATTCCCTCGTGTTGAGCGTTTTCCACGACATCACGGTGCGTCGGCAGGCGGAAGAACGGGAGCGCCTCGCGACTCAGAAATTGGCGCGCAGCCAAGCGGAATTGCAAAAGAAAAACGAAATGATGGAGGACGATCTGCGTATGGCGCACGAAATCCAGCAGGCCATTTTACCTCAGCAATATCCGACCTTCCCACACGGAGCCTCCGCTGAAGAAAGCCTGATTCGTTTTTGTCATCGGTATCATCCGACAGGGCAGGTGGGTGGGGATTTCTTTAATGTGCTGGCGTTGTCTGAAACCAAAGCGGGATTATTTATTTGCGATGTGATGGGGCACGGGGTTCGCTCGGCGCTCGTTACCGCAATGGTGCGAGCGATGGTTGAAGAGCTTAAGCCCATCGCGTCAGATCCTGGCGAATTGCTAACGCGGATCAATCGAGATTTGCGCACGATTCTCCAACAAACCGGCACACCGCTATTCACAACCGCGTTTTATCTCATCGCCGATTTAGAGAACCGTCAGTTCCGTTACGCCAACGCGGGGCATCCCAAACCGTTTATCATTCATCGGGACACGAGCAAGGTTGAGTTGTTGAGAAATTCAGATGGCAAACCGCGCCCGGCACTGGGCCTCTTTCAAGAATCAACGTATCCCACGTCGCAAATTCCCATGTTGCCCGGCGATGTTGTGATGCTTTTTACAGACGGGCTTTATGAAATAGAAGGCAAAGAAGGCGAGCAATACAGTCCCGAGCTTTTGCTGACTGCGGTGGAAAAAAATGCGGAAAAAGAATGTAATGATTTGTTCGACTCTTTGCTTAAAGAAGTCCAAACATTTTCTTCCAGCGCGGAATTCGCCGATGATGTCTGTCTTGTCGCACTTGAAATCGCTAAAACTCTTCCTTCCTCTCGCAAAGATTAGAACGGTTGACAGGAAGCCGTATCAGATCGAACTTTTTCCATGGAAGAAAAGTTTATGAAACGAAGTTTAATTTTCACGGTTGCTCTCGCAGTTTCCAGCATCGCAATTTCTGCGCAAACGCCGCCGCCACCACCGTCACCTGCTCCGACCGCTCCAGGTCAATCTTTTGGGACGGTGAGGGGATTTGCGCCGAATGCCGTTTCAGGATTCACGCCCGGTGCCGTCAGCGGTTTCTCGCAAAACCCGGTGAGTGGCCTTACGCCGACGCCGCGCTCTACTTTCCCGCCGGGGACAATTGCACCACTTTCGACCACTATCGGAGGCGTTGGAACAAATAATTTCAATCCGGCGCCGGTAAATCCGAATACAATCATTGTCCCACAGACGCCGATTCAACCGAATATTCCGCCGTTTCCCGGTAACTCCAGTATCCCCAGCAACAATACTAATCGGATGTTGTTAACGCCGTTATTCTAAGGAGCGAAATTCGGGTTTTTAGCAAACGCGAATTCAGAAACGATCATTCCACCAATGATATGTTCCTGAATGATGCGTTCCAAAACGGCGGGTGAACAGGAGTGGTACCAAACGGCTTCGGGATAGATCACGGCGATTGGTCCGCGAACACAGACACGAAGGCAATTCGCCTTACTCCGATAAACCAGCGCTTGTGCCCCGACGAGATTCAATTCCTTGAGGCGTTTTTTCAAAAATTCCCAGGAAGCTAAACCATCCTCTTTGGTGCAACATTTCGCTTCAGTTTGTTCTGCACACAAAAAAATGTGACGTGAATATTTGGTGATTCCCAAGGTCCGGACGGCCTCGGCCAATTCATCGACAGGAGATTTGTCATTCATTTAATTTGGCAAGTTAACCATTCCTCAAAACAAAACAGGCGACCAAATGGTTGGTCGCCTGTTTCGATGATTCAGAATTTAATTATGCTTTGGCCGCAGCTTTTGTTTTCAAAGCGTTCTGCGCCATGGTGACGAGTTGGCCAAATGCAGCAGTATCCGTTGCAGCGATGTCGGCCAGAACCTTACGGTCCAATCCACAATTGGCAGCTTTCAAACCTTCGATGAAACGGCTGTAGGTCATGCCGGCGGCACGAGCAGCCGCATTGATACGGATTTGCCAGAGATAGCGGAAAGTGCGCTTTTTAACTTTGCGATCGCGATAGGCATATTGGCGACCATGATCGAGAGCATCAGCGGCGTAGCGATAAAGTGCCGACCGTTTCAAACGAAAGCCCTTGGCGGCTTTCAGTGTGCGAATACGGCGTTTACGGGAGGCGGGTGAATTTGTTACACGCATGGGATTATATCAGTTGAATTTGAAAGTTAACGGCTGAACGGCAGATTCTCCAAAATGCGTCTCATGTCCGTTTTATCGACCATTTTTGTTGCCCCGAGGCTGCGGCGGCGTTTTGAGCTTTTGCCCTGAAGCAAATGCCGCTTGCCAGCTCGCGAAGTCTTGATCTTCCCTGAACCGGTGATTTTAAAACGTTTTGAAACCGCTTTCCTAGTTTTGATACCTTTTGGTCGTCGCATAAATTGATCGTTCTCTTAAAAAGAGCGCGCAATATAGGTTCGTAATTTTTAGGAAGCAAGTGGCAATTTAGAGAGATTTGCAGGCAAAACCATGATTTTCATTCACCAAAATGCTGGCAATTAAATCACCCGCAACGAAAGATTAGAGATGTCCGAGTGTCATTCAGCAGAAAACCTATGAGAGCGGTTTTACTATTTACACTGTGGTTCGTGGCCTTTTCTTGCCAAGCGCTTGATCAAACGAACTCTAATCCCGCAATCCTTGGGAAATTTGCCGGATTTCCACCCGTTGATCCGGCCAACGCCCTGACACGTGGTTTCGCCCCGTAAATTTCGTCAATGCTCCCGACGGAACGTTGCACGTGCTCGATATGTATCGCCAATCCATCGAGCATCCGTGGTCTATCCCTGATGACATCCACAAAAGAATTGATCTGGAAAAAGGACGCGACATGGGACGCATCTATCGTCTCGAACCACCCAACTTCACTGCGCTGAAAAGCAAACCACAGCTCGGCAAAGCGTCCATGGGTGAACTCGTTTCGTATCTCGATCATCCCAGCGCATGGTGGCGCGAAACAGCGCAACGTCTTATCTTCGAACGCCAGGATAAAAGCGTTGTGGAAGCCTTGCGAAAGCTCGTCGAAGTTGTCTATTTCGACAGTTAGCGAGCCACGGGTTGCTCAAATTTCGCTGGCGTGGAGCCAACGCGAGCGCGTCCTGCGTTCTGTTGCTGTGCAAAAGCAGATTTATAAACGGCCAGCGTTTCCTCCGCTGTTTTGCTCCAATCAAAAAATTTGGAACGCACAAATCCCGCATCCCGAAGTTTTTCACGCAAAGCCGCATCGAGCGAAAGCCTGGTCATTTTTTCCTGCAAATCGTTGATGTTTTCTGGATCAACAACCAGCGCCGCGTCAGCTACCACTTCCGCGAGTGACCCGCGTTTTGAAGAAATCACGGGGCAGCCGCACGCCATTGCTTCGATCGGTGGCAAACCAAAACCTTCATACAGTGAGGGATAAATAAAGCAATCGGCAGCGCGATAGAGCGTCGGCAAATCCTCATCTGGCACAAACCCGAGAGAATGGATTTCGTTGCGGAACGGCGAGCACGCAATTTGTTTGTGAATGATCTCTGCGCCGTGCCAATCGCTTCCGCCAAAGACGAGACGCCAATCCGATTTCGTCGCCGCTTTGAAACGATTGAACGCTTCGATGAGCCGCACGTGATTTTTCGCGGGATGTTCCAGGCGCGCGACGTATAAGAAAAATGGCGCGGTAATTCCATGCCGGTCCGCGATTGCTTTCGCAGCCTCGATTTTTGAACCGGGAAAGAATCGCTCTGCATCAAGCCCATTGTGAATCACCGAAATATTCGTGCTGGTCAGGCCGAAGAAACGGTGAATGTCGTTCGCTGTGTTGTGGCTGATGCCGATGATTTTGTGCTGTCGCTTTGCGAGACGTTTCACCACCACGCGACCATAGAACATTCGTTTCCAATCGTATTTATTTGCGATATGAAAGGGTGCCAGATCGTGAATCGTCGCAACGAGAGCGCAAGGTTGAGACCACAGCATCCTGCGGTAACTCGGCACATGCAGCACATCAATTTTATGTTTGCGAATCAACGTTGGCAGAATGGTTTGGTGCCAGGCGATGTTCTTAGCTGCGGGACGATAACGTTCAGGAACGTTCACAAGCTTCATCGACGAGCGGGCAAACGCGAAGAGCGGTAAATCTTCTTCAAGGACGAATAGGGTGAACTGATGTTGCTCTGCGTAGGCGCACAGTTTTTTGACCAGCGCAAAAACATATTGGGCAACGCCGGTTTTCCCACGTTGAATCACCGAGGTGGAAATCGCGATCCGCATTTAGCTTTTCCCCAGCAGCGTTGATTCGAGATTAGACATTCGCAAAACGTTTCGCACGTTGGGTTGTGTGCCGAGAAAATGAAGCTTTGTTCCCTGCGACGTAGCCTCGCGTTTTGCGCGCATCATCAAATTCACACCTGCGCTGTCGATGAACTGGAGTGATGTCAGATCGATTTGCACGGACTCCTTCTTCTGCGCGCGCGAGGCGATATGGAGTTCGGTCATTTGCCATACTTGATCCGCATTCGCAGCGGTAATTTCTCCGCGCCAAAAGAGACCGGGCTTGGACGGAAAATAGTTTTTTTGCAGGAACACCGGATTAGCGCTTTCGGACTTCTTGAAGATTCGCCGCGCCTCCGACATGTCTCCGGCAATGGCAAAAAAATCAGATAGATGCATCAATCGTAAGGCGGATTGCATCGCCGGACTGGGAGATAAAAGAATCAGTTGCCGCCCAGAGATCCGTGCTTTCTTTTGCAATCGAATCAAGAGGCCGATGCCCGTGCTGTCCACGAATTTGACGTTGGACAAATCGATCAAGCATTGGCGATGGGTTGCGAGCGCTTGTTCGCAAGCGAGCGAATCACGATGAACAGCTTGAAGATCGAGCCGCTCCGCAATTCGAATTGTTTTCCACGGCTGTTCCGGATGTGTCGGCGAGTGGCCTCGAACGACTTTCCGTTTTCCATCTGCGGCCTGCATTCGCCACCATTGCAATGCGATCCCCCGGCTGAACCACCAAAGTCCTTTCAAGTATCGCCGTCCCAAACGACGCGGTTCCTGTGCCATCCGGAAAATCCATTCCGTGCCAGTCTGTTGCATCCATTTCGGAGCGCGTTTTACTTTTCCCGCGAGAAAATCAATCGTTGCGCCGACGCCCACGCAGACAGGAACGCCAAGCGAACGGTAGTGCATCGAAATCCATTTTTCCTGTTTGGGGCAGCCGAATGAAACGAACAGCAGATCTGGTTTGGCTTCGCGAATTCGTTTCCTGATTTCCCCGTGATCCATTTCGTGCAACGGCGTAAAAGGTGGCGAATAGCGTCCGGTAATCTTTAAACGTGGATATTTCTTTTGAAGCTTCTCCACCGCGGCGGCAGCAGATTCCGGGGACGCTCCGAGAAAAAAAACGCGGTAGTTTTTCTGCGCCGCAATTTGAATCAGGAGCGGAACGAGGTCTGAGCCAGCGACGCGTTCTGGAAGCGGATTTCCCAAAAGACGCGAAGCCCAGACGAGGGGTTTTCCGTCGCAAAGAACCAGGTTCGCGTTCAGGAGAATTCGGCGAAGTTCGACGTCCTCGCGAGCTTGCACCAGAAAATCCACGTTGGCCGTGGCAAGATAATGCGGTTCGCCCGATGCCACCATTTCTTCGACCGCCTCGACGGTTTGAGCCGTTGTGATGTTATCGAAAGGGATTCCAAGAATTGCGATTGACGGAGGGTTCGCGGTGGTGGATGGCGTTGCCAGCGTCTGAGCAGAAATATCCGGCTTTGCCGGTTGGTCAGAAAAAAGGTTTGTGGCACTCGCGATCATGATTGAAGAACTGGAATTTCGGAGGGTTTAGAGCTGCGCGTGCGATGAGTAGCTTGCGGTTTCCGCAGAATGATCAACGCGGAATTCATCTGTTTGAGCAGGGCAGGGAATTGCTCGATAAATGCAACTGCGCCTGGGATTTTCAGTTTTTTGCGCACGTGGTCTGCGACGAAATATTGAAGTTCAAATCCATTGCTGCGAACCGCTTTCTCGAAGTCCGAGTAGGGAATGCTGTGATGCGAGCCGGTGTCGCTTGCCTCGCCCGGTGGAAAAATGCGGTGGCGCAGCGATTCAAATTCCTCGTTCACCATCGCGATTTGCCCGCCGGGTTTGAGCACGCGATTGCATTCGGCCAACGTCTGCCAATGATCTGGCGTGTGGTGGAATGAAGCGTTGAACGTGATGCAATCGATGCTTTCATCGCGGAACGGCAGGTTGTTCATGCTCTCCAGAATGCGGTCGAAATAAACTCCATGGGCATCGAACAAAATGTCGGAGGTTTTCAGGCCGTAGAAATTTGCTTCGTTCACGTCGAGAGCGACAACGTTGCCGCCGCGTTGCGCGAGCAAACGACTGCTCCAACAAGGACCCGTTCCGATATCCAAAATCCAGGAGTCAGATGTGAGATTCAGATGGTCGATGAGCACTTTGAAGTCGGGACCGAAATGACAGGTGTGTGGCCAAAGTTCGGTCAGCGTCTCAGGAAATTGCGCGATTAATTTGGCGTCTCTCAGACGATCGCTCCCGGTGTAGGTCGAATTTTCATAGGCGATTTCACGTTTAACGGCCTCGTGATCGAACCCGGTTACGAAACGAATAATTCCATCCTCGATTTCGTAACTATGACCTTCGCCATCGCAGGTCAAACGGCCCCGTCGGATTTCTCGGTTGTCTTCGTCAAGCGATGTGACGCTGAGCTGTCCCTGACAGCGAGGACATTGAAGAACATTTAGGATTTTCGTTTTCATAGTTAATTCAGAGCGATGTTTTGTTCGGCCAAATCGGAGAATGAGATGACTTTCAGATCTTTGCGTCGCGAGAGATAATAAGCGGTTTCGTGCAGCAAATTGATGAACGGTTCGTCAGGCGTGTTGTTGCGAAAATATTCCCACCAATGCGTTACAAGCACGGTGACTTTTCGGCTATCGATGCTCTTGATGATTTCTTTCATCATCGTTCCGTACGCTTTGTGATACGAAAGATGGCAACCGGGATGCGTCAGCAAAAGGGTGTTGCCGACACTCCAATGCGGCGTGCGAGCAATTTTCTTCCACGCATATTTGGGCCACCAACCGAGGGGCAATCGGCTCAACTCGTACCAACCTGTAGAAACGACGCGGAACCGTTTGGAAACCTCTTCAAAACTGACGCGCGAAAGTTGATCATTTGGTGCGACGAACGTGGTGGGTTTTGGAAATCCAGCGTCGAGCAAATGTTTAGTTCCTTCATTGAGACGACTCGCGATGTCCCAACGATTCTCTTGCGCGAATTCGTAGATCTTGTTCACGAATTCGTGACGGCAACCGTGCTGCAGAATATGAAATCCGGAGTTGTTCTGAAGATATTCCACGAGCCTCGCGTTGCTTCCGAGAGGCAGGTTCTTTGGCTCCGAACCGCTCTTCGCCATCAGGAATAATTCTGGTTTTCCTTCAGCCCAGGTCGCCTCTGTGGAGACGTTCGGTATCGCCGCAAGATTGACGGGCAATCCTTTGTCGAGAAATGGACGGTATAGCCGCTCGAGATAATTAATCGGCGTTAATGCATTCGTGTCGTCGTCGCGGAGAATGACGTATTTCATCGCTTCTCCTCGATTAAAGTTTGGTAAAGATTTTTCACCGCACCCGCCAAAACATTGGTGTCATATTTTGCTTTCACGAGCGTCGCGCCATTCGCGCCCATGCGTCTGGCTATTCCCGGAGTTTTCAACGCGGTGTTAAGTGCAGAATGAAAGCTCGCCGCTTTATCTAAATCGAAAATCCAACCGGTTTCGTTTTCGGCAATCAGATCAGACGCTCCTGAAGTCCGACTCGATATGACCGGTGTTCCCGCGGCCCAGGATTCCAGAATCACGAGGCCGAACGGTTCAGAGATGGAGGGCAGCAGCAGCACTTCAGCTTCTTGAAACAATCCAATGAGCCTCGGATCGCCCGGCGGAAGTCCGCCCGTCAGCAAAATGCGATCTCCCAATCCGCGCTTTTGGATTTCCCGTTCGATCGATTTTCCGTAGGCGGCATCCGTGCAGGAACCAGCAAAAACCATGATCGCGTCGGGATGATTTTTGAAAATCTCCGGCGCTTGCTCAACCAGCCAACTTTGATTTTTCACCGTGTCGATGCGCCCAACCGACAGGAGCAACCTTTTCCCGACAATTTGCGGAAAAGCTTTGCGTGCTTTGTCCCGTGACTCCTTTTCGTAGTCAGCAGCCGGAACTCCATGCGGCTGAGTAATCACCCGTTGCTTCGGATATTTTTGCTTCAACAAGGCGGCTTCCGTTTTGTTGCAGGTGATGATGGCGTCGGCATCTTGCAGAACGTGGCGCGAGCGAAGCGGCAGCCCAAAAACTTTTCCCCACTCAAAACCTCCTTTGAGCGGTTCGGCTAAATGCTGCTGCGCAACGACCGGTAAATCCAGAACTCCACCGTGAATTGTGACCACGAACGGGATTCTGCGGAGACGCGCCACTGTGGAAGCGATCCCGCCCAGCCGGTTGTGGGTGTGTGCGTGAATCAGTGAAACATTCTTTTCGTTCAACAATGCCCAGATTGCGTCGAACGACATCAAATTTCCGCCCATCGCAACGAGCGCCTCCTTTTGATCTGGCGAGATTCCCCAGACCGGCATGAAAGCGTCGAAGCGTTTGACTTCAAAACCAGAGTCAGCAAAAGGATCGCGTTCGGCAGATGGATTGATGCGAGGACAAAAAGCCGTTGAACGAATACCGTGGTATTGCAATCCATCAAACAAACGCTTGACGGCCGTTTCGGTTCCGCCCCATTCGCGTGGGTTGTATTTTCGTAATAGATGGGCGACTTGCATGAATGAAATTCTGTCGAACGGGATTTCTGCCCGAGCGAACTGTAAAAGATTAGAACCCGCGAAGGGTGTTCCACTATCAGGCAGGAGCACGTTTCTTGGTGCGGAAAAGTTTGGCGCAATCGCTAAGGCCAAACCTCAAAAAGTGGAAAGGAAAGAGGGAGTCGGCAGAAACATTTTCTGAAAATAAGGGCGATAAGCAGGTTACCCTCAGCCTCGCCCCGATTGAGATTCAAGAATGGTTTCTTAAACTTTCCGTGCTTTGGAAACGAAAGAGATCATCAAATTTGGCTTGTTGCTTTTCCTGTACTTCATCGTTCCACCCGTACTGGGATTCTTGATGCGAGGCCGGTCCATCCCTCAGCGCATTGCTTTCTTTGCGATGTGTTTCATGACCATCTCTGGATTTCTAGGAAATGCGGAATGGGGTTTCACCATTGGTTTCGTGCCGGAATATCGCGGTCACGCCCGTGGCTTTCATTTCTATTTCAACGAAATCTTTGCGCTGTCGCTGATCCTCGCCGCCGCGTTCGATCCCAAATCGAAATTCAAATTGTTCCCGCCTGGCCTGTGGCTTTACCTGCTGTTCTGCGCGTTGAGCCTCATTTCGATTATCAATGCTCCCTCCGCGAACTACGTAGCCATGGCTGCGCTGAAATCGTTCAAGGCATCCATTATTTTCATCGCCGCCTACAATTTTGTTCGGAATGAAAAGGACATTCAATTTTTTCTCAAGACGATGTGCGTCACAATCTTTTGGCAATTCATCGTGGTGGTGAAAATGAAATATCTCGACGGACGCCATCAAATCATGGGGACGTTTGAACATCAAAATGCCCTCGCGATGTACGTGAATCTGATTGGGATGGTTTTCCTCGCAGCCGGGGCGAGCGCGAAAGGACGCTGGGCAAATTTCTATCTGGTTGGATTTCTGTGCGCTGCCGTGATTGTTGTTTTCACTTTATCACGAGCCGGTTTGGTGATCTTCGGTTTCGGAACCGTGGTCGTCTTGATCCTGAGCTTGATTGATAAGTTCACCAAACGCCGGGCCATCGCAGTCACGGTTGTCGGCGTGTGCGGCGTGATTGGAGTCGCGATGACAATCGATTCCATGGTCGAGCGCTTCAACGATCCCTACACGTTCGACAGCAAACAAACGCGCATCATGTTGAAAGCCGCGTCAGTCGAAATGTTTAAAGACCACCCGATCGGCGTTGGCTGGAATAATTACGGCGTGACCATTAATCATCCGTATGCCTACGGCGATCACATTGACCAATATTTCAAGAGCTACGGTTACCGGATGGACAAAAACGAGGCCAAAGGCATTGAGGAAAGTCTCTATTATCTGCTGCTCGCGGAAACGGGATTTCAAGGACTCCTCAGCTTCATCGCTGTCATGGGATATTTTCTTTGGTTGAACATTCGAGCGGCCTGGCATTTTCGAAATCAATTTCTAGGTGCGATCAGCATCGGAATCGCGTGCGGTTGCGGAATCAATTACCTGCAAAGTTTGCTCGAACGCGTGTTGACGCAGCCGCGCAATTTAATGCTCTGGCTGATCCTGCTGGCATTAACGGCAAAGATCGAAACGTGGCGGCGTCGCGACAAGAAAGAAAAGCGGTTGAAAAAAATTCACGCGAAGCAAGCTCGCACGCAAACGGCGCTCGCGCAGAAGAGTTTGGTAGCCGAATCGAAGTGACGGAACTTTCTACCGCGGCTGAACGTGCGTTTCAGAACCAATCCGTGACGAACCAGGTCGTGACGCTTCGCTTGATCTCGATTTCCCGAATTTATATCTGTAGATCGCTTTCAACTCCCGTCCGAGCGTCGTCCACGAGAAACGGGCGTGAACGGTCTCAAGGCCGTCTCTTTCAAGCGAAATTCGCAACTTCTCATCACGCAATGCACGTGCGGTTTGCTTTACGAAATCTTCGGCGGTATCCGCGAGGAGAATGTCGTGATCGTGCAGCAGATGTAAGCCTTGCGCGCCGATCGTGGTTGAAATCACCGGTGTTCCCATGGCCAGCGATTCGACAATTTTCAGACGCGTTCCGCCGCCGATTCGCAGCGGCACAATTTGCATCCACGCTCGTCGATAGTAGGGACGCACATCCAGCACACCGCCAGTGACGACCACCCCCGATTTTTTGCCGTAGGCGACAACTTCCGCGGCGGGTTGTTTGCCCACAATTAAAACTTCCAGGTCCGGAATCAATTTCTTCAAGGGGTCGTGAACTTCCTGAAAGTACCAACGCAACGCATCGATGTTTGGGTTGTAATCCATCGCGCCGCAAAAAATTAGAGAGGGTTTTTCTGTGCGTGGTTCGTCGGCGGACTTGGGATGGAAGAAATCCAGATCCACTCCATTCACGAGAACCGAGATCGGCATTTCCTTCCGAACATATTTGCGCAGGAAAATCTCGTCGTCAGGGCCGCAAACAATTTCGAGTGCAGCGCGTCGGGCCACCGCCCGCTCAAACTGCCAGAGTTTGGAATAGCCTTCGCACCGCAACAGCTTGGTGCGAAAGC
>JBBQAX010000052.1:0-18066 GCA_038316905.1 Verrucomicrobiota bacterium | reverse complement strand
CCCGCTCGTCACCGATCTGATTTGCTCTCGATCGGTTTCATCGCCGAGTTCGTAAGTAATCGATGGAGAACCAAACTGTTTGTAGCCCCAAACTTTGGAGGTGTTGCCGTCTGGTTCGTAAGAGGCATCCCGGCGCACTTTGTAGCCTGGAACTTTCTGCTGAATCGCAGCAAGCCATCGCGCATTGAAATTCACCGGGAAGGTTTTCTCCGCATCCGTTACCGTGTAAAAGCGGTCGGAGTGGGTGGAATGAAAATCGAGCAGAAGAACCACCCGCGCATTCTCCTCTTGGCTCAACTTCACAAAGGCGTCTCGCACCGCACGAGTTTCCGATTGCAGAAAGTGTTTCCAATCGCGATTCAAATCGACACCGTTCATGTTGTGCCGCCAATGGCCTTCGCGCAGTCCATCTGGATTCATCAGCGGAACGACAATCGTTCGAAAATGTTGTCGAAACTCTTTCGCCAACGACGTATCGCTCGCGATGACTTCGACGAAATTCGTCAACGCAATTGTTCCCGTCACTTCCGGTGGATGTTGTCGCCCAACAATGAAAACGAAATTCGACGCCTTTGAGTCGCCGATCTCCAGCTTTTGAATTTTCTGGTTCAAAAATGATTTTCCGACGGTGTTCTTTCTTACGAAATTTTCACGCGCCAACTTTGACATCCACGCCTTCAACGCTTCCGCTCCGATCATTTCCTGCCCAGCTACGGTGAGTGGCTTCGGTCCCACATCCAGTTTCAACACAGCTTCGTTGGAACGACGATTTTCGGTGAACGTCGTCAGCGAACTCCAATTCACTCCATCAAAACTGGTTTTCGGTTTGTAACGATGTTTGCCGCCTTCGTAATTCAAAGTGACGGTGATGGTTTTAGGTTCCTTCGCAACAACTTGAAAGGCGTACCAGGCGCTGTCATTGACCGGTTTGTTTTCAGGACGAATGAGAATGCGAAATTCGGAATCACCTGTTTGCGTGCATTCGTTCAAACGCGCGCCGGGAAAATCATTATTGAAGCGAACGCCTGATTCTTTGAAAGAGAATGTCCGACGCGCTTGCGTCTCAACCGGGAATTCCTTTGTTAATCCCGGTGAAATGAACGTCGCAAAAGTGAAAAGAAAAACGAGAGCAATTCGGTTTGGCATATTGATGCGATTCAAACGCGCCTGACGCAGCGCGTTATTTCGTCCGCGCATCTTTTAAGAAGCTGACGTGCGTGTCGAGGAACAAGCGGTTGCGTCCGCCCGGATGCACCGCGCGTCCGCGAATTTCATCCGGAATAGACGCAATCGTGTTTGGAAAATAAGGATCCACCGCCAGTTCAACTTCGAACGCGCCCCTCGGTTTTCCAATTTGAGGATTATTCGCGTCACGGAGATTGGAAACAATTTGGGATTCGGTTTTGCCCCAGAAATTGTCGAGCGGAACGATGGCGTCAATGTTATCAAAACGCCAAAGCCAGTAGCGCGCGACGGGGAAATTCGTCTCCGTAGAAACAGGTTGATTGCATTGCTCCGTAACATTGAAGGGCGCGAGTTCCATCGCCGGACACGACCAGATTTTCGCGTCGTTGAAAAAAGATTTTAAGGTCACGGCAGCCCAACCGGAACGCGGATCGGAGGGCGGCCAGGTTGACCATGGGCGGAATCCAATTGCCATTTTCAAATCTCGCCGATCAGGAAAACGATTTTCGTTTTCGGACACGTACATGTGGAAGGCCAGACCTATTTGTCGAAGATTGGAAAGACAGGATACGCGTTGCGCCCGTTGTTTTGCTTTCGCCAGCGCCGGAAGCAACAGGCCAGCGAGAATCGCAATGACTGCGATGACAACGAGCAATTCGACAAGGGTAAATCCGCCCCCGTCGGACGCGCGAAGTTTCATTCGGCTACTCACGTTCTTTCCCAGCGCCGAGATAGGAAACCTGATAAACGATTCCATTGGCGTCGTCGGAGAAAAGGAGTGCGCCATTCTTCGCCATCGCCACTCCTGCCAAACGTCCGAAGTGTGCGTCGCCATTTTCCACCAAAAATCCACTGACGAAATCATCGAAGCCAACTGGCTTTCCCTTCTCGAAATTGACGCGGACAATTTTATAGCCGGTCGCTGGTTTGCGATTCCATGATCCACGCATCGCGACGAATGCGTCGTTTTGAAATTCATTTGGAAATTGTGATCCGGTGTAAAAAGCAAACCCGATGGGCGCGCTGTGCGCTTGATATTCCAGCACGGGCGCGATGGATTTCGAGCAATGTTCCTCTTTCGTTCCGTTTTTAGGAGTGTTCGCTTTCTTGTCCACGATTTTCTGGCCGTAACAAAATGGCCAGCCGTAATCAGCGTTCTCTTTAATCAGATTCAATTCCTCGGGCGGAACATTGTCGCCGCGATCATCCGAGCCGTGATCCATTCCCCAAAATTCTTTCGTCTCAGGGTGCCACGCGAAACCAATCGTGTTGCGCAATCCTTTGGCAAAAACTTTGCGCTGCCAGTTCTGCGGATCGACGCGCAGCATCGTCGCATGTTCGGGGTTGGATTCCTCACAATTATTGCAAGTGCTGCCGATGGAGAGATAAAGCGCCTTGTCCGGGCCAAACCCCATCGTGCGCTTGGGATGTTGTCCTCCGTCGGGCAAATCTTTGATGAGAATTTCCGGCTTGCCGGGTTTTCCATTCAGCATCGGCGCGCGTAACAATTCCTTGGTCGAAGCCAGATAAAGATGATTGTCGTGCAGCGTGATGCCGTGGACGTCCTTCACATCTGATACAGCGACTTTGATTTCTTCTGCGACGCCGTCGCCATCGTTGTCGCGCAAAGCGGAGACTTGGCCCTTTCCCGGCTGCGTGACGAACACCGTTCCGTCTTCCGCTACCGCCAGCATTCGCGCGTTGTCGATGCCTTTGGCAAAAACGTTGATCTTAAACCCGGGCGCGAGCTTGAGTTGTGGCAATCGCTCTTCGGAAAAATCCTTTTGCTTCGGACGAACCACGTTGCTGACGGTGGATTCTGTTTCGCTTTTCTTGTCTTTCTCGGCCGCAATTCCGGTAAGACTGGCGGAGATCAACACTGTCAAAAATAGGGTGTGTCGCATGAGCCAAAGATATTCGCATCGCAAAATTTAAAAATAACGGGGAATTGCCGGATTCAGTATCAGGCATTGGCTCTGCCACAACTTTGGCAGGGACGACGCGAGTTGGAAATTGAGCAGCTATTTTTGACTGTCGGGTTCCGGCGCGTTGCCGCTCACAATTCAAAAGCAAGAACCGGAGTTTTTGTTCGCAGAACGGCTATATGCTCAAAAGAAAAAATGAAGAAATTTTCCAACACAAATTTTAAATCGGCGCGAAACTCACCGCTCAGCGATGCGGATCGTTGGAACGCCATGCTTCGCCGAGACGCAGACGCTGCTGGAGTTTTTTATTACTCAGTGAGAACAACCGGCGTGTATTGCCGTCCGTCTTGCGGGGCGCGCTTGCCTCGTCGTGAGAATGTTCAATTTCATAGTTCCTGTGCTGCGGCGGAACGCGCCGGTTTTCGCGCGTGCAAACGTTGCCAGCCCAATGGACAACTGCTGACTGAGAAATACGCGGACATCGTCGCCGCAACATGTCGCATCATTGAAACCGCAGAGGAATTGCCTAGCCTTGAAGCGCTTGCGGAGACGGCGCAGATGAGTCGTTTTCATTTTCATCGCGTGTTTCGGACGGTGACGGGTCTCACTCCCAAGGCTTACGCCACCGCGCACCGCGCGAAACGGATACGTGACGAACTTCCGAAACGCACCACTGTGACCGAAGCGATTTACGGAGCTGGCTTCAACTCCAATGGACGGTTTTATGCGCAGGCTTCGCAGATGCTCGGAATGACGCCGAAGACTTTTCGCGCCGGTGGAACGGGAACGGCGATTCGTTTCGCGGTTGGCGAATGTTCCATGGGATCAATCCTCGTGGCGTCGTCGGACAAAGGTATTTGCGCCATCCTGCTCGGCGATGATCCCGACGCACTCGTTCAAGATCTTCAGGATCGTTTTCCCCGGGCACAACTGATCGGCGGCGATAGAAAATTTGACCGTATCGTTGCGCAAGTCGTCGGATTTGTGGAAGCGCCGAAGATCGGTCTGGATCTTCCGCTCGATATTCGCGGCACTGCGTTTCAACAGCGCGTCTGGAAAGCGCTTCGCGAAATTCCCGCTGGTTCGACGGTAAGCTACACGGAAATGGCAAAACGCATCGGCATTCCAAAAGCGATTCGCGCCGTGGCGGGAGCGTGCGCGGCAAATGCGATCGCGGTCGCGATTCCGTGTCATCGTGTGGTGAGGAATGACGGAAACCTTTCCGGCTACCGTTGGGGCGTGGAACGAAAACGTTCGTTGCTCGAAAAAGAAAAAGCCGCGTAGCGCAGGCATCTTTGCCAGCCAGTTCGATTTCATTTCACAGAAGCCAACGAAGGAAACGAAGGCAGAAGCGGTTACTGAAAACTGGTGCCCGATAGAATCAACCGATCGGAATCTGCGTGATTAAAAAGGGTGAGAAAACAGGCGCGGGTTTTTGTGGACTGCGGTGGCACGACGCCGCTTTTCCTGCACGGTTTCTATCGCAGCCGCTCTCAACTGTAGGTTTTCTGGTTTCCCACGATGCAGCTAAAGCGGGGACATGTCCCACGCAGTCCAAAGGCGGATCACTGAAGCGCCAATCCCTTTGTTCTCTTAGGTTCCTTCTGTTCGATTCAGCTTTGATCTCGCTAAGATGCCCGGCGCGTGATCTTGACTTCCGGTTGATACATCACCCGCACCAGCAAATCTCCACGACCACCTCTCGCTCTCGGCAAACCTTCTCCTGTGATGCGAATGATTTCACCGCGCGCTACACGAGCGGGAATTTTCACGCGCAGCATGGAGCCAAAAACGTCCTTGATCATTTGCTCGCCACCTTGCGCGGCGACTCTAAAACTGATCTTCAAATCGCACCGCAAATCCGTGCCGCGCACTTTGAATTGAAAATGCGGCAACACGCGGACGCGAATTGCAACAAAGCCACCATCATCCCTCGGTAAACGGAAACGCGTTCCCGGCGCGGTCGCAGGCGGCACCACGAGTTCATAAACTTCGCGACCGTTTGGGTTGCCGGGATCATTGATGTGAACGTCACGAGTCGTGCCGCGAAAAAATTCGTCGAGCCGCAAATGAATCTCCTCCGTGATATTACGATCTTTTGTGGAAACCTTTGAACGAACCGACTTTTCAGCCTCGGCCAGCTCGCTGTCATAAGATTCCCGCCGCTCCGCATCGCTGAGAATTTCGTAGGCTGAATTCAGCGCCTGGGTTTGGGCCACTGCGTCGCGAGAACCGTTGTTCACATCAGGATGATGCTGCTTCGACAGCATCCGGTAAGCGGCGCGAATCTGAACCTCGGTGCAATTGCGGTCGAGACCGAGCATCGCGTAATGATTGGGTGTGGAGCGTGACAAGGCGCGTTCTTTCAGGTCAATCGGGGTTGGAATTCGTCCCAATGAAATCGACGCGCGCGCTGAGTTCGGGAGTGAGATATTTGTCCGGCGATTGAATCTGCACTTTGACCTGCAACGTGCCTTTGGCGCGAGTTGCTTCGGGCGCAATCTCCGCGACGTAGCCATCGTAATTTCTATCGGGATACGCCTCGGGACTCACGCGACATTTCTGTTTGAGGAACACTTTGCTGAGATCGCTTTCGTTTAAATCAATTTCCACCTGCAAATCTTTTGGGTCGGCCAACGCAATCAACGCCGTGCTCGGTCCGCGACCGCCGCCGAAACTTTGCGGGACCACGAGTTCATTCGGATCAACCAATTTTTCCAGCACGACGCCATTGATCGGTGAACGAATCACGCACCAATCGATGTAGGTTTCGACCAACGATTTCGCGCCTTCAACTTCTTTGAGCGTTGCTTTCGCGCTATCGAGTTGCAGGCGCGCGTTGTCTTCCAGTTGTTTGGATTCGACGTTCGCTTTCTGCAATTCGCTGATGCGGTCGTAGTCGAGTTTGGCTTTCTCGATGCCCACTTTCGCGTTGCTGATCCGTCCTTCGATTTCGTTGAGACGCGCCGCGTATTCCGCATTATCGAGCAACACCACGATCTGTCCGTTCGTGACGGCATCGCCTTTCTTCACACCAATCCATTTCACGGTTCCCATAAAACGCGGGCTGAGTTCAATGCGTTCGCGATTGATGATGTAACCGCTGACGGTGAGAACGGAACCTTCCACCGGACCGGAATTCGCTGGCGCCGCGACGACATCGGAGTTGGTTGAATCACGGGAAGAACTTTTTACGTCACTGGAATCAACCGTTGTTTTTCCCTTCACCATGCGCACGTTGTCGCTCGCTCTCGGCCACCAAAAATAAAGAGCAACTGCGATGACGAGCGCCACTCCGATCAAGATGCTCCAGAACGGACGTTGGGTACGCCGCTTTGATTTCGAATCAATGTTGAGTTGTTGGAGCTTGTCTTCGTTCATATTGATTTGAGAGCGGCGATGACCGGCAAACGCGAGGCGCGCAAGGCCGGCAGCAACGTTCCAAGTATGCCGACCGCGAGGGAGAACAACAATCCTTTCAGACACAACGCCGGTGTAATCGTGAACTCAAACACGGTTTCGCTAAACGTCTCAAACCCAATCGTGCCGGTGGCGTAACCATTGAGCGGCAGGGACAAAAGACACCCGAGAATTCCTCCGATCAAAGCCAGCAACGCGCCTTCAATCAGAAAGCTCAGAACAATCGTGCGACGCCGATAACCCAACACACGCAACGTTCCGATTTCGCGAGTTCTCGCGCCGACACTGGCATACATCGTGTTCATCGCGGCGAACACCGCACCAATGGACATCGCCGTGGCCAGGAAACCGCCCAGCCACTTGATCGGCGTCGCCGTCATGGTTTGCTTCGAGTAATATTCGTCTTCGACAAATGCCAGAAGTTGCAGGCGCTTTTCATTCTCAATCCGCTGGATGAGTTTCACCTTTGATGCCTCATCTTTTGGGCGCAGCAATAAACTCGAATACGATTCGCGATCAAAAATGGCGCGGCATTCATCCACATCCATCCAGCATTCCGAATCAAACGCGCTCTTCGCCCCGTCGAACCATCCGACCACCGTCAACCATTCCGGCCCGGTTTTGAATCGCTCGCCAACATTAAAATTGGCGAAGCGCGCCGCCAACCGTTTGCTGACCACCACTTCGCGTTTTCCCGGTGTGAACCAGCGACCCGCCACAAGTGTGACCTGTGATCGCAACTCCGGGCCAACCGGCGAAACCCCGCGCAACAAAACATTCGCTTCACCTTCATTGGGCGGGCGACGCGGAAGATTGATCAGCACCAACATATCAGCGGACGCCATGGGCTGGCCTTTGTCGTTGCGCAGGATTTCCTCAAAATATTGCAACGATTTGAAGTGTTCGCGCGAAACGATGCTGCTCGATTCCGCTGTGGAACCTTTGCGGACCACCATGACATTGCGGGAATCACCGGTGTTCGCGCTGCTTTGCTCGAGGCCGATGGCGAGGGATTGCACGAGGACGAAAACCGCGACAACCAACGCGATGCCGAAAACTGTGGCGATCGTCGCGCGCCAGCGAACGAACACGTTACGAACATTATATTTAAGCGGGAGCGCCATTTTTTTTCTCAATCCAACGTCTTTAAACCATCCACGACGCTCGTGCGCGCTACCGAAATAGCAGGCGCGATCGCAGCCACCACACCCAGAACGGACGCGACCAAAAACGCGGTGCCCATGATTTTCGGCGTCACTTCAAAATTGATAAAGAGGCCATTGGAAATTTTTGTAATGTCGATGTTCTGGAAAAACAGCCACGCGCCCCCTGCTCCAACCAACGCCCCCACCATCGCCAGTCCGAAGCTCTCCGCGAGGATGAACGCGAAAATTTCGCGACGCCGGAATCCCAACGCTTTCAACACCGCCAGTTCACGAAATCGTTCGCGAATGGCCATGCTCATCGTGCTGACCGCGACGAGCAACAGCGTGAAAACCACCACGGTTGCAATGGAGCCGATCAAGATTTTTATGTTTCCCCACATCGAGACAAAACTCATTTGAAAGGCGCGCTCCGTCTCCGCGCGAACTTCCGCCGAGCTGTTGGCGAACGCTTTGTTGATCGCATCAATTACAAAAGGCGCTTCTTCCGCAGACGCCGCGCGCACCCACCAGGCGCCGACGTTGTCGTATCCATCCAACGATTCCTCCAGAAATTTGTGATGAAAAAAAACCGAACGGTCATCAAGCGTTCCGGCGTATTGACCGACGATTTTCATGTCGAGATCGCACGGATAAAATGTCCCGCTCAATTTCATACGATCGCCGATCTTCAGTTTGTATTGATCCATCGTCTGCTTGCCGACGAGGCAGGACGTTCGATCTTTCATCCACGCTTCAATCTGGCCGGGCGAAGATTTCACATCCACGAAAACGTTTGTGAACTGCGCCGGGTCCACCGCGAATTGCGCGAACGTCGTAAAATCATCACCGCGATATTTTCCGCCGAAATAAGTAAATGGCGTGACCGCAACCACACCTTTGATTTTCTCGAGACGCTGCAATTGACGGGCTGGCAATGTAACGGCAATCGAAACTTTGTTGCGCACCGCGATTCGGAGCGAAGAGCCGACGTCCTCAGGAGGAAGCGTGAATTCGCGCATCAACACGAGAAGCGTCACAAAGAGAAACAAACTCACGGCCACGCTCATGATGGAGAGCGCCGCGCGACGTTTATTGCGCAACGCATTTTTAGAAATGAAACCACCGATGGTCATCGTCAGTGGGCGAAGAAGGTGAAACCACGAATGGACACGAATTCACACGAATAAGACGGAGCAAAGTAAAGGGATTTTTGATTTGTGTTCATTCGTGTTTATTCGTGGTTGAATTTCTTGCAGTTAGTCCGTGAGGCGTCCTTTTTCCAAATGAATTGACCGCGAACCGTAAGCCGCCGCCTTCGGATCGTGCGTCACCATGATGACGGTTTTTCCAGCTTGTTGGCTGAGCGATTTCAAAATGCCCAAAACATCCTGCGCCGATTGCGCGTCGAGATTTCCCGTGGGTTCGTCGGCGACAACCAATCGCGGATCCGTCACAAGCGAACGAGCAATCGCCGTGCGCTGCTCCTGTCCACCGGACATTTGTTTAGGAAGATGCTTTGCGCGATCCGCCAGGCCAACCAGCTCCAAAGCCGTCATCACATGTTGTCGGCGTTGTTTCGAATTCAAACTCGTGAGCAGCAATGGAAGTTCAATATTCTCAAACGCCGTGAGAACGGGAATCAAATTAAACGATTGAAAAACGAAACCAACATTCTGATTCCGCCAATCGGCCAATTCGGATTCGTTCAAGCGCGCCACATCAATGTCAGCGACGTGGCATTCGCCGTGTGTCGGTTTGTCCACGCCGGCAATGATGTGGAGCAAGGTGGATTTTCCGGAACCCGATGGCCCCATTAACGCGAGAAATTCTCCGGAATTAATATCGAGCGAAATGTTATCGAGCGCCGTTACCTGGATGTCGCCTTGTTTGTAAATTTTGGACAGACCGCGAATGGTAACGAGGGATTTTGCCGACATAAGGCGCAAAGAAATACGGCAAGAAACGCGCGAAAGCAATCGCCAGAACGAAGCTTCGGAGCGCGGACATCTTGTCCGCCTGTTGCTCAAATTAAGGAACTTGCGGACAGGATGTCCGCGCTCCTAAAAACCAAACTATTTCTCAATCTGCTTACGCGCCTTCTTCCAGCCGTCGAAACCGGTTTCGAGATCGTAAAGTTTGTTGAACCCAAGCGTCTCCATTTTCTTGCAGGCTTTCGCGCTACGCATGCCCACGGCGCAATTGACCAGATAAGTTTTGTTCGTGTCGAGAGCCGCGATTTTCTCGGCAAATTTGCTCGAATTGATGTCGATGTTGACCGCGCCTGGAATTCGTCCCTTTTCAAATTCCGCCGCGCTGCGCACGTCCAACAACACGTAGTTCGTATTCGCGCGCAACTTATCGAATTGCTCCACATTGACGCGTTCCACCTTGGTGACCAGCGCGGGGGAAGGCTCCTCCGCGCTCCATCCGAGCGAAGTCGTGAACAGAAATGCGAGCAGTGCAAGGGTGATTTTCATTTTCATTTAATTTCGATGGATGACCTTTCGATTCTCCAAACCTGTGCTTAGTTACTTCGGTAACGGTTGATTTTTGCTGTTTCTCAACCGTGTGCGATTCCTCGGAGTCACAACAGCGTCAGAGGATCGACCCATCGTCCACGCCAGTTTGGCGTGGACTTTTTTTATGGCTGCTTCTTGCCGCCCTCATTAATCCCGATGGATTTTAAAAACGGCTCCAGCGAACGTTCGCGCTTCAGGAATTTACGAATGGAAATATCCACGTCGCGCGAATCGCCCACCGCATAAATCTCGTTCCGCAACCGCATTCCAATCGACTTATCGAAATACCCGCCTTTCGATTTCTCGAAAACCGTCGCCATGTCGGCGGCAATCGCGTCAGCCCAGGCGTAGCCATAATAACCCGCATCGTAACCCATCAGATGACCGAAGTAAGCGACGTAAGCCGTGCCTTCGGCAGGCGCGTAGAAAACGTCAGCCGTCACTTCATTAGCGACGGTGACGGGATCTTCCGCCGCTTTCGGATCGGCATGCAGTGTGAGATCAACCAAACCAAAACCGAGTTGGCGACGATAACGCGTTCCTTCCGTCGCAAGTTTCGCTTCCTTCAACTTCGCGAGAATGGACGGCGGAATTTTCTCGTTCGGATTTTGGTAATGCGCGGCAAACGTGTCCAACACCGACTTGTCCCAGATCCAGTTTTCCAACATTTGCGACGGCGCTTCCACGAAGTCGCGCGGCACACTTGTGCCAGCAAATCGCGAAAAGGTTGCGCGTGTCAGAATCGAATGCATCGCATGGCCGAATTCGTGAAATAGGGTTTCCAATTCTTGATGCGACAGCAGCGAGGGTCTCTCTGGACTTGGCGGAGGAAAATTGCAGATCAGCGCCACGGTCGGCCGTTGATATTTTCCGTTCGGCAAATGTTTCCCTTCAATGATTCCGAATTGCGCGAAGTGATTGTATTTCCCGTCCCGCGGAAACATATCGAGGTAAAACAAACCCATCGGCTCACCCGTTTTGGAATCGGACACAGCGAACAACTTCAGATCGTCGGTCCATTTGAAAGGCGGTTCAATTTCCTGAAACTTCAGCCCAAAAATATCCTGGTAGATGTCGAACATGCCGTTCAACGACCGATCATAAGGAAAATAAACGCGCAGTTTTTCGGCATCGACCGTGTAGCGCTGCTTCTTCAATTCGTTGCTGTAATAGCGCCAATCCCAGATGTTGATCTTCGCATTGGCGTCGCCTGTTTCCGCGGCTTTCAACTTTTGAAATTCCGCCATTTCCGCGGCGAACTTCGGTTGCAAACCCACCTTCAATTTCTGAAGAAAATCAGTCGCAGTCTTCGCGTCCTTCGCCATCTTCGGCTCGATTCTATAATCGGCCCAAGACTTGTAACCGAGGTCATTGGCGATCTCATTGCGCAGTTTCAGAATCTGTTTGAGCAATGGGACATTTTTTTCGCGCGCCAAATTGTCATGCGCGATCTGCAATTTCTTACGTGTCGCCTCGCGCTTGGCGTTCTCCGTCACGAGCAAATATTGAAACGTGACGTTCGCCATGATCGTGTATTCGTCATCCCCTGTTTTGATTCCCTTTTGATTCAGCAAACTTTCCGGCACACCTTCCAACTCTGCTTTGGTAAATTTCACGCCTTTCTTGGCTTCAGTAACATTCGTGTCGAAATCCGTGGTCAAAACAGAAAGTTCTTTGCGCTTCCGTTCCACTTCGTCGCGCTTGGCTTTCGGCAATTCCAAACCAGCGCGGCGATAATCGCGCATTGTTTCTTCAAACAATTTTTGATCTTCACCTTTGAGTGCCGATTCCTTGGCGGCGAACGCTTTCATGGCCGCATAAACATCCTCGCGATAATCCAGGCCAACCGCCCAATCCTGAAACGCTTTGATCGCATCGGTCGAAGCATCACGGAGCGCGGCATTCGTGCTGGTTTCTTTCATCAACGAAATACGATTCGCGTAAAGTCCCGCGCGATAGCCCAGGTCGTCGAGCGCGCGAACGGTATTCGCAAACGTCACTTGCGACGCCGAGAGCGCGCCAATTTTATCGAGCGCGGCGTTGGCCTCCTTGATGGTGTTGGTGAGCGAGCGTTGAATCGATTCCGGCGAATCTTCCAACACGGGAAGACTCAGGACGGAATTGAACTTCGCCGCCTCCGCTTGGAATTCAGCAAATGTTTTCGGTGCAGCCTTAGTTTTTTCGCTCTTCGCTTTTTTTAGTGGAGCCGATTTGCAACCCGCAAACGCGACCAGGACAAATCCAGCGATGACGAAGAGTATAGAAACAGTTTTTTTCATAGGCACAGGCGGATTACCAAACCATCGCAGAATCCTTTTCGCAACAAGGAATTCACGCAGTATGTGGGTGGGGGTGTGATTAAAAGAGGGTGAAAATTTTGGAATTCGAGCCTACGGACCGCGGCTGTGTTCGCGGAGAACCAGCCGCAGCACATAGCAAAGCGAGAGGCATGAACAATTTGAAATCCCCTCTTTCGCAACACGCTGCGGCTGGTCGAGGACGACACAGCCGCGGTCCATCCGAATGCGCTCTCGGTTGCAGTGTTCAGATGTGCATGCGTTTGCCTCTTCAAATCTTCTTCTGGCAATGGGTTTTTGCCAACGCTATGTTGGCCCGCAAACTCAAATGTCCAATCTCCTCGAAATAAAAAATCTGCAACTGGAATTTGGCACCAGCGACAAACCACTCCGAGTCGTGGACGGCGTTTCCCTCTCCATCAAAGCGGGTGAAACGGTTTGCCTCGTCGGCGAAAGCGGCTGCGGTAAAAGTGTCACCGCACTTTCCATCGCGAAACTCATTCCCACTCCCCCGGCACGCTATGTCGGCGGCGAAATTTTCTTAAATGGCGTGGACGTTTTGAAGATGCCGAAAAAGGAACTGCGCAGCATTCGCGGCGGCGTGGTCAGTTACATTTTCCAGGAACCGAGCGCGTCGTTGAATCCCGTTTTCCGCGTGGGACGGCAAATCAAAGAATCGTTGAAATTGCACCGCCCGGAGATCGCGACGGATGCGGAAGTCATTCGTCTTCTCAAGCTCGTAGGAATTCCCGCGCCCGAATCGCGCATCAAAGATTATCCATTTCAAATGTCGGGCGGAATGCAACAACGCATCATGATCGCAATGGCGCTGGCATCGCAGCCGAAATTGTTAATCGCCGACGAACCCACCACCGCGCTCGACGTCACGATCCAGGCGCAAATTTTGGATTTGCTCAAAGATTTAAAGCAACGGCTCGGCATGAGCATTTTGCTGATCACGCACAATTTAGGAATTGTCGGCGACATCGCGGATAAAGTCGCGGTGATGTACGCCGGACAAATTGTGGAACTCGCTCCCGCGTTGGATTTGCTGCGGCGACCACTCCATCCCTACACGAAAGCGTTGATGAATTCCGTGCCGCAAATCACCGGCGGTCCGGCGCGCTTGCAGGCGATTGCCGGATCAGTTCCCGCGCCAGGAAATTATCCGAAAGGCTGCCGCTTTTTTCCACGTTGCCCCACCGCCCAGCCACCGTGCGAGAAGACGATGCCCGAGTTAGTCGAAATTGAACCCAATCGCTGGGTGCGCTCGCTTTACGCGAAATAAACCGGAATGACACCATCAATGGAGAGTATTGGAATTATCGCTGGAAATCGTTCACTGCCGCTGGAGTTTGCCAAACAGGCGCGCAAAACTGGCGTTGGAAAACTGGTCGCGATCGCGTTTGAAGGGGAAACCAATCCTGAATTGGCGCGGTTGGTGGATGAAATGGTTTGGCTCAAAGTCGGCCAACTTTCTAAAATGATTTCGGCGTTCACTGAGCGCCAAATTGGTCATTGCGTGATGGTGGGGCAAATCGCGCCAAAGAATTTATTTGATCTCCGTCCCGACTGGCGCGCGATGTCGATGCTCCTCAAGTTGAAGGAGAAAAACGCGCACACCATCTTTGGCGCGATCGCCGACGAATTGAAAAAGGACGGCGTGGAATTGATCGAGGCGACGCCCTGGTTGCAACCGCTCATGCCCAACAACGGATTTCTAATTGGGCCGAGCTTGAGCGAAGAACAAAAAGCTGACGTGCGTTTCGGTTACACAATTGCCAAGGAAATTTCGCGCTTGGAAATCGGGCAGACGGTGGTGGTGAAAGATGGAACGGTTCTCGCCGTGGAAGGTTTTGAGGGAACGGATCGTTGCCTGGCGCGCGGCGGCGAACTGGCCGGGAAAGACGGCGGCGCGGTCGTGGTCAAAGTCGCCAAGGAAAAGCATGACATGCGTTTCGATATTCCTTCGATGGGCGCGAAAACGATTGAGGTTTGCCGCGATGCGAAGATTGCGGTGATGGCGTTTGAACCGGGAAAAACCTTGTTGTTGGAAACAGATTTAGTAGAAGAACTCGCTCGAAAGAACAAAATCAGCATCACGACTACCGGATTTTGAATTTCTAATTTTTAACTTTTAATTTTAACCATGCTTACAGCCCACGAACTTTTCGGTTTCATGTCACCAGCCTTGTCCTCGCAAATCCTGGAAACAACGTATGAATTCGACCGCGAGAATTACCGCGTGACGCTCGCCGCCGTCGCCGAAGCGCGCAAATTGCGCCCGGCCTTCTTCGAACGCAAACCACGCAACGAACGCCACGCGGATATGGCAGCGATGCTCGCCAAACCTCGTCTTGATCTCGCCGCCAGCAATTTGATTCGCGTCTGGTTGATCAAAAAGCACACGCAAATGTTGGTCGATTTCCTGGACGCACTCGCCATCGAACACAAAGAAGGCGTGGTAGATGATCTGCCCGCCACAGTTGAGGACGCCAAATTGAAACAGGCCATTGAGAAGCTGCTCGCCAAATATCCGCGCGAAGAAGTGGCCGTTTATTTGAACGCATTCTATTCGATGAACGATGTTTCCTGGCCGAACCTCAAAAGCCTTTTGGAAAACGATCCTCGTTTGCAATTTGGCGCTTAGAACGCCGCCAGGCGCGTCGCATCAGTACACAAAAAAACCGGGGAACAAACCCGGCTTTTTTTACACACGATGTTCTGAGAACGGGATAAATCTATCGCAGACGCGTTTTTCCGATAGTCGCCAGAACTGGTGACAAGAGAGAAAAGCGCTCGCAACTCAGAAGTTGCGTACGCGATGTTCCTCTCTGGGCCGAATAACGGGCAACTGATCGCTGATCTGACGAATCAGCCTTTTCTAAGCTCGATCCAAAAGCGGGTTCCTTGGTCGGGTTCAGATTCCAGGCCGACTTGTCCTCCCATTCGTTCAACGCCCTTACGCACGATGGAAAGACCAATTCCTGTTCCGGGATAACGGGCGCCCTCCAGTCGTTCGAAGACACGAAAGACACGCTCATGATGCAGGGGCGGAATTCCCACTCCGTTATCTTCGACCCAAAGACGGACGTTTTCTCCCCGATCTTCCGTCCGGAAACGAATGCGAGGTTCAACGCCGGGTGCGATAAATTTAAGTCCGTTGCTCAATAAATTGGCGAGGACCTGGGTGAGCGTCGCTTCGTTGGCCTGAACCGTGGGCAATGGCTGGCATGTTGGAATGTGCGCCCGGGATTGTTCAATCTCGTTGGCGCATTGAAAAAGCGCGGCCTGCCACGCCTTGTCAACGGAGACGGCTTCCAACTGAATTTCCGAACGTCCAGCGCGGCCAAAGGCGAGGAGATCCATGATCATCTTGTCCATGAAAACAGATGAAGCGTTGATTCGGTTCAGGTAATTGCGAGCGCTGTCTTCCAGTTTCGGTGCGTGATCTTCAATGAGCAGTTGGGAAAATCCTTGCATGGCACGCATCGGCGCGCGCAGGTCATGAGCGATGGAATAGACGAACGCCTCGAGTTGTTCATTGGTTTCTTTAAGGTCGGCGGTGCGCTCCCGGACACGTTCTTCCAATTCGATGGAATGGCGGCGGATTTCCTCTTCGGCGCGCTTGCGTTCAGTCACATCGCTCGCCGCGCCGAACCATTCGCGGATATTTCCATTTTCGTCGAGCAACGGAATGGCGCGAGAAAATATCCAGCCAGCCGTCCCATCCGCCCGCCGCACCCGGTGTTCCAACTCAAAAGCGCTCTTGGTGCGGATGGCTTTCTGAATGGAATCCAGCACCATGGCCTGGTCCTCGGGAAGAATGTAAGTCTCCATCCAACTGCGGTTTGGTTCAGTGGTGGCCGTAAGAAATTGCTCGCCGGTGAGCTGACGCATCTCAACCCAGTCCGGGCTCATCTGGTACAGCGCATCCGAACTGGCCATGACCAGCGCGCGGAAACGTTCGTCGGTTTGCTGGCGCTCGGCTTCTTCTCGATTGATGGCGAGAATTGTCCACCAGATTAACCCGACAAAACAAAAGATAATCAGCAAAACAAAACCCGCTGTGCCGACACCAGGCCCGAACCATCCCGTGTTTCGTCCGATTGTCCTGATCCAGCCCAGTCCGATTGGGAGTAAGACCGCTCCCGGCAACATTCGGCGCGCGACCTTGGCTCCGATCGAGTCGCGGACGAAGGCTCTGATAATTCCCTGCTCCGGCCGCACCAGCAAAATGCCAAGGGACAGGGCGAGGAACGCCACCACGGTGTGCACCGCGATGGTCAGATAAAGACTCAGAGGTCCCGTTTCGAGCCGTTCCAGGCGATAGAAATAAATCAGGAAAATCAGAAGCGTCACAACCGCGGCAAGCGTCGCACAAATGGATGAGACACGAGCCTTGCTGGGCAGATGGAACAGCGCTGTTCCGAGCAGCATAAAAACCAGGGTGGATGCGAAACCCATTCGCCCGGGAAAAGAACGGCCAGCGCGCTCCGAGGTTTCTTTAAAGAAAAACTCATCAATCCCGAGATCCAAATGGAACAAAATTTCGCTACAGGTCAGAAGTCCAATCAGGCCGATGAAAACTCCTCCGAGCTGCACAAAACGAACACCAGTCGGCGAGCCTTTACTCCGATGCCACAAAAGAAGAGAGGCGGCCGCAGCGATCAAACACAGCGACGTGTTAAACTTCATCGAGACCAGCGAGGGATGGACGCGGGTCAGAGCGTCGATGTTGAGAATCCAGCCGGCCAAACCGGTGCCGCCGATGATCAATGCCAGGAAAGCGGACGCACGGGAAATTTTTTCCCAATGCAAATCCGATTGGTTGTGATTTGTGCTGACAGTCACTTGCTTTTCAGGCTGTTACAAAGGCACGCCGGTTTTTGCGATGCTTGAAACGTGCGGAACAAACCTTAATTTCCCTCCACTTGCAATCAGGCAATCTCTTATTTTTGAAAAAAATTTAAAGGCAGATGGTTTGGAGTTCCGCGTTTACGCGGCCCGGGAACCGCCTGAAGGCGGAACTCCGAACCAAATTGAGCCAGCGTGCGATTAAAAGTGGGTGAGATTGGAAAACCTTTGGAGTGCGACGGCAGGACGTCGCTTTTCCTGCACACTGGCAACCGCATCATCGTTTCGAGCTAAAAGACGCTTTGCGGTTTTTCACCGTGCAGCCAAAGCGGGGACATGTCTCCGCAGTCCAAATAGCCAAGCCTCACCCACTTTTAATCACACCCATTGAGCCACGGGCGCATCTCAGTTTTTTGCAAGATGGTAGTGGTTGCCGCGCTGCGACAACCCCGCTTGTAAAGCGGGCGGAGTGGACTCGCGGAGAGGGTTTATTCGTCCCAGTCGTTGCGCCGCTCTGCGCGGCGCTACTCCTCGCAGCGCGAGGAGTTCTACCCTTCAGGCATTTTCGCCTTTGGCAAGAAACTGAGATGCGCACTTGCACCACGATCACAGGGAAACAAGCTTGCCGTTCTGGCTACTTTTCGGAATGATCCACGGTAATGCGGGGAAATATTTTTGTTTTTGGTTTGGCTCTTTTTTTAATAACCGGGGCTGCACA
>JBBQAX010000051.1:0-18100 GCA_038316905.1 Verrucomicrobiota bacterium | reverse complement strand
CTAGCAGTCCGTCGGGCTTGAGAAAAGATTTTCAGGAGCGGGGCTCTATATGTTCCCTGGCGGATGAGAAAAAAATTCATTTCGTTCTCTCATCAGGACCGGGATCAGCTTTGGCGAACCGTTCACGCTCGTTTTTTGCCCGACTCGCCCGCTTTGGCCTCTGTTTATCCCGCCAGCGCCAGGTTTTTGAGCGCGAACAGCCGCTTGAGGTTGTAGCTCACGCACACCAGCGTCCATTCCAAACTCACCTTCGCCCGGCCCCTCAATAAAAATCTCCGAAAGCCCATCACTTCCTTGATGATCCCAAAGACCGGCTCCACCGTTTGCTTGCGCAGTTTGTAAAGTGCTTTCCCTTTCGCGGTCTTTAATCGGTGCGCCATCTTCTCTTTCGCGCCTGCTTCCGGCCCCGGCGCTGCTGGCTCGGTTTGCGGCAATAAATCTTCCACTGTTTTATGATGGGACTGTTTTTCCACCGCCGCATATACCGTCAAACCGCTCGGGGTGCCATCGGCTTTCTGCTCCACCGCACTCACCGCCGCCTCGCTGTAAAATCCGCTGTCCACTAACACCGCCTTCACTTCTCCCGCCACTATCGGGCTGATCGCCGCCACGGTGGGCGCCAGTTCCTGCTTGTCGTTGGGCGCGGCGCTCACGCGCTGGCCCACAATCAACATCGCTTCGTCCACCGCGGCCTGCGCGTTGTACGCCTGCTCAAAATGATTTCCACTCCCGGCTTTCATGATCCGGCTCTCGGGATCGGTGAAGTTATATTGCGCCTTGGGGTCGGGCTCCGCGCTCGGCGGACTGGGCTCTTTGCCGCGCGGCTTTTTTCCGGCGTCGCGTTGTTGGGCTCGCGCCGCCACTTTGGCTTCGTAGTCGGACTGCTGGGCCGCCGCCATTTCCTGGGCCCGCTCCTCGATGATTTGCCGCGCTTTCTGCAAGGCCGCTTTGCGCTGCTCGCGCCGCTTCAGTTCGGCGGGAAGGTCCAGCGGTTCCTGGCTTTCCTGCGCCTGGGCTTGTTGGGCGCGCTCCAGCAGTTGGCTCACTTCGAGTTCCAGTTGCGCAATCATTTCACCAGTGCGCTGATAGCTCACCGCTGCATGTTTGCTGGCGTTGGCTTGGATTTTTGTTCCATCAATGCTGACTGTCCCGACTTTGCTCAGGCGTAATTGTTGGGCCAGTTGCAGCACGCTCACGAACGCGGCGCGGAAGGCCGTTTCGTTATGGGCGCGGAAGGCGCAAATCGAATCGTGATCGGGATGCGTGTTGGCGCAAAGGTAACGCACGGCCACGTCGCTATAAGTGGCCGCTTCAATGGTGCGCGAGCCGAATCGCCCGGTCGCATAGCAGTAAATGAGCAGCGCCAGCATCATGGCCGGAGGATATTGCTGGCTGCCGGTGCCGCGATGATTGACGTGGAAATGGGCCAGGGGCAACTGCTCGACGGCCTCGACAATGAAATGGACGATGTGACCTTCGGGAATCCATTCGCGCAGATCGCAGGGCAGGAACATCGGCGTGTGACGGTCGAGATTGACGAAGCGTGCGGGCATGGTTCACTGATGCTTCCACCCGCTTTTTCATTCAAACGTTTTTGAAAAATCTTTCGGCTAAGTCCGACAGGCTGCTAGAGCAAAACCGAGGAATTGGAGCATTACCAATCCAGATGCAATTTGACCTGCAATTTTTGCGCCTTTCGCTCCATGTATGCAGAGGAATGCACAAACAATCAGAACTAAAGGTGTTAGTTCCCACAGGAGAGTTGTCATTTCCAGAAATAAATTATCTCGTCCCCATCCCCACGCTCTGCACGGTCTGAAATAATTTTCCTTCCGTCTTAATACTCGGCGCGATGATGATTTCGGTTTCCTGAAATTCACGGATGCTCGCCGCGCCGACGTTGCCCATGCAGGTCGTGATGGCGCCAACAAGATTTTGCGAGCCGTCATCCACCGTCGCCGGGCCGTAGAGAATTTGTTTGAGCGAACCGGTCACGCCGACTTTGATGCGCGTGCCGCGTGGAAGATTTGCGTGGGGCGTCGCCATGCCCCAATGATTTCCTTTTCCGGGCGCTTCTTCAGCGCGAGCGAACGCACTGCCCACCATGACTGCATCTGATCCGCAAGCGAGCGCTTTGCAAACATCACCGCCTTTGCTCATGCCGCCGTCGGTTATGATCGGAATGTAACGCCCCGTTTTCTTGTGATACGCATCACGAGCTGCCGCGCAATCCACCGTCGCCGTAACTTGCGGAACGCCGAGTCCAAGAACACCGCGACTCGTGCAAGCCGCGCCCGGCCCAACGCCAATCAAGACTCCCGCGACACCATTTTCCATCAGTTCCAAAGTGACTTTGTACGTGACCGCATTTCCGATGATGACCGGGATGTTCAACATTTTTGTGAACGCCGCGAGGTCAAACGTTTTGTATTGCGTGGAGACGTGGCGCACGGTCGAAACCGTCGATTGCACGATAAAAATATCCGCGCCCGCTTCTTGCGCGATACAGGCAAAGCGTTCGGCTTTTTGCGGAATGGAACTGACGGCGGCGAGAACTCCAGCGTCCTTCAATTCTTTGACGCGCTTGGCGATCAATTCCTCTTTGATCGGCTCGAGATAAAGTTTTTGGATCAGCGTGGTGACTTCGTCTTTGTTCGCGTTGACGACCTTATCCAAAACTTCGGCAGGATTTTCGTAACGCGTCTGAACGCCTTCAAGATTGATCACGCCAAGCCCGCCAAGTTTCCCCATCTCGATGCAGAATTTCACGTCGGTCACGCCGTCCATCGCGCTGGCGATGATCGGTATTTTCAGTTCAATCACGCTGCCGTCTTTGCGCGGGATTTTAAAAGTCGTGTCAACTTCGTTCGGGTTGATTGTCACTTCGCCGGGCACGAGTGCGATTTCGTCAAATCCATACGTGACGCGAGCTTTACGATTACGGCCAATCCACATTCCCATAATTTTTTCTTTGTTTTGTAGTTTGTAGCGGCGTGTCTGTGACCGCCGGAAATTGTTTCTGTTTTGCGCCGCGTGTCGTCGCGTCGCGTCCAAGTTGGAAGAAAATAACGGCGGTCACAGACCGCCGCTACAAAATTTTTTAAAATTCAATCGCCTCGTTCAAAGTCCCGCATTGCGAACAGCGGGAGCGGTCCACATCGGCGTCGTCGGTGTAAACAAAACCGCATTTCTCGCAGCGAAAAACATGGTCTTGCGTGGCACCGGGGCGAAAACGACGACTCCGGAATTCAGAGTATACCGCCGCTAATCCGACTCCGGCCAGCAACAACACGACGTAAATAAATAATAACGTGTCAGCAGGCATGGCTAAGGCTGAATTGCTTTTGGTTCTCCATTCGCTGCGATCACCGCAAGTGTTCGCCATTCAAAGGACAACTGCCCCAAGGTGATGTTGCTCTCGCCGCTGGGAGAGAATTGCAGGTTGCGCGCGATCTCCAGCGCGTTGTTGTCCGCGTTCGAAAAACCTGACCGCAACAAAAGCCGAGCTGAAAGCACCGAGCCATATTTATCCACAGAGATTTGCGCGACGGAATTACTCAATATTTCCGTGTGCGGCCACGCTTGCAGTTGTGGTGGGTTCAGCAATTCGCGCGCTGCAAGTGCGCCTTCAACGCGGAGTTGTGACGGCGTTTCTGGTTCGAGAACATTCTCCAACTTCTTCCTGAACTGAATCTTGGGTCTGACTGTTTCCGCGAAAACTGGAGCCGAGGCCGCATTCGTTTGGGTGTCTCTACTTATGCTGTTCCCGAGCTGTTGCAGGTTTAACGTGAGCCAAAAGGGCGGTTCCGTGCGCTTGATCGACCTGCTTTTTTCGTAATCGCGCGGCGGAATATTCAACCAGGCCGTGCCGGAGAAACCGCTAACATTTGGAGAGACAAACAGATCCGGGTTGCTGACCAGAAATTTCTCGGCGAATTCTGCTTCAGTCAATTGCTCTGGAAACAGAAGCAAGGGAGCCACTGAGGGAGCGATCCGAGAGCGGGTTTGTGGGCGGCCTGAAAGTAAAAAAATAAGCAGCAGTTGTGAAAGGAACACCAGAGTCACCAGGCCGAACCAGCGTCGCGCGGTCGAGTTGGAGGGTTCGATGGCAACGCAGCTCATGGCATCGTCTTTGCCGGAATTGGCTGGCCTTGAAGTAAAATGTTTGTGATTCCCGCTTTTTCAGCAAGTTGGGTTAGGCGCATGATCACGCCGTACGCCACGTTCTTGTCGGCGAGAACGATGAGCGTCAAAGGTGAACGCGCGCGCATGGCGCTCGCCGCTAAACGGGATTGTAGTTGCTCAGAGTTGATCAGTTGGTTCTCGAAGAAAAAATTGCCCGCGACATTCACAGTGACCACCATGGTCGGGCCAGCGGTGCTGGAATAGGTTTCAATCGGTGGAGGCGTGAGCGCAGTCGGAGAGATCGTCACCGATACTCCGGGCGTGTAAACCAGAGAGGCCATCAACAGGAAAATAAGCAGCAGAAAGAAAATACCTGCCAGCGGAGCAGCATCAACACGACCACGAAAGATTTTTGCGGTGCGATGGAACCTCATGTTGTACGCATGGCCGCAGGTTCGCTGACGATGTTAAGGATTTCTGTGGAAACCTGTTCCATGTCCAACACGATGGAATTGACGCGGCTCACCAGATAATTATAGGCCGCGTAACTCGGAATCGCGACCGCGAGTCCCGCTGCAGTGCAAATTAACGCTTGCCAAACGCCACGCGAAAGTTGGCCGACATGCGCTTGTAATCCAGCATCCTCGATCACTCCAAATATGTGGATAAAACCCATGGCGGTTCCGAGCAAGCCGACGAGCGGCGCGATCTGTGCAATGGTCGCGAGTAAATTTAGTTTTTCTTCCAGACGAGGAACTTCGAGCGATCCGGCATCGTCCAACGCTTCCCGAACACCTTCGCGGCCTCGGTCACGATTGAGAATGGCGACCTTGACGAGGCGCGGAACGGGTCCGGGCGTGGCGTCACAAATGGCGAGCGCTTCGACCACGTTATCGCGCTTGAGCACGTTGCGAACGCCATTGAGAAACTCGGTGGAATTAATTTGGGCGCGATGATAGTGCAGCATCCTTTCGATGAACACAGCGACAGCGGCGGCGCTGATCGTGAGAATGACCCAGATCATCGGCCCGCCATCAGCAATAAAACGCGGCAACATGCACGTTTTATAGGCGGCAGTGTGCGAACTTCAAAGTTCAAAGTTGGCGACGAGTTGATTGCCAGCTCGTAAATGATGCAGAACGCGGTTTTGTAAACTCAAGCTATGGCAATGGTTTTTTCCAAATGGGAACCACGCGTTTCATTTCGTCAATGAGCCACTGGCATGCCGCGAAAGCTTCTCCTCGGTGTGGCGCGATAATTTCAATCCAGAGCGATGGTTCACCCACCTTCACCAAACCGACGCGATGAATTAAACGCACGGATTCAATCGGCCAGCGCTTTTCCATTTCGTCGAAGAGGAGATTGAACTGGTACTCCGCCATTTTGTGAAAGCTTTCGTAATCGATAGCAGTGATCTTTTCTGCGCCTTCCAGTTCCCGAACCACGCCAGCGAAATAAATGGCCGCGCCCATGCCAAAAGACATTTTGCGCTCGGAAATCAACCCGGCTTCGTCGATGGGCTGCGGAGTGATAATTAGTTTGCGAATCATAAGAATCCTCCAGTGCGTGAATCGTGGATCGTGAATCGCAATTTCATTCAGCCTCCTTGCACGGGTGGAAACAGGGAAACTTCATCGTCATCCCGGAGGACGTAATCCTTGGTCTGATATTCAACGTCCACGGCAATCAGAGTCGAATTCTTCATCGACTCGAGTTTTGGAAATTTCACAATGAGCTGTTTTTGTAGGTCAGCAATCGTGCTTTCAGCAGTGAGTTCCTCAGAGGTTTGGTCACAACCAGTCAATTCCTTGAAGTAGGAATAAAAATGGACGGTGACACGCATGGGATTTTAGCAGGAGGAGAAAAGGAAACATCGAACGCTGAATGTGGCGGGGTCCGCCATTCGATGTTCAGGGTTGGATGTTGAATGTTCGATGTTCGTCTTCATTCCTTGCTCTGATACATCTCTGGTTTCAACACACCAACGAACGGCAAATTGCGATAGCGCTCTGCGTAATCCAGCCCGTACCCAACCACAAATTTATTTGGAATCGTAAACCCGACGTAATCCGCCTCGACTTTTTCCACGCGTCGATCCGGTTTGTCGAGTAACACGCAGGTTTTAATTTCGTGCGGTTTGAGCTTTCGTAATTTGGTCAACACGCGTGAAAGCGTCCGCCCCGTGTCGAGAATGTCATCCACCAGCAACACGTCGCGACCGTGAACATCCAGGCGCAATTCCTTCGTGAAAACCAGATCGCCGGATTCCGTTCCCGCGCCGTAACTCGACACTCCAATGAAGTCTAAGCGCAACGGCAAAGAGATATTGCGAATCAAATCCGCGAGAAACATCACCGTGCCGTTGAGCAGAGAGACAATGACCATTTCTTTGCCTGCGTAATCTTTCTCAATCTGTTGCGCCAAAGATTTAACGCGCCCGGCCAAATCCTCTTCCGTGATCAGAATATTTTCCACCTCTTTGTTCCAAGAAACGGGAACACGATTGAAGCTACGGGTTGAGAGAGGGGATGTGGGTTTTTTCATAGGTATTAAAATTAACCTTAAGACATTAAAAATGAGCGGCGTCACTCAAGAGGAGGATTTCACATTCCGGCCAAACCGAGAGCGCGAATGATCCGTTCGGCAATCTGGCGGCGGCGCTCCATCGTCACAGAACCGCGTTTGCGCGTGAGTTGTTCTTTGGACGCGGAAAAAATCAGATCGCATTTGCACAACGTTTCCCAATCCAATCCGTCCGCGCCATTGAGCAACACTTCATCGGCTTTGGCTGGGCGGTTGGCGCGCTGGCTGGTGCAAAGTAAAACATTGATCTTTTGTTTGTTGGCGACTCGCTCGTCCGTCCCAAGAATGACGGCGGGATGCTCGCCCGCGCCGGGGAAATTCCAATTATAAATATCGAAAGGTTTCATCAGTCCTCAAAATCTGGAGCGCCTTGAGCCTGAGTGGCAGCGTCTTCGATTTTTTCCCAATCACGATCGCGGGTGGAATAAAGTTTTTTCAGCACAGACTTCGGCCACGGGTTGATATTCGTGAGGCGTCCGCCTTCCTTGATCGATTCTTCCTCGATGACGGTTGGCAAATACCGGCGAAGGGTAATCCGAATCAGTTCTTGTTTTTTGTGAGGCGTGCGCCTTGCGCCCTCATCGAGCGAACGGAGCAAATCCTTTTCGAATCGGACGGGAATTGGTTTCGTGGCCGACATAAACGTTTTGTAGGTTACTGTTATACAATTGTCAAACTGCGTCTGGCCGAACAATTCATTCCGGCTTAATCGCGCGCGTCGCGATATACATTGGGTCAGTTTGTTTAATAACGGGTTGGCTCCATGGGATCACTGTTTTTAGCCTTTGCGTCCCACGCTTCGCTATTATGGAGTGCAACGTTCACAAGTGAGCGGCATTGGGATTCCGCTTAAATATGCTTTGAATCCTCGTGATCTTTTTTCACGTAACCGGATTCCTGCCGCTGGAAATTCACCTCGTTCTTTTTGATGTAGGCATTGAAAACGTCATCCGCGCTCATGCCTAAAACTTGCGCCATGCTGATGAGAAAATGAAATAAATCCACGACCTCAACGCGCGCGTTTTGTTCATCGAACTTTTGATATTTCGCCCACCATTTCCACGGGACGCTGTCGGTCAACTCCGCCATCTCCTGGGACATCGCGCGGCAATAATTCAAAATCCATTTCGTTTTTTCCTCCTCGGTCATGCTCTCGGTGTTCACGCCGATGCGTTGATTGAGCGATTGCTGCATTCGAAAAAGTTCGCGGAGTTGGTCAGGTTTTTCCATGGGCGAGAACGTAAGGTTCAACGTTTCCCGTTTAAAGTGAAAAGTTCCACTTCTCAAGGTTGTGATTAAATCTGAGTGAGATTGGAAAAACTTTGGAGTGCGACGGCATGACGTCGCTTTTCCTGCAAACGGCAACCGCATGGTCGTTCCGAGTTCAGACGTTCTGCGCTTTCCACCGTGTAGCCAAAGCGGGGACATGTCCCCGCAGTCCAAATGGAAAATTCTCACCCACTTTTAAGCACACCCTTCTCAGCAATTGGCGAAGCTGAAGAGCCGAGTCGAAACGATGTGAAAGACCAGCTCGTTAATTAAAGGCCGCGTTCAGACGGTGCCCAAATCACACCAGGTCGATCGGGCGGATGTTCGTGAGGCGGGCGAGGGTGGCTGGCAAGAAAATCCGATGAACGTTTCAATAAATCCAGCAGGGCGTCTGCGACTGCTTTCGGCGCTTCGAGTGGCGATGCATGGCCGACGCCTGGGATCTCAACGTAGTTTGAATTCGGAATGCTTTCGGACATTTGTCGCGCACGATCGGCCGGAATGATTCTGTCTTCCGCTCCATGAATGACCACGGCAGGAACGTGCAAGGTGCGAAGCATTGAGTTGCGGTCTGGCCTCGTCGCCATGGCTTGAAGCGCCCAGGAAAGTCCTCCAACACCGGCGCGTTTGGCACCCTCCGTTGCGAACTTCGCGAGATCAGGATTGCCTCCCTTTTTTTCGGTAAACAATTTTGGGAGCAGGGCGTCGATGGCGGGTTGGATTCCGTTCGAACGAATCTTTTCAATTAATGCGCGACGCCCATCCCGAGCTTCGGGCGTATCAGCGTGAGCTTGAGTGCTGATCAAACCCAGTCCGGCGATTTGAGCTTTGTGACGTTCAGCAAATGAAAGCGCCACGTAACCGCCCATCGACATTCCAGCCACGACGGCGTGCGACAGATGATGAAATTCAAATAAACCGGCGACGTCATCCGCCATTCGGTCGATCGACGGCTCATTAATTTCCACGGGATTATCACCGAATCCGGGAAGGTCAGGCGTGATGACTTTGGTGTGCTTCCCGAGTTCAGCCACGACGAAATCCCACATCGTGTGATCAAAGGTGTAACCGTGAATCAAAATGAGAGCAGGTAACGACATAGAGGTGAATCTAACATGTTAACGGCAAAAGAATGGTTTTCTTTTACCAATTTTTGTTTCTGCGATGAGAAGGTTTATGGCTGATGTCGCCCAAATCTTTGCTCCACGTTTCCGCTTCGCGCGGCGATGAATCGAACGGGTCCAGCAAATGCAATGAATCGCCGCCGTCAGCGCCAATAATTTCCCAATCAACGTAATATTCGATGCTTTGTTTGCGCAGCAGGTGCATGGCGCGAGAACGAACCTGGGCGCGGGTGTTTTTGGGCGGAGTGAGCGTCGCCTCAGAAATATCGGCGTCAGAAATTTTCCAGGGCGCGGGTGTTTGCGCGAGCGCCAGACCGAGACTTCGCGCGGGATCAACGTGATGAAATTCCAGATCCTGCGATTTCAACCACGCATTGCTCCAGTCGATTTTTTCCTGCTCTTTGAATTGGCTCAGCAACCAATGTTTTGTGATCCAATCGACTTTGCCGACCAATTCCTCGGGTTTGTTTTCGAGAGAGTTCAGTGTGGATCCCCAGATTTTTATGAGGTCGTCTGTTTCCTTGTCGCGTCCACGAAATTCGCTTTTCGCCGCATCGTGGTATTGCCGCAAGAGACTGATTGCCTCAATGCATTTGCCGTCGGCCAAAGGCACGAGCCACGGACCTTTCAACTGATGAGCGAGCGTTCGAAAGGTCATCACGGCATCGGCCAACATTATTTTCGGAAGGCAATCAAGCTCGAGCAGATCAAGCACCAGCGAAGTTGTCCCCACTTTCAAGAGAAGCGTCGTGGGCAGAACATTGGTGTCCCCGTGCAAAAGATGAAGCCGTCGATATTTCCGCGCATCCGCGAGTGGTTCGTCGCGGGTATTGATGATCGCGCGATTGAATTGCACCCATTCAAACAAATCATTGTTGATGTAATCCGCGCGCTGGCTGATTTGAAAAACGTCATCCGCTCCGGGTCGGGAAAATTCACCGCGCGATTCGGCTGCGAGAGTTGCACCGACGCGTCCTGCGCTGACGTAAAGCAGTCGTAACGTTAAGAAAGCCAGCAACGAATGGACGTTGGTTTCAGTGAGCGGCGCGGAACGGCGCACGAGATAATTTTCGTGGCAGCCAAAGGTTGCGCCAGAGTAATGATCGATATTGTTGCGGATGAAACTAACGTCGCGCTCCAGTTTTAGTTCCTTCAAAGCCTGAAGCAAAATGGCGTCGCCAGCGGAATCGTAACGAAGAATATCGATGAGCGACATGCACTCGGGCGTACAATATTCCAGATGGCCCATGTCGATGTAGGCGCGTCCGCCGTTGAAAAGAAAACCACCATTGCCCGCTGGTTCGTCCCAGTCACGTTGATGCACGTCGATGAGGCCGAAGCGTTGTTCGCGAAAAATCCAATCACGCACGCGCGTCACGGCGCTGGGAGTGCCGGGAAGATCGTTTGTTAGACAGCCATATTCTGTTTCGAGACCAACGACGCGATTCATAAACCTCCTTGAGATTTCAATTCAACCACGAATGGACACGAATTAACACAAATGCAAACCGGATTCTTAAGCGATCATTCCATTGCCGTTTCGGAAACCCTCGTAGCCGCTAGAGCGTGGCGTTCAAACTGACTCCACGCTCTAGCGAGCGCGGCTACCTTCCTTCGTGTTTATTCGTGGTTCCACTCTTAAAACAAATTCCGCTACAAATTTATTTGCGCAAGGGTCAACGGTTCGTAACGCGCGAGTCGCGACGTGTTTCGCGAAAGCCAACCGAGTTCCACCGTCTTTCCTTTGACCGCCTCACGCCAGCCAGCGCGGCGTTCCTGATCGGAGGGAACGGTTTCAAAAGATTTGTTCGCGGCCAAACACCACCACGCTTGCAAGAGAATGTCTGCAACTTCAGCGCGCGAAGTTTTACCTTTGATAACTTCATCAAGCCACTTGTGCGCTGCCGGTTCTGCATCGGTTTGACTGGCGACAATTGCGATTCCGCCGTTCTGAGTTTCGAACGAGCCGTCAAAGTGGAGTCGAAAAAACAAGTCAGTTTCAGGTGTGGCACCGATTTCGGCGAGAAGCAGTTCGACCAAAAATGGGGCGCTGAAGATTTGCTCGAAATTGGTTTTCAATTGCGGACTTAAACCAAAGCTGACGAGGCGACGGAGACTGACGTCTTCAGGAGCGCGCGTGAAGGCTTCCATGTGCGCGGCGTCAATTGCAGTCTGGCGAATTTTCTCGATGTCCGCTGGATGTCCGAGACCAGCAAGCGCGTGGCGATCGAACAATTCAAAGACTTTGGATTGCCCGCCGCCAACGCCGAGCAGAAGTATCCCATCCGGCAAACTTGCCGCAAAAACCGGCGAGCCGCCTTTGAGTTGTTCGCGAACATATTCACGGCGGTTTCCCACCGCCTCCAGCCAACGATACGGTTCTTCTGTCATGACGTTTTCCGTTTTCCCGTTCTTAATCTTACTCCTCCTCTTAATCATCCTCTCACGCCCTTAGCGGATTAAGAGTAGGAGTAAGATTAAGATTTTAAAAAATCCTTCTGTTGTTGTTCGGTGACGGTTTCGACGCCCGTCGAACGCAAAAGTTTTATGGTCGCAAATGTTTCCGTTGCCGGATTCACGCCGCCCGTGGCGGAATCAAATTCAGAGGCCGTCATCAACAAACGCAGTGCGAACTGAACCGCTTCGTCCAACTTCATTTCAGACGGGCGCGGGTTGCCATGGCGTTCTTGAAAACTCAAAATGCTGCGAATGGTTCCCGAGCCCGAACCGGATGCCGCATAACCCACCGCCTGAAATTGCGCCCCGAGCGGATCGTAGAAATACACCTGCGGTTTCGCGGGAGAACTGGTTTGATCCAATCCCGCAAAAAGTGGAACGACGATTCCAACGCCTTGCATCGTCATCGGCAAATTGTCGCGGAGCAATCGGGCAAGCGCGCGCACTTTGGCGGAGAGACTCAACGGTTGAAGCTGGCTCCGGCGATAATATTCAAAAGACGTTTGCAGAACGCGCGCCATTTCAAATGCAGTCGCAGGAACTCCAGCAATGGCGAGTAACGAGGTGGCGTCGATCTCAATGACTTTGTCCACGCGGTCGGTGACGATTACGTTTCCCGCCGTTGCACGGCGATCTCCAGCCATTAAAATTCCTTCAGCAAAGTGGAATGCAAACACCGTGGTTGCCTGTGTTTCCACCGGAGCAGCCGCGGTGCTGTCTGCACGAAAAGATGAGAGTTTATGCTCGTTCAACAGCGATAAAAAATCTCCCGCGATCGAGTGTTTTGGATTCATTGGCCGGTTCGTTGCCGATAGCGTTTGGCCTGGTCCGGATCAACTTTGCGCATGCGCTTCAAAAGTTCCTCCGTATTTGGTTTTTCCACTTTGGGCGAACTCGGTCCATCTCCTCCACCGCTGGGGCTGGGAGTCATCGGTCTATTTTTTTGAGCTTGGTCGGGCATAGATTGTTAGATTATTTTTCGCCTGCATTCATAAATCAAATTCGCAGAAATATATTTTCTGACAAGAGGCCTTTACTGAATGTATTTTGAAGGAAACCAGCAACGGGAAATTGAACGCGCGATGGCATTAAGCGAATGGCTCAAAGAAATTAAGGGTTGTGCCTGTTTTTCCCGCAATTTCGCCGCGGTAGTCTCGTCACAGGCTTACGTATGACTGATAATTATACAATTTTACTGGTCGAGGATGATCCCAATGACGTTTTGTTTTTAAAGCGGGCATTGACCAAAAACGGAATCAATAACCCGGTCAGTGTGATGGAGGATGGGGAGGAAGCCATCGCGTATCTTGGCGGTGTCGGCAGATACAAAGATCGTGACGCCTACCCGTTTCCGAAAGTGATCATGCTCGATTTGAAAATGCCTCGCCGAGGAGGATTGGAAGTTTTGCAATGGTTGCAGGAACATCCTCAGTATCGTGTAATTCCTACGCTGGTTTTAACATCCTCCAAAATTAACGCGGATGTGATCAAAGCCTATGGACTTGGGGCGAATTCTTACATGGTTAAGCCTTCGAACTTCGATGAACTTCAGGAAATGATCAAGGCGGCTCACCACTATTGGTCTCTTTGCTTGAAGCCCGAGCCGAATTATCCAAATTAACTGACCAAAACTACTGCCTCAGATCTTTAGTGGAGATAATCCGTTCCTCAATCGCTTTCACAATTGGTAGTGCGCGGGCATGCGCGTTGAGTTGGGTTTGGCCGGGAAACGGTTTCAGGATGACTCGCAGAGCCGCTATGGTTTCACCGTTTCGATCACGTAAAGGCATGATCACGGAGACGCTTTCTTTTGCTTTCGCGTAATAGGTTTGGCTCGTTGTGATCACCTTTTCTTCCGCGTCGGCACCCAGTTCGCCAATCTGTTTCTGATCATTGCTCGCGACGAGGCGGATTTCATTTTCATCATTGCGACTGAATAGCTTCAAACCAATCAATCGCGGATGGCGGGCCATCATGTCGTTCAGGATCACCTGAGCCAGGGGAACGCGCGGTGTGAAATTGATTTTTGTATCCACGAAATAGCTGACGGCATCCGATTTGGTCCAGAACCCGATTTTGCCTGCGGAAAATGAATTATCGGTAAGCATTGGAATCAACTCCTTGCCATTTAGCGCGCAACGAATCTGGTTCCCCTTGCACTCAACGGACAGCTCATGCCAGACGCCACCTGGAATCTCGACTTGCGGGCCAATCGGCACCGAACGCTCCCCATTCACCACTTTGTAAAAACGAAAGGTATTGCCAAGGGCACTGGCGCGAACCACATAGAAATTTTTTTCATCCTGAATGCGAAAAGCGATCCCCGCCATTTGTTCAACGGAACCACTCACACACTTGAAGCGTGTCGTTAACTTGAAATCGCCAAAGGTTTCTTTGGCGTAAATCAGCACGGGGAAATGCTCGTCCGTGGTCTCCTGAGATAATTGAGCGAGCACGGAACGTTTGCCGGACTCCGGCGCTCGTTGAGAGAGCGGCTCGAACGCGGAGGGGACTTCATCCTGGACAATCCTCCAAACGCCGGGCTGCCCCTGACCACTCACCGTGCTGACAAATCCCGTGGGAGACGAGTTGGACGAAAATCGGGCGAAGTCAAACGCGAGGTCTGCGGCCGAACAAGTGAGGGCGCCTGCAGCAACAACTAAACAGAAAACGGATTTAAGCATTGGGCAGGAAAATATCAGAAGGAATTTTGGCAGCAAGTGTTTGAGACTACGCTCACACAATTTTTCAAGGCTCACCAATTTCCAAGATAGAACGTGCTGGAAAAAGCACGATTGGTCGCCATCTTCGCAATTGGTTTCCAAATAACCGATCCGTCCAGGTAACCCACGTTGCCGCCCTCAGCTCCAATGTCTCTTGCGGTGACCCCTGGCAAAGTGCGAGTGAACGAGGTCGGCTTGCCAGCGACAGTTTCAATCACTCCGCCGCGTTTGGAATGGGGCGCAATTTTGAACCCATCCGTGCCCCAGTGGTTGGCATCCGCTAGAATGACATTGGTTCCTGCTTCGGAGAGTTTCTTAGGTGAATGCCAAAAATAGGGACCCGGAGGCAATACCGCATCGCCGAGATAATTGTAGCCGATAATATAGCCATACGCCGCGGTGTAGCGCGTCTGGCCACCAAAGTTTATGTTGGCGCAATCCAAAATTTTCTGATTTCCCGAATATTGAACCAGGTTGGTAAATCCCACACTGGAAATCCGAATGGAATGCCAGGTGGCAACGGACTGGTTATCTGGCCGGGAACAACCTTTTCACGATTATCATTTCCATACATGTGCATCGCGAGAATGGCTTGTCGCATGTTGCTCTTGCAGGCAGCGCGTTTGGACTTTTCCTTGGCTGATGCCAGCACTGGCAACAACAATCCCGCGAGAATCGCGATAATAGCGATAACCACCAGCAACTCGATCAATGTAAAAGCGATTTCCTTTTTCTTTTTCATAAGAGGTTTTGAAGGTGGCTACCGGCTTTCCTTAAAGAAAATAGGTTTACGAATCGGGGGCGGCAACCAAATTAGTTGCTACTGCGAATGAGGTTGTGAATAACGCCTTCTTTGACTTTGAGTTGCCAGTCGATAGTTTGAATTTAAATTTTAATTACGGATGAATTCATCAAAACAAATTCCGAGCAGCTTAAACTTGGCCTTCGTCGAAGAGCTTTACGCCAACTATCTGGAGAATCCGGATTTGGTCCCTGGCGACTGGCGCCGTTATTTTTCAGAAATGCCCAATGGCGAAGTAGTGAGGCCTCGAACGGGTCCATCGTTTCGGCCTGCCTCCATTTTCAATTCGCAATCCGCTTTCCGCAGCGAAAAGCGAACGGCCATCGAACTTTCCGAGGCGGCGCATCTCCAGGATAAGGTTAACCAATTGATTCGGAATTACCGAGGGCGAGGTCACATGGTCGCCGAGCTCGATCCGCTTGGAACTCCGCGCCCCTCCATTTCCGATCTCGATCCGTCGCAGCTCGGAATCACGGAAGCAGACCTGGAAAAAGTCGTTGCCACGGACACCTTCCAGGCGGATGGCTCCATGAAGTTGCGCGAACTGATCGAGCAGTTGCACAACACTTATTGTCGTTCCATCGGCGTGGAATACATGCACATCGACGATCTCGCAGTGCGCCGTTGGTTGCAGAAACGGATGGAAGCGACCGAGAATCATTTGGAACTCAGTCGCGAGGAGCAGCTCCGAATTTTTACGCGCTTAACCGACGCTGTTACCTTTGAGGAATTCATTCACAAGAAATTCATCGGCGCAAAAAGCTTTTCGCTCGAAGGGTGCGAAAGTCTGATTCCGTTGCTCGATCTTGCCATTGAGAAAGCCGGTGAACATGGAGTCAAAGAAATCGTTTTCGGCATGGCCCATCGTGGACGTCTCAGCGTGCTGGCGAATATTATCGGCAAAAGTCCGCGCCAGATTTTTCGCGAATTTGCAGACACGGATATCAAGCGCCGCGCGGCGGGCGATGTGAAATATCATCTCGGCTACAGCGGCGATTGGAAAACGTTGGCGGGAAAAACCATTCATCTTTCGCTCTGTTTCAATCCAAGCCATCTGGAATTTGTGAGTCCCGTCGCGCTTGGGCGGGTCCGCGCCAAACAAGATCGGGTTGGCGACACGGAAAAAGTGCAATGCATGGGGCTGATTATCCATGGCGATGCGGCATTCGCGGGCGAAGGCGTGGTTCAGGAAACATTAAATTTGAGCGAGTTGGCGGGCTATTCCACGGGCGGAACGCTGCATGTCATCCTGAACAATCAAATTGGTTTTACGACTTCACCTAACGAAGCGCGTTCCAGTTATTACGCAACCGATGTTGCGAAGATGTTGCAGATCCCAATCTTCCACGTGAACGGCGAAGATCCCGAAGCCGTCGCGCAAGTCGTTCAGCTCGCGATGGATTTCCGCATCACCTTCAAGCGCGACGTGGTGATTGACATGTGGGGCTATCGTCGCCTCGGCCACAACGAATCCGACGAGCCTTCTTTCACCCAACCGACGTTGTATCGCGCCATCGAAAAACGGAAACCAGTGCGCGAAGGCTATCTGGAACATCTGCTGAAGCTGAATGGAATTTCTCGCGAAGAAGCTGACAAAATTGCGGAAGTGCGCCGCGAAGTTCTGGAACGCGAATTGTCAGAATCTCGCAGCGAAAATTACAAACCGCTGACCGAGCCGCTTCGAGGAATCTGGAGTCGCGGAAAATATTTCGGCGGAGATTTCGCAAGCATCGCCGACGTCAAAACCGGTTTAAGCGTGAAAGATCTTTCCGCATTGCTCCTCAAACAAACAGAGCTGCCAACCGACTTTCATCCCCATCCGAAGATCGAAAAATTTTTGGAATCGCGCCGCGAAATGTCCGCCGGAAAAAAGCCCCTGGATTGGTCCGCAGCCGAAGCGCTGGCGTTTGCGTCTTTGGCCACAGAAGGATTTCGCATTCGCCTGAGTGGACAAGACAGCGGTCGTGGAACCTTCACCCAACGTCATTCCATTCTGAGCGATTACGAAGATGGACATCGCTACATCCCGCTCCAAAATTTGTCGGCGGCACAAGCGCGCGTGGAAATTATCAACAGCCCGCTTTCAGAAAATGGCGTGCTGGGATTCGATTACGGTTACAGTCTCGATTATCCCGACGGCCTGATTTTATGGGAGGCGCAGTTCGGTGATTTCGTGAACGCTGCGCAAGTCATCATTGATCAATTCATCATCAGCGCCGAAGACAAATGGCGGCGACTTTCCGGACTCGTCCTGTTGCTGCCGCACGGTTTCGAAGGCATGGGACCGGAACACTCCAGCGCGCGGCTCGAACGCTTTTTGCAATCGGCGGCGGAGGATAACATCCAAATCGTTTATCCTACGACGCCTGCCCAGTATTTTCATTGTCTGCGCCGACAAATGATTTCGCCCTGGCGCAAACCATTGGTGGTGATGACGCCGAAAAGTTTGTTGCGTCATCCGCAAGCCGTTTCAACGCTGGAAGAATTGGAGCAGGGGAGTTTCCAGCACGTGATTCCCGATTCACAAAAATTCGGGAAAGAAACCAAACGCGTTCTGCTTTGCACCGGGAAAATATTTTACGAACTGCAAAAGCAACGCGAGGAAATGAAGCGCACGGACGTGGCGTTATTTCGGTTGGAACAGCTTTATCCGTTCAAAAAAGAAATTCTGCAATCGACGCTGGCGGATATTCCCGATAACACACCCGTATTCTGGGTGCAGGAAGAACCGGAAAACATGGGCGCGTGGCGGTTCCTGCGGGTCATGCTGGGCGAAAAATTGTTTGGACGATTTCCTTTTGAAGTCCTTTGCCGCGAAAGTTCGGCAAGTCCAGCAACCGGCTCAGCCAGTCGTCACAAATCCGAGCAACAACATATTTTAACCGAAGCATTCAAATTTTGATTATGGCTGTAGAACTTAAAATTCCAAACGTGGGCGAGTCGATTACCGAGGTGGAGATTGGAGATTGGCTGAAGAACGAAGGCGACTCCGTGTCCAAGGACGAAAACGTTGTGAC
>JBBQAX010000050.1:0-18657 GCA_038316905.1 Verrucomicrobiota bacterium | reverse complement strand
GCCTCTGAATCCTTACGCCGCACCTCCTGTGTTGGGCGCAGGCGACGATCGCAAATCAAAGCTCGCGGCTGGTTTGCTGGGGATTTTTCTCGGCGGCATCGGGGTGCATCGCTTTTATCTCGGCTACACCACAATCGGCGTCGTTCAAATTCTTGTGACACTGGTGACGTGCGGATTCGGGGCAATTTGGGGGTTCATTGAAGGCATCTTAATCATCTGCGGAACCACCATCACCACGGACGACCAGGGGCGTTCGTTGAAAGAATAAGGAATGTTCAGTTTCATCCATCCGCCTCGAAATAGTTCTGACGCGTGGCGATGCGCGATGGTGAATCAATTGGCTTTCCCAGGATTGGGAACCATTTTTGGTGGCCAGAAGATCGGCTACGCTCAAGCGGGCGTCATGCTGGCGGGATTTTTCATAACGATGGGCTATCTCTGCTGGTTCATTTTTCGCCAGACGCAATTGTTGTTCGATATGAGCGTTTCCACCGAACAGTTCAACGAATCGAGATTTGATTATTGGTGGATTGGTGCGGGTGGGTTCGCGCTTTGTCTGGGCGCATGGCTGTGGTCGCTGTGGTCGAGTATCCAATTTATAAGAACGACACCTGAAAACACGCCACCTCGTTCGATTCCACCGAAACTTCCTAACGTTTCTGCGCTTTGATTTTCACCATTCGCGCCGATTGTGCGAGCAGCGCAACTGACGATTGACGGGAGATCAGAAGCAAAGCACCGGCTGAAAACGCCAGCAATAACAGGCTATTCCCAGCATCCGGCACACTTGAACCACCCTCAACTCCCGCCAACCACACCAGTTGATCCTGACGTCCGAAAGCGGATTCATCGACGTGACCGGACGCCCACATATTGAGGACATACACGCCATATTCGCCAGCATCGGCGGCCTGGTTAGCCATCGTCCAATCACCGAATTGCGTTACGAGCAGCGATTGAAATGGGTTGGCCGGATTGAAGGTTTGGCCCACTTGATTTCCCATCAAAGCCCAAAAAGTATTCTGGAGCTGGCCCGCAGTGGTGGATCGGCCAGCACCGTAGTTATAGCCGGTCAAACTTCCCTGAGCGAACTGCGAATAAAGGTAAGCAGCGCCTTTCGTCAAAAGAATTCCTCCCGTGGTGCGATCGCTCAACATGACGTCATATGCCGTATTCGCATAAATATGTTCGTTTCCTTCGACGCAGAAGGTCTGAAAAGTGGTGTAGCCCGCGACCTGATTTTTCGCTTCGTTGCCATATCCATCCGCAAGGCTGTTCATGAAAGCATCGCTGGTCCGGAGAGTGAATTCTCCACCGACCCCGGTTTGATAAGGCCCATAGCCGTTGACCGTTGAAACGCTGTAACTAATCGCAAAGGCTGGCGAACTCGCATTCAGCAACGCCAATGTCGCCAACAGATAGATTCTTTTCATATTTACTGTTCTCAAGTTTAACTTCACGAGTAGCTATTAGCGGGTTTTGTGCCGATTTGAGACAGTCTATAAACAAGACAATAATTTGATGTAACCTCCTTTCTTAACGCTTGTTGTGAATCGCCAATCTTCGGTGGTGTCCATTCGCAAAATCGAGAATTCAGGTGAGAATCCATTTTTTTCCAAAATCTAAAGTGACCAACTACCCGAGCTGTGGCAAATAACTGAACACATGAAAAACGGGAATCTGGAAAAGGACGTTTTAAAGACGCAAAACCTTTTTAAAGAGAAATTTGGTTACACGCCGACGCATGTGGTCAAAGCACCGGGCCGTCTCGAGCTGCTCGGCAATCACACTGATTATAATCAGGGACTCGTCATGTCTTTGGCGGTTGATAAATATATCTTCATTGCGTCCTCGCCCCGCAGCGATGGCTACATCGAACTCGCTTCCTCCGCGTTTCCAGAAAAGGAGAAGTTTTCACTCAGCGAATTGAAGAAAAACCCCGCGTCTCCTTGGGCTGATTATGTCAAAGGCGTTTTGGAACAGCTTCGCAAACATGGCGCACACTTCGGCGGGTTTAGCGCGGCGATTCACGGCACCGTTCCGATGGGCGCAGGCATGAGCAGTTCCGCTGCGCTCGAAGTCGCCACGGCCTTGACCGTTCGTCAGTTGTATCCATTTACGGTCACGGAAACTGGTTCAACCGTTCCTCCAACGCGTGACAGCAAAGGGCAGCTGCGTGATCTTCGCCTCGATGAAAAACTGAATCTCGCCCGCCTCTGCCAGCGCGCGGAAAACCAGTACGTCGGGGTACAAAGCGGGATTCTCGATCAGATTTCGTCGCTATTCGGAAAACAATTTCACGCGCTCGAAATCGATTGCCAGCAATTGAGCGTCGATCACGTCCCGATGTTCGGCGAAATTGCCATCCTCATTTGCAATTCCGGCGTGAAACATTCGCTCGTCGGCGGGGAATACAATGAGTTGCGCCAGATGTGCGAAAGCGCGGCCAAAAAAATTGGCGTGAAAGCCTTGCGCGCGGTTGATTCCAAAATGCTCGCGGACCACAAATCCAAATTGACTGAGCGCGAATATCAATGCGCCTATCACATCGTCGGCGAAATCCAGCGCGTGATTTTTGGAGCGAAAGCGTTGCGCGAGGATGATTTTGCGCAGTTCGGCCAATACATGTTTCAAAGTCACGAAAGTTCCCGCGATTATTTTGGCAACAGCACAAAGGAACTCGATCTCCTCGTGGAAATTGCGCGGGAACATCCTGCGACCTTGGGGGCGCGTTTGACCGGCGGTGGTTTCGGCGGCGCGACGATCAACTTGATCAAGCGCGATGCCATCGAAGATTTCAGCAAACACATGGCTGCCAAATACAAGGAGAAGTCCGGCCATGAAATGACGCCTTTGCCTTGTCAGATTGTGGATGGGGCGAATTGATTAATTTACGGTTGCACCTGTTCGATGCGGAAAAAACGCGCGGTGTTTCCTGCGGTGGTATTCGTGACAAGGCTGTTTGTTCCAGCGGAAACAATGACGCCGCCAATCGGTAGGAAAGGTTGCGATAGATCGGTGGCGGAGAGGAGTCGATAAGATTGATTGGGTTCACTGTTCCATTGGATGACGAGATCGCCACCCGGTAGAAAGAACGCATCTAAAATCGGGACCGGTGGATGCCAGATTCCGAAATACCACGAGGGTTTTCCTCCCGTTGCGGAAAAAATTCCACCCACGTAAACATTTGTAGTCATCACCGCGATGGCTGATGCGGTGTTATTCAGGCCGCTTCCGAGAGGTTCCCAATCGGTTCCGTTCCATCTCGCGACACGCGCCGCATTGGTTCCTCCCGCTTGGCTGAACGTGCCGCAGGCGTAGAGATTTCCTGAACTGAGGAATAAACTTAGTACAAAATTGTTCACGCCGGTTCCTAGTGGCGACCACGCGTTTCCATTCCATTTGGCCACGCGGCTTGCCGGAGCGCCGCCTGCCTGTGTAAAACTCCCGCCCGCATACAGATCAGTTCCATTGATCGCCAACGCGGAAACGGCGGTGCCCACGCCAACCCCCAATGTGTGCCAATTGGCTCCATCCCATCGCGCAACCCGGTTTGCGGCGCTGCCTCCCGCAGTCGTAAAACTTCCACCGACGTAAAGATCATTGGCGCTGACGGCCAAAGCGTTGACCGTTGCGCCCACGCCGGAACCAAGAGCGGACCAATTTGTTCCGTCCCAGCGCGCGACACGGTTCGCCGGGATTCCTCCAGCCGTTGTGAATACGCCGCCTGCATAAACATGATGACCACTGACTGCGATGGCATTGACTGTATTGTTCACTCCGCTTCCCAACGCAGACCAACTAGTTCCATCCCATTTCGCGATATTGGTCGCGCTGATTCCACCAGCAATTGTGAATGTGCCGCCCGCATAAACATTACTGTCATTCGATCCCAAGGCGTAAACGATTCCACTGACTCCGGTGCCGAGCGGCCACCAACGCGCGCCATCCCATCTTGCGACATTGGTCGCTAGGACTTGTCCGGCCTGAGTGAATGAACCTCCAACGAAAGCATTCGTGCCCGTGACCGTGATCGCCCGCACGTCGGCAAAAGAATTCAATCCGCCGCCCAATGCGGTCCAAAGAGTGCCGTCCCATTTCGCCACGCCGTTCACCGTCAAGCCGGCGACTTTGACAAAATTTCCGCCCACAAAAAGATTGGTGGCGAGGAAAGCGAGCGCATTGGCTGCGCCGGTCGAGCTGGGATCAATGCCTGGTTTGATGGCGAACCAATTGGCTCCATCCCATCTGGCAATGCGATTCGCGTTCTGTCCATCGACGGTCGTAAAAAATCCGCCAGCATAAAGATAGCCTCCGTTGCTGGCCAAACATTGAACGGTGGAACCCGTTCCATTCCCGAGAGGAAACCAATTAACACCGTTCCATCGCGCAATGTTTTGGGCATTCACGCTTCCGGCTGTTGTGAAAGAACCGCCTACGAACAGATCGCCGTCAAACAACGTGAGCGAGTTAACCAAATGTGAGCCAGTCCCAACGCCGCCTCCAACGGCAAACCAACCGCCGCCATTCCATCGGGCGAGGTTGGTGAAACTCGCTCCATTGATGGACGTGAAATTTCCGCCCACATAAACATCGTCGTTCACAACGGCGATTGCCTTAACGATGGGTGTACCAAACTGGCGGGTCATATTCGTAGCCAGTGCCGACCAATTTGTTCCGTTCCACCAGGCGATATTTGTTGCATTCACGTTGCCGCCGATTGTGAAACTTCCGCCCACATAGACATTGCTTCCGCTCACGGCTACGGCGTGAATCGTGCCATTCACACCCGATCCCAGCGCGGACCATTCCGTGCCATTCCATCGGGCGATGCTATTGACGGCGACATCACCAGCCTTGGTAAAAAGTCCGCCAGCGTAAAGATTGCCGTCCTTCACGGCCAGCGCATGAACCCAGGCAAGACCTGTCGCATTCGTGAAACCAGCTCCCACCGACGACCAGCGGGTGCCGTTCCATTTCGCGATTCCAGTCGCCGGGATTTCGCCTGCTTTTGTGAAATTACCTCCCGCATACAACTCATTGTCGATCACCGCGAGCGACAACGGCGCGACTCCCGGCTGGCCAAACCGATCATCCCATTGTTCGTCGCCGCCGACTGCATGCGATGAAAATAAGAAAACAGTTGCCAAGGTGATCGCGCAAAAACTTTTGTGAGAGAGGATTTTCATTCGCATAAATATTTAAGATGGAACGGCTGGTTTGGATTCAGCTCCAGCTCCAGCTCCATCCGCCCTTCACCAACTCGGGGAATCGAATTGAAATTCCATACTTAAATCCGAAATGCGGCAACACCTTTTTCCGTCGTTTGATTAAGAGAATCGCGTCTGAATATTCCAACAAAGCCAGATGTCGCAGGAAATTGAATCACGCAATGCGCGAAGGTGTTTTCAAAATCGAATTGTTCAACGAGATCACCACGAAAGCGGTGACGAACTTTGGCAGGAATATATTGATTCGGTTGGAAAAAAATGAAGGGGCGAATTAGCTAAAACAAATCGACCGAACAAAATCTGTAGCACCCGACAACGTCATCAGGTGCTCCTCCATTGCGGATAGTTGAATCGCCTCCTAGCATGGATGCACCGATGAAAAAAGAAACCAAAGCTGTAACAAAAACAACGCCGACTAAAAAACCTTCGACGACTCGTGACAAACCGGCGGCCCGGGATGCGCGAGGTTCGGCTGGACGCACTGAAATCCGCGCCAAAACACCGCGAGTGTCAGCTCCGCGACAATCGCAACGACCTGTCGAAAGAAGCAATCAGAAGCGATCGAAGTGATCCAGGAGGTCAGGAAAACAAATCCATCTGTGGTGGTGGCGCGAGGTCTTTTAGTTTCTCACGCTCAGCACGATGACGTGACGTTTGCCGGACCTTTCCTTCGGGCGTGAGTTCGGAGTCTTCGAGATTGCGCAAAATTTCTTTGGCGCGTTCGAGAACGGGTTTGGGCACACCGGCTAATCGCGCGACTTGAATGCCGTAACTTTTATCCGTCCCGCCTTCGACAATTTTTCGCAGGAAAACGATTTGATCGTTCCATTCGCGCACGGCGACGTTGAAATTTTTGATGCGCGGCAAGCGTGCGGATAGTTCCGTGAGCTCGTGGTAATGGGTCGCGAACAACGTTTTTGCGCCGACTTGATTGTGCAAGAATTCCACAATGCTCCACGCCAGACTTAAGCCATCGAACGTGCTCGTGCCGCGTCCGATCTCATCGAGGATCACGAGGCTGCGCGGTGTGGCGTTGTTCAGGATGTTTGCGGTCTCGCTCATCTCCACCATGAAAGTTGATTGGCCGCGCGCGAGATCATCGCTCGCGCCGATGCGGGTGAAAATGCGGTCCACCAAATCGATGCGTGCTTCTTTCGCGGGGATAAATGAGCCGGTGTGCGCAAGCAACGTGAGCAGCGCGACCTGGCGAATGAACGTGCTTTTGCCCGCCATGTTCGGCCCGGTGATGAGCGCAATTTGTGGAGCAATGTTTGGAGTTCCGCCTTTAGGCGACTTCGCTGCATTTCCAACCGAACCGCCTGAAGGCGGAACTCCAAGCGTGGCGAGGCTCGCCAGCATCGTGTCATTGGAAACAAACCGTTCTTCCGTCAACGCCTGGTCGAGAACGGGGTGGCGTCCTTCGATAATTTTCAGAACGCCTTCGTTGCCGATTTGCGGTTGGCAATAACCGTAGAGCCGCGCGGTTTCGGCGAACGAACTGGACACATCAAGTTGCGCGAGCGCCGAAGCCGTGGTTTGAATCTGCGGCAATTGGCCGAGAACTTCTTCGCGCACGCGCAGGAAAAGGTCGTATTCCAATTTCACGCTGCGCTCTTCTGCGCCAAGTATTTTGCCTTCCATTTCTTTCAACTCGGGCGTGATGAAACGTTCGCCATTTGCGATGGTTTGTTTGCGGATGTAATTCGGCGGAACTTTATCGAGGTTCGAACGCGTGATTTCGATGTAGTAGCCGAAGACAGAATTGAATCGCACTTTTAGCGACGTGATTCCGGTTTTCTCGATTTCGTCCTGTTGCAGTTTCGCAATCCAGTTTTTGCCGTCGGTGGTGGCGCGGCGAATCTCGTCGAGATTTTCATCAAAGCCTTCACGAATTAAGCCGCCTTCTTTCAATGCAAGTGGGGGTTCGTCCACAATCGCGCGGCCAATCAGTTCGACGAGATCGGGTGATTCGGAAAGTTGCGATTCCAACGTAAATAGGAGCCCGGACATCCTGTCCGCCGGTTCCGGAGATTTGCCCGATGATTTAAAAATCTCTTCGTTTAATGACTCCACTCGCGGACAGGATGTCCGCGCTCCGGCAAGCGCGCATAAAATTTCCTTAAGCGATGGGATTTGTTCGAGCGCGATTTTTAGCGCGAGCAAGTCGCGGGCGTTGCCGGTTCCAGCACATAAACGTCCAATTGTTCTTTCCAGATCACGAACTTCTTTGAGTTGGGCGCGGAAATTTTCCAATGACGAAGAATTTTCGATCCATGATTTAACAACTTCCTGGCGTTGTTGAATTGCGTGTAAATCAGAAAGCGGTTGCGAAAGCCAATTGCGCAGAAGACGCGCGCCCATCGGCGTGACGGTGCGGTTGAGCGCGCCGTAGAGACAAGTATTGCGCGGTGCATCGCGATGGAGTGGTTCGAGAATTTCCAGATTACGCAACGTGGTGGCGTCGAGCGTGAGGAAATCGGAAGTTTGATAAAAAGAAATGCGCGTCAGATTCGCGATGTCACGGCGAAGATGTTGCGTGAGATAATGAATCGCCGCGCCTGCTGCGCCGATGGCGACGTCGCGATTTTTTAAACCGAAACCGTCAAGCGTCGCGACTTTGAAATGATCACGCACGGTGAATTGCGCGGCTTCCGGCGCAAAAACCCAATCATCGTAACCGCTGCAAATGGCGGTGCCGTGAAGCAAGGTTTGCAGAGAAAGATTTTCGCCCGGATAAATAATTTCCGCCGGACGCAACCGATCGAGTTCTGCCCGCAAGGCAACGTCGCCTTCGATTTCCGTGGTTTTGAAATCCCCTGTGGTCAAATCAATCAGCGCGAGTCCAAAAGTTTTTCCCGAAGCAGAAATGGCGGCGAGAAAATTATTTCGTTCGGCGACCAGCAGGCGTTCATCGAAATGCGTTCCGGGCGAAAGAATCTGGGTGACCTCGCGTTTGACCAGTTGGCCCGGACGCGCTTCTTCAACTTGATCGCAAATGGCAACCTTGCGTCCCGCACGCAGGATTTTTGCGATGTAACCGGGAGCAGCGTGGAAGGGGATGCCGCACATCGGCACGATCCCGCGTTTGGTCAGTGAGACATTGAGAATTTGCGAGCCACTTTGCGCATCTTCAAAAAACATTTCGTAAAAATCACCGAGCCGAAATAGCAGGAGCGCGTCCTTCGGCAGTTCGCTTTTGATGCGGCGATACTGCGCCATCATCGGAGTGAGTTGCGCTTCGGCGGCCATTGGCAGAAAGGTTTTACAGAATGAGCAGAATGAACAGAAAATTTTGGAATGGAGCAGAACGTTTTGGGGATCGCCATGCTTTCTCCGAATGGTGGGTAACAATAATCGCGGCGGAAAATCAGGCGCGCACCTGATTGATTCACCGCCAGAGAAAGCCGAGAGTTTTCAAAACTAGGAATGCAAAATTATGAGAACATCTGAAATGGAGGCAGTTAAGGGGCGAAGATTCCGACAGGAGCAAATTGAAGTTGAAGAGGATTCTGGAGGCTTGTTTGGGTCTGTGCGCCGTGTGTTGAGTGTGGCATTGGCGGTTTTCGAAAGTCGGTTCGAATTGCTGATCGTCGAATTGAATGAATTGAAAGGCCGCGCGATGGCTATTGTCGCTCTGGGCGCGATTTTAGCGTTCCTGAGTTTTCTGGCGCTCGTCGCAATCATGGCGACGGTTGTCTTTGCTTTGTGGAGTCAGGCGCTGGCTGTGCTGGCTGGATTCAGCGGATTCTTTATCATCCTCGCTGTGGGAAGTTTTTTTATCGCTAAGAGTAAACTCAAAACGACCCCATTGGAGGAGACCGTTGCCCAACTCAGAAAAGATCGCGAGTTTGTGGCAGATGAATTTGACTGAACGTTCCGCGAGAACCGGTAATCATCCTCCAGCGCATTTTAACTTCATTGGGACATTCTGTCAGAAAACTTCATTTGCGTGATTGATGGTGATGGCGAAGGGAATTGGTTGGCAAACGCGAAACACTGGCGGAGAGAGGGGGATTCGAACCCCCGGTAGTGTTACCTACGCACGCTTTCCAGGCGTGTGCCTTAAACCACTCAGCCATCTCTCCAACCATGATTGTTCTGCGTGTAAGAGCCAAAGGGCACGAGCATTTTCCCCTCAGAATTCCTCCAAACAGCGCGAAAGTTATTCGCACGGGTTCGCCTGAGCGGCAAGTTTATTCTCAGAGGAAACCTTTGGTTGGGTGCATCTGGAAGCGCGAGCTAAGGAATCCACACTGTTCGCCAAAAAGTTTCTGGCGAATCAGGCGAAATCACTTTTGTAACATTCTGAACGGCGTTGCTCAACGTATTCGTGGAAATCGAAACCCAACTTACCAAATTGGTTGAGCTCTGCAGCGCGTAACGAGTCTGCGGTTGGCCTTGGATTTGAAAGGTAAAATCGGTTTCGGATCTGGTGAGAGGCGACAATCGAAGCGCAGTTGGAGGAAAACTAACGAGCGTCAATGAATAAGGAGGAAAAGTTCGAACGAGGTTCGTAGAAATTGCTAGATCGTTGGTCGAGATGTCTTGAGCGGCGAAAGCGGCGTTGGTTCGTGCGGCTTCGTCCTGTGAAATTCCAAAGGAGCGAACGGTTCCGTTTGTCCACGGCAAAAAGTTTGTGAGCGTTAACTGAGCATTGATGGCCGCAGTCGGACTTTTGTTGATGATCAAAAGTGTCAGAGAGCCGTTGGTGCGCCGTGCAGCATAGGCTGAAAGCAACAAATGATCGCTGCTGACATTCAGAACAGAATCGCCAGGTCGCGCAAAATGCTGCATCAATTTTGCGGCGTAAAAGGGCGGATGCCGTGTGCTGGGACCATTGACCATGCCGAGGTCGCCATAATTCCGCCAACCATAGAGGGTCGCATCCATGTTCCCGGAAAAATCGGTTCCGTTCCGCAGATCCCACCAGACGAAGGCGTTGAATTCTGTTTTCATGATTTGGCCGAGGCTGTCGGCAAAATAGAGACCGTTCACCAGACTGGTGGATTGCTTTCCTTGCCCTCCAGAATTGCTGTTGTTTTCGGTGCAAACCAATTCGATGTTCGTTCCGCCTGGGCCAAAATAATCAGTGATCTGTTGACGCAAATCGACTGCATCCGCCGCCCAATTGCTGGAAGCCTGGAGCAGCAACGGGTCGCTTTCCTGAAATGTGAAAACTGGATAAACATGATGCACCAGAAAGTCGGGCGTCACATTGAGACTCTTCAACGTGGCGAGCATGACCGGCGTCCAACCGTTGTGCGCTACGCCGGTGCGCGGGTTCGTCGCGGGATGATTCGAATTATTCGCAAAAGCATCTTCGCCGGTCGCGCCGACGACTCCCACTTTGATGGTGGGATCGGCCGCTTTCATCTGGAGAATAAATTCCTTCGCGCGAACAGCGTAAGTGTAGGGATCGTGCGGCAAGTTGTTCGTGTCCGTTTCCCACGTCCCATAATTCTCGTTCCCGATTTCCCAATATTTGAAACCACACTTATTGGTGATATTTGCATGGCGCACCCAGGCGGCGGCTTCGGCGGGTGTTCCAGTTCCGTAGTTCACCGTGATAAAAACTTCCGCAGCGGCATTGGTGGCGACGCGCATAAAATCTGCAAAGCTCGTCGTCCATTGCCAGGTGTTGGTTCCAGTCGTGCCCGTGGCCCAATGATATTCGTCCGACAACGAGCCGCCCGGAAATCGAAGCGTCAGGCATCCCATTTCCTTCAATAAATTTGAAGTGCTGGCACCGTCAAAATGATTGTCCCAGATGGCGGTGTTCACAGCGAAGAAACGTGGATCAACGGTTCGCAAAGGTTGGGCAGCGTCCACGCCGATTTTCACCAACTCCGGGGCGGCGGCGGACGTCAATTGTAAGTCATCTAAATAGAAAATGTTTGCCGTTCCGCCGCTTCGGAGTTGAATCGTAAATCTTTCGCAATTTGTTTTGTTAGCGGCTCCCAACACAGCGAGCGGAACCACAATCTGCTGCCACGAACTGGAGAGCGGCTGCGGCAAAACGAACGCGGACTGATCCTGATTGTTGACGCGCGCCACGACCTGCAATTGCTGACCGCCACTGCCGCCATGAACCCAAAATGTGAAATTGGAATAAGGCGTCGTGTTAAACGGCGGATGATAAACGGAAAATGCTTCCCAGAAATTTGCGGTAACGCGAATTGATTTCGTTCCAGAGTAAACCGGGGTCGTGTTGGTCAGACTGCGCGCTGCCCAGCTCCAATCTTGAAAACCATTCACCAATTGGTCGGTGTAAAAAAATAGAGTCGCGTGTGCGGGTGAAATTTTCAGCCCGAAGAAAAAAACGAGCAATATGACAAATGTTTTCATGGGCGTTCGGATGATCAAGCTCAGGTTAGCCTTCGCGAAGCAAAAGTCCACGTCGTGACTGATTTAGAACGACATCGGCTGCGGTCAACTCAACGGCGAGCCGAGGTGCGTTCCTGAAGCCATTGCAAATCGCGATTATGCCCTGGACCGGAATCGGTCGTGCCGAGAGCCTTGATCGACTTTGTGAAATCAGAAACCCATCGATGAATTTCAGAATGGCCGTCCGCAAAGGCAATCCCGGCCGCGCCATTATGGTAAACAGCCGGCGCATCCACAAATAGGTTGCTGTTGGTATTGCACTGTACCGCGAGGGATGGATCGTTGATAGTGGCCGGATTCTCGTCCATTAACACCCATAACATGGATGGGCTGGGGCGACTGATAGACGACATCTTGCCGTAAGTCAGCCAGTCGGTCTGGTTGACGGTCCAGGAGCCGGGCAACCATTCTCCGCCAATCGCTGTTCCTTTTGGAGTGGTTTGATAGCGGGTTCCGACAGCGCTGTTCATCGACATGCTGCGCGCGCGCGGTTTGGTTTCACCGCCAAAAGTGGCCGTGCTGGTGTCAGCGGGACAGCGGTAAATTTTCGGGTTTCTTTGATGCGAAGCCAGGAGTGAGAAATTCGGGTTGATCAAGAGATCAGAGTTAACGGCGTCGGAAGGGACACCCATGGTTCCGCAAACCCAATTCCGAATCGCGGGTCCCATCGGAGTTGTATAATGATAATCGTTGGGTGGAAAATTATCGTTGTTGTCATCCGTGTAGAATCGCAGCGCCAACATGAGCTGGCGGGTATTGTTCATGCATTGAACGCCTTGCGCCTTTGCTTTCGCCTTGCTCAAAGCAGGCAAAAGCAATCCCGCAAGAATCGCAATGATGGCGATCACAACCAGCAACTCAATAAGCGTGAACGCGCAGCGTTTGGAGACAGAGTTTTGAAGAAATTTTCCAAGAATCATGGTTGAAAAGGGCGCCGGTTTAGGGCCGGCACCCGTGGCTGAACAACTTTATTTTTTAGGGCGTCACAGTAACGGATGAGCTGGTGTCGGCTGTTTTGCTGCCGTCCGTTACATCGGTCGCTGTGATGGTCTGGCTTCCAGCATTGACGAACGCGAGCTGCCACGTTTCCGCATCGAATGTAATCGTTCCGCCCGCCATCGTTCCCGGGAAACCGGGCCATGTAAAACCAGGGTCGCTACTGGACAAACTAATTTGATCCGTCACTGAGGTAATGCGAACCCAATTGGAATCGACGGCATTGACCACGACGGGAAATGTAGCGTTTGCCGGTTGCGGAGTGGGCGTGCCGGTTTTGCCGGAAGGTGTTCCGGGCGCAGCGGTTTCGCCCGGCAACAGGATTTGCAGTTTGGTGAACTCCCGCTTGACCAGTCGGAAGAATGCTTTTTCAGGACTTAATACAGATGAAGGAACCAGCGCCGTTCTGAAACCGCCCGCCGAAAATGTGGCCGCAGACGACACCGGCAACCATGCGTTGGTCGCGAGGTTAGTCGCAGCTTCCAGATAAAAGCCGGTGTCAGGAAGGCTCCACTTTACCAATTTTTGGCCGGGATCGTTAGGGTAAACGAAGACCGTGTTGGCCGCGTTCGCCAGAATGGAAAGATTGGTGGTATTCAATGTCGAATCTGCGAGAAAATTATCGAAGAGAAGGGAAGTGGAAGTGCCGCCGTTGGTGGCGCCGATATCGGCCAACACGACTTTTTGTCCGACATTGCCGAGCGGATTGGATTCAGAAGGCCGATTGGGTTGAGCGCCGATCGCCAGATTCAAGGGATCCACGAAGGCCGCAGCCACTTCGGGCCGGATGGTAAAGCTGGTGCTGACTCCGCCAGGTCCGTTCAACGTGACATTTGTATCTTGATTGAAGGTCATGCTCCAAGTGCCGATCGGCGTGGCGGCGGTGAGATTGGTCAATTGCCCCGCCCACGGTGTGCCGACGGGTCCAACGGTATATTCCGCGCCGAACAGGTTGCTGTTGGAATTTGGCTCATTAATTTTGTAACGGAAATAAGCCGTCGCGCCGCCGCCCGCATTCCCCTGAACGTTCAGCCAGATCAAATTGGTTTCATTATAATCCAAAGAGGGGCTGTTACCCGGTCCCGTCGAGAAAAATATGTGCGCTTGATAATTCGGATAAACATCAGGGTCTGGAAATTCCTTGATCGTCATCGAATAAGTCACATCGGACTGGCCGACGAACCCGATTCCCGTCTGGTTAATTAATTTGACGCTAGTGCGCTGGAATTCGCTGGCCGCGCTGGTGGAGAGTAAATTCAAACCGGGATTGGCCGAGGTGATTTGAGTCGAAAGCGAAGGAGGAGGAGCTTGGATCACGGAAGCCTGGACCTGGAGGTTGTCGAGCCAGAAGCTGATCGTGCTTTTGGGATAACCGCTGTAGGAAGTGTATTTAAACCCTACTCCCATCACGCCGGGATCGTCATATCCGTCGATTCCCACTGGAACCGGCATATTCAAGCGCACCCATCCATTCGACGCCGCGCCGGGGATTCTCACTGTAGCGGTAAACGGTCCCCCGCCAGCGGGTGTTCCCGAACGGACGAGAGAATATTCCAGAACGCCAAAATCACCCACTGAACTGACTGGCGCGCTCGGGTCCACCAGAACATCGACAACAATATTGGTGAATTGATTGCCGTTGTAGAGAATGGAGCCGTCAAAGCCGCCTCCATTACCAAACGTTCCAAAAAATACTTGCTGGTTTCCCGAAGTGCCGAAAGGAATGTTGATCGCCAGAGAGCCAGAGGCGGAATTGGTCGCGGCGTCTTTGGTTGCATCCCAGAGAATCTGGGAATTGCCGCCCGTCACACCATACCAATAAATCCATGAGGCGGCGTCCGTCACGGTATCGAACGTGTTGGTATAATTTTCAGTAGGGTTAGGAGCCAGGGCGGCTCGGACCGAGGCGGGAAAACCGATCAAGGCTGCTCCGGCCACGAGGGCGCAAATCCAAGGGAGTTTAAGGAGGTTTTTTTTCATAATTTTTTTCTTCTCACCAATAAGGGGTCGCGGTGCGTCTGGTTCATTTCTCTGGGACATGGGAAGTTTATAAACGAAAGACTTTGATAACCACATGTCATCAAAATTGACGACGACAAGGAGCGCGGGGGTGGGCGGTGTGATTTTCAAGTGACGGGCAACGAACCGTCCGGAGCCACGCTCGCCAGAGCGTGGTTTCCATCTACGCCACGCTCTGGTGAGCGCGGCTACGATCGCCAGTGGGAATCACACCCGGGTGTTGACGAGCAAAAATATAGGAAGCGTGTTTTGCGTGTTTCATCTCTGAGCCTGCTCGTTGTTTCCCCTTGAACCAAAGCAGCGCGGGAACGCCCACCGCACATCAGTGCCACGGTGAGTAGGTATATTTCGCGACGGCCTGAGAGCGGGAACGGACATGAAGCTTCTCGTAAATTCTTCGGATGTAGGTATTCACCGTCGGCGTGCTGATCTGGAGATTATCGGCGATTTCTTTGTAAAGATAACCGCGCGCGAGCAGTTCCAAAACCTCCCGTTCGCGGGGAGAGAGATCAAACTGCATTTCTTCCGGACGCGGTTTTTGTTGAAAGGATTGCACGACTTTTCGGGCAATGTTGCTGGTCATGGGAGAACCGCCGCCATAAACGTCTTTCAGCGCAGTGAACAAATCTTCACGCGGCGTTTCTTTCAACAAATAGCCGCTGGCACCTGCCGCTAGAGCGCTGTAAATGTGGTCGGCATCTTCGTAAACCGTGAGCATGACAAACAATGTTTTCGGCAAAAGTGGCTTCAGTTTTGTGATTGTCTCGACTCCGCTGATTCCCGGCAGATTGATATCCATTAAAACCACTTCGGGCGCTTTTGCGGCCAACTCTTTGATCGCTGCTTCGCCGCTGCCCCATTCGCCGACCAATTCGAACTCAGGCGTGTGTTGAATCCAGCCAGTCAAAATTTTTCGCGCTTCGCGATCGTCTTCCACTAGTGCGACTAAGATTGGCATCCTCACTTTCTTACAAAGTTTTGCGCGGAAAAGATTGTCGTGAGTTTTGACTACGACTCTTCTCCGGTTTCAAATACACGAACATTTTTACAGTCGTTCCTTTTCCTAGAGCCGCTTCCCAGCGACAGAGACCGCCTATCTCCTGGAGTCGCTGTTGCATGTTGCAGATGCCATTGCGGTTGAATGGATGTTCAACCGAGGCTCCGGTTGCGCCGGCCTTTTCAAAAGCAAATCCACAACCGTTGTCCGAGGCGCGAACTGAAAATCCATTGGGCAACAATTCCAAAGTTACTTGAACCTCGGTGGCGCCCGCGTGCTTGGCGACGTTGTTCAATGCTTCTTTGAACGCGAGAAAGACGTTGTGCCGGAACTCCGCAGTCAATAACCAGCTTGGCAGATTGAGTGGAACATCGAGACGGCAGCGAATGTTGGCGGTGTTGAGAAACGTCTGGGCATATCGGCCGAGGTAACTGGCGAGACTGTCCAGCGTGTCGTGTTGCGGATTAACGGCCCAAACGATTTCATCGAGCGCACGGGTGGTTTCGCGCGCGGTCCGATAAACCTGTTCCGCATTTTTCGCTGCGCGTCCCTGCGACTCGTCGCGGACCGATTCACTCAACATCGTGATCCGGGTCAGGCTCGCGCCGAGGTCATCGTGAATGTCCCGCGCAATTCGCGTTCGTTCGCGCTCGATCGCGCGCTGCCGTTCGAGCAATTCCATTTTGAAATGCAGTTTCCGACGTGTTAACCACAAGACGCAGAATGCAATCAGCGACGCTGCGGAAATTCCCATTGTGAGCCGGAACCAGAGTGTCTGCCAAAAGTAGGGAAGAATTGAGAACTCGAGACACGCGCCGGTTTCGTTCCAAAGCCCGTCGTTGTTACAGGCGATGACGCAGAATGTATAATTTCCCGGGGCCAAATGACTGAACTGCACCATCCGGTTTTCGGCGGCATCGACCCATTCGTTCTCAAGTTTTTGGAGTCGATATTTAAAGCGAACTTTGGTCGGCGCAGTGAAACTCAAGGCGCTGTAATGAATTTCAAATCGTTGATTGCCGGGGCTGATGCGCAACGGTTTTGTGTTCCCAGTCTGGCCAATCGGATAAGTCACTTTGTTCCCCACGGGCTGACCTTCGACGACGAATTTTTCGATCACGACCGCAGGAGGCCAATGATTTTTCTTCACGGTCGCCGGATTGACGATGACCAAGCCCTTTGAAGTCGGAAACCAAATGGAGCCTTGCGCGTCTTTGGCGACACTGGGTTGAAATCCGCCGGAGCAGGTTTCCGATGGCAGACCACCGCTGGAATCCAGGGTCAGGGTTGGCAATTGTGTGAGCGAACCGTCTGCGCACCTCTCCAAATCCGCTTTCGCAACCCGGACGATTCCGCGATGCGTCCCGATCCAAAGATTGCCCGAGGCGTCGTCAGCGATGGAGCAGATCACATTATTGGGTAAGCCATGATCTGCATTCACGGTTGAGAATTTCCCGTTTCTTAACCGGCAAAGACCGTTGTCAACTGTTCCCATCCAAACGGTGTTGTCGGGTTCAACATGAAGCGCTTGAACGAAGTCGCTGCCTAACCCATCTCGCTTATGATATTGCGAAATCTTTCCGTTTTTGATTGAGCCAAGCCCACCGCCGACCATTCCAAACCAGATCACGCCATTGGCCGATTGTGCGATGGCTCGAACATCTGGCATGACGAGTTTGTCCGAACCAATCGATTGTTTTAATTTACCGTCGTGAAACTGATGGAGGCCGGTTCCAGTGCCGATCCAAATTGAGCTTTGATCGTCTTCGTAAAGAGCGGTGATGGAAGCTGTAATTCCCGACAGTGCCTCGGGTTTTGTGAAACGTTCGCCCGTTTTTTGGAAAATGCCTTCATCCCAGGTTCCCACAAAAAGATCGCCGGAACGGGTTTGCAGCAACGACCAGATGAACAGGTTCGTCAAGCCCTGGGCCGCGCCGAAATTGGACCACGTTTTTTGTTTCAGATCGTAGCGGTAAAGGCCCGCGCCCTCCGTGCCGATCCAGGCTTGATCTGCGCTGACGGAAGTTCCGATCAAGGTGCGTCCCTGCCATCCATCGGGCGGGTTGAGCAGTTTGGCGCGTCTCTCACGAAGCACATTCACGCCGCCGCCGCCTGTTCCAATCCAGATATTTCCCTCACGATCTTCGCAAAGTGAGCGCACCCAATCGTGACTCAATCCGTTTGTCCGGCTGAACTGAAGCGCTGGCAGATTCGGTTTCACCAGAAACAAACCACTTTTTAAGGTGGCGGCCATCAGAATTCCGGCGCGTGTTTCAACCATCAGCAACGGCGCTTCTGACCCCCATGGCTGTCCCAAATCAGCAACCCATTTTTCGTCCCGCCATTTTCGGACATCTCCGTTGCGCATGGTCCACAAACCGCCGTCGCGCGAGGGAAGAATCGTGCTGTAAAAATTAGTCGCGTCACCGTCGTCAAACCGGAACGGGACGAGGCGATCGTTTTGAAGAAAGCTGATGTTTCCATTGATGGCGACCCACAAGCGTCGATGTTCAGCGCGGCTCAAAAAGGCCAGTGCCGTTTTCCTGGAGGATGCATCGCCAAGCAGAAATCCATCTTTTAAGCGGTAAAGCGTGCCGTTGCCGTGGAGAATCCAAACATCCCCGCGCGCGTCCATGTTGAGATCAACCATGGGAAAGTCGGGTCGCGAAGACTTGAAAGTCACCGGCGTGAAAACACCGTTTTTGTACGAAGTCAATTCGCCGGTTTCATGGCCGATCCAAAGTGTGCCGAGGTCATCTTCAAACAATTTGGTGATGCGTCCATTGCATAATCCTTTGGCGTTGCTGGAATCGAATTGCGTGAAATTAGCGCCGTCGAACCGCAACAAACCTGTGTAGGTCCCAATCCAAAGGTAACCTTCCCGCGATTGCACCACCGCCGTGATGGTGTTCTGTTCAAAGCCAGCCTGTGTTCGCAGGAAATAGTTTTCAGAATCCCAGTCCGGAAGAACATCAGCAGCCGCAATGGCAAATGGGAGGCAGACAATGGAACACCAACAAATCGCGCGGA
>JBBQAX010000049.1:0-18710 GCA_038316905.1 Verrucomicrobiota bacterium | reverse complement strand
TTTTCGCTCGGACATTTTGCAGTCAACAGGAGGTCAAAGTATTTGATGGTTCCTCAAATAGTTTATCCTTTGTTGTTTTTTACAGCCGTCATCCTGGTGACCGCTAAACTAACCGGGGGGATAAGCCTGGGATCTTTGGGCGGGCAAACTTCCGGTGGGCGCCGTTACTTCCTTCTGTTAGGCGCGATTTTGGGATATTTCGCGCTGACGTGTTATCGCATCCCGATTCAACGCGCCTATACTTATGTGAGCGCGTACTTCATCGGAGGTGCGACCGCAGCAATCGGAAACCTGCTCCCACTGATCAATCCTGCTTTTTATATTATCTTTGCCATCTTCCCGCCCGAGCAAAGTGGATTGGAAGCTTTGGGAATGGTGGAACAAAGCTCGATTACACGGTTCGGTGGTTTGACTCTCGCGAGCACAGCCGTTTTCTGTATTCTATTGGCCACTTACGGAATTCGCGGAGTTTTCAGCTTTTCCAGTCCCTTAAGTTTTCTTCCGTTAAGAGTGCGAGAAGGCCTCACCATCAACAAGCCGTGGCGCCTGGTCATATTTCTTCTCGCATTGACGCTGAGTCTTTTCGGCGGATTTCGCTCCATCATTCTTATTTTCGCACTCACGTTCACGATTCAGTTTTGCCTTGAAAGGCTTTACCGCACCCACCTTTTCCCGATCTTCATCGTAATTGGCATTCTGGCGGGCACTGTCGCCATACCAATGGCTGAAAAACTTCCGCTGGTGATCCAACGTGCCTTGAGTGTTTTACCCGTTGAGGTCGATCCGATAGCTCGAGCCAGTGCTGAAGAGTCCTCCGAATGGCGATTGGCCATGTGGAGAATAGTCCTTCCTCAGGTTCCACAATATCTTCTGTTAGGAAAAGGATACGCACTCAAATCCCACGAGATTGACATGCTCAGCGATCAATCAACCAGAAATCAGGGGAACACGATTGAATCCGCGATTATCTCAGGGGATTATCACAGCGGACCACTCTCCGTGATCATGCCGCTTGGTATCTTTGGCGTAATTGGCTTTCTCTGGCTCATCCTGGCCTCGATTAAAGTGTTGATTCAAAACTATCGACATGGCGACCCAACCTTAACGAACGTCAACCGCTTCCTACTCGCCTTCTTCCTTGCGCGGGTGATTTTCTTTTTCAGCATTTTCGGATCGCTCTACACGGACATGGCACTATTCACCGGCATCATTGGGCTGAGTGTCAGTCTCAACGGCGGAATGCGAACCAAGGAACCGGTCCGAATCGAAGAAGCCCTCCCGGAACAAATCGCTGCCTGAGAAAGCGATGCTCCTCTCCATCGTCACACCGAGCTTCCAGAGTTCTCCGTGGCTGAAGCTGTGCATCGCTTCCGTGGCGGATCAGGGGGTTGAAGTCGAACACATCGTGCAGGACGCCGGATCCAATGATGGCACACTAGATTGGCTGCCGTTCGATCAACGGGTTCGAGCCTTTGTTGAAAAAGACAGTGGGATGTATGACGCCGTGAATCGCGGATTGAAAAAATCTTCGGGCGAAATCTGCGCTTATCTAAATTGCGATGAACAATATTTGCCGGGCGCATTGCGAGCGGTGAAAAAGTTCTTCCAGGAAAACCCCTCGGTGGAAATGGTTTTCGGCGACTGTGTCATCGTAAATTCCAGCGGCGAATTTCTTTGTCATCGAAAATCTCTCGTGCCGCTGCGATTACACTCGTTGGTCTCCCATAACCTTTCCATTCTCTCGTGTGCCACTTTTTTTCGCCGTTCACTTTTTGAAAAACGCGGGCTGTTCTTTAACCCACAATTGCGCGACCTCGGAGACGCGGATTGGCTGGTGCGCTGCATTAGCCAAAAAGTTCCCATGGCATCGCTTAAGACGTTCACCTCAGCTTTTACGAACACCGGCGAAAACATGAGTGCCAAACCCAATGCCCAACGTGAAAGAAAAAACTTTGTTGCCGCCGCACCGCGATGGGCGCGCGCCATGCGCCCTTTAGTTATTGCGCATCATCGCCTCCGAAAACTGGCAGCCGGTGGTTACTCTGGAAAACCATTTCAATATCAAATCTATATACGAACACAGCTGGAAAAGAGGACTGTGTTCGATGTGAAGAATCCGTCAGGGCGCTGGAACTCCGATTAGCAGGGCAACTGATTCCTGACAATGACCGAAGGTTGAACTCGACAGCGAAAGTCTTTGCCAGTTCGCAATCAGCTCCTTTAGTTAAAGGTTTCGACGTCGAATCAGCGAACTGGAATTATTCATCCGCACCATCACCAAAAGATTTTTTCTCCCACCGACGGGCCGCGCGTTCAGGCAAAGAAGTGTCCACCTTCGCGTAATAGGTTCCTTCCCCGAATTGCTCTTCGACAACTTTCTGGAACTGGAGCGATGGAACAATTGAAAATCTCTCGTGCGCTTCGATAAAAACAATGTCGCCTTCGGGACGGGTCAAACAGAGCCACAACGGACATTTCCCTGTCACTGCCGAAGTCAAATCGCGAATCGTTTCGAAACTTTGTGGCGTCAGGTGCGCAGTGTTTAGCCGCAGATGAACTTGTTTCGTGTATTTTTTTGGCGCGTCTTCAAGAGCCATGATTTCCTGCGGAAAAATCTTCGGCTTGTCCTCTCCATTGTTGACTTCGCCTACGACGAGAATGGCTTTGTTCGGCTCCAACAGGCCGCGGAACTTGTCATAGTTTTCGTTCATGCAAAGGATCTGCACCGAGCCTTGCAAATCTTCCAGCGTCACCATCGCGTACGGTTTGCCGCTCTTTTTGGAAACACCTTGTTGCACTGCGCCAATCATCCCTCCGATGCGCGTCACCGTGCGGTTCGGCAATTCCGCAAGCTGATTGGTTTTGTGCAGCGCATACTTATCGAGCAACGGCGCAAAGGGCGTCAGCGGATGCCCCGTGACATAGAATCCGAGCAACTCTTTTTCATGAGCGAGCAATTCGTGCTGCGGCCACTCCGGCAATTGTTTCTCTGGCGCGGGCTTGTCTTCCGCCTTCTCCTCCAGCATTCCGAACAGCGTGTCTTGTCCTTTTTGACGATCTGAAACAATGCTCGCCGCTCGCGCCATTGCTCGATCAATTCGCGCAAACATCGTCGCGCGGCTTTCGTTAAAACAATCGCACGCGCCAGATTTGATCAACGCTTCCAACACTTTTCGCGTCACCGCGCGGCCATCGATCCGCTCGCAGAAATCTTCGAGTGAAATAAATTTAGCGCCTTCGCGTCCGGCCAGAATACTTTCAACCGCGCCTTCGCCGACGCCTTTGATCGCCGCGAGGCCAAAACGAATCACTGTGCCTCCCCGAGCGGGCGCAAACGCGACGTGACTTTCGTTCACGTCAGGCGCGAGAACCTCCACGCCGAACGCGCGCGCTTCCTCAATGAGAATACTGAGCTTGTCAGTATTGCTCATGTCGTTCGTCATGTTGGCGCTGAGAAATTCGACCGGGTAATTCGCCTTCAGATACGCCGTTTGATAAGCCACGATCGCGTAAGCCGCCGCGTGCGATTTGTTGAAGCCGTAACCCGCAAATTTCTCGAGCAAATCAAAAATCTCATTCGCTTTAGGCGCAGGAATCTTGTTCACCGCCGCGCAACCCTTTACGAAAGTTTCACGCTGCTTCTGCATTTCCTCGACCTTCTTTTTACCCATCGCGCGGCGCAACAAATCCGCGCTGCCGAGCGTGTAACCAGCGAGAACCTGCGTCGCCTGCATAACTTGCTCCTGATAAATCAGAACGCCGTAAGTCTCTTTTGAAATCGGTTCGAGCAACGGATGCGGATAGACAATTTCCATTTCACCGTGACGACGTTTAATAAAGTCGGGAATCAGGTCCATTGGGCCGGGACGATACAGAGCCACCAGAGCCGTGATATGTTCGACCGAAGCGATTTTAAATTTTTTGCACAGGTCGCGCATCCCCCCCGATTCCAATTGGAAAATTCCAATGGTGTTTGCCTTGTTCAACAGGTCGTAAGTCTTCTCGTCGTCGAGCGGAAGATTGTCGATCGGAACGTCGATGCCTTTCGTTTTCTTGACCAACTCACAGGTGTTGCGAATAACCGTTAATGTTTTTAGCCCGAGAAAATCCATCTTCAACAGTCCGAGATCGCCGACCGGATTCATCGCGTATTGCGTGACGATGACGCCGTCGTCGTCCTGCTTAAGCGGCACCAGGTTCACGAGCGGTTGATCTCCGATCACAACACCGGCCGCGTGAACGGATGAATTCCGTGTGATGTCTTCGAGGACAAACGCGGTATCAATCAACTCACGCGTCGTTTCCTCAGTGTCGTAAGCCGCTTTGAGTTCTGGATTCTGTTTCAGCGCTTTGGCCAGATCCATTTTCAACTCAGCGGGAATCATTTTCGCCAGACGATCTCCTTCGCCGTAGCTCAAACCCATCACGCGCCCGACATCGCGCACCACGGATTTTGCGCCCATCGTGCCGAAGGTGATGATTTGCGCGACGGAATCGCGTCCGTATTTTTCGCGAACGTATTCGATGATTTCCGCACGGCGATCGTCGGCGAAATCGATGTCGATGTCGGGCGGATTGACGCGTTCAGGATTTAGAAAACGCTCAAAAAGAAGTCCGTAACGAATTGGGTCAACGTTCGCGATTTCCAAAAGATAGGTGACGATCGAACCAGCCGCAGATCCGCGAGCCACGCAGGAAACACCTTTGCTGCGACCGTATTGCACGAAATCCGCGACGATGAGGAAGTAATCGATGAAGCCGGTTTTCTCGATGACGACCAGTTCCTTTTGCAAACGGTCAATGACTTCCTTCAGCGCTTCTTCCACTTCAGGATTTTTGATGTCGTTGGGAACATCCTTGCGATTGGTCAGCGTAAATTTCGGCAAGCGCGATGCGTCATCAATTCTTTCGATGATAAAGTCACTTCCTTCAGCGCGCGCGTGGATGGTGTAACGCCGATGCAAGCCGTCCGCCAAAAGTTTTCGCAGCAAACCTTCGCGCGTGAAATGTTCCGGCGGATGAAAAACTGGATAATGCAATTGCCCAAATTTGATTTCCAAATTGCATTTTTCGGCGACTTCTAACGTGTTCTTCACCGCTTCCGGCGTCTCGTTGAACAGCGCCTTCATTTCTTCCGCCGAACGCAGAAAAAATTGTTCCGGCTGATACTTCATCCGCTTCGTGTCGCTCAGATGCGTTTGCGTGCCGATGCAAATCAAACAATCGTGCGCGTGCGAATCGCTCTTGTTGATGTAATGAACGTCATTCGTGCAAACCGTTTTGATTCCAAACTCTTTCGCCCACGGAATCAGTTGCCGATTCACCTTCATCTGCTCGGCGATCCCATGATTTTGCAGTTCGAAATAGTAATTCTCAGCGCCAAATGTTTGCTTGAACCAATCGACGGCATCACGCGCTTTGGGCAATTGATCTTTGCTGATGAGTTCGGGAACTTCGCTAGCGAGACAGCCCGAAAGCGCGATCAAACCTTCCTTGTGCGCAGCGAGAATTTCTTTATCGATGCGCGGCTTGTAATAATAACCATCGAGATGCGCCGCCGTGGCGAGCTTGACCAGATTTGCGTAGCCGGTTTCATCTTTGGCGAGCAGAACGAGATGATTGTAAATATCGCGGCTGCCACCGCCGCTCGATTTCTTTTCCAACCGACTTCCGGGCGCAACATAAACTTCGCAACCGATGATCGGCTTGATGCCTTTGTCCATCGCGGCTCTGTAAAAATCAATCGCGCCATAAAGCACGCCGTGGTCAGTGATGCTGAGCGAAGAAAACTTCAGGTCGTGCGCCTTCTCCATCAATTTGTCCAAACGGCAGGCACCATCGAGCAGGGAAAACTCGGTGTGCAAATGGAGATGAACAAAATCGGCGTGCGCCATGGAAGAAATTTAAGGCGCTGTAAATGGAGCGCAAGCGAAAGCACCGCTATTTTAATTTTGCGAGGTAGGAAGTGCCTTGGAATTCAGATTCGTCCGGCGTTGCGCGCGTATTTCGCTGAACGTCGGTAAGGCGAGAAACTTTGCGCCATCGAGACTATCAATTCTCTCCCGGGGATCATCTGTTTTAGTCGCAAGCTCTTCCAAGATGGGAATGGCGTCGCGGCTGCCGAATTGGATGGTTGCATCCAAAGCGGCCTCGCGAATTTGCGGATCAGAGTCGCTCAACCTCGCGATGATTCTCTTGAGCGATTCAGCGTCGTTCCTCGCCCCCAACTCGGTGAGTTCAATAATTTGTTCATCAACAGAATTGGTTGAAGCGGCAGATTTTCCTCCCTGACCATTTGAAGTGACGAGTTCAACCCGAGCGGTGTTGACCTGAGAAGGACCAGGCTTGGCCGCAACTACGTCCTGCTGCGATTCCACGAGTTGCGGCTGTTCCGTGATCACCAATTTTTTGTTCGCTGAAAACAACAGTGTCGCCACGAGCAAACCTCCGAACCCCACGGCAAAAAAGAGTTTTGAGGTCACAAGCTTTTTCACGGATAGAATTTTGGCGCGCCAAACTTAACGGTGCCTTTGAAAGGTGAGAGGAATCTATTGGTCGAAACGTAATCTAAAAGATCTCCGTTGCCTTCCGAACTCAAGATAGATGAAGTCACTGAATAAGGGACGCCGCCGATCCTGGTGGTTAACACACGTTGTGTTTCTTTAGTGAAGCCTTGCAGAATCAGGTCGATCCCATTGGTATCGCCGGGCGTCGATGTCACCGATGAAAATTGAAATTGATCAATCGCGTAAAAAGTGGCGGAGCGCAGATCGTTTCCCACATATTTGACCGTTCGAACGGATTCCCCCTGAGAAATGGGAAAGAAATCAGTGACATCCACTTCCCTCATTTTGGTTCTCGCCACGATTCTCGTGAGAGCATCCGGATTGTCCAACGAATCAATCGCGATCAAGACGCCACCATCCACATTGATTCCGGTGGCGTCGGTAATTTGGTAAAGGAAATCCTTGGTCGTGATACGAAATGGACGCGCCACATCATCCCCCGTTGTTTGGTCCACGTATTGATCGAACCCGGTGAGCGTGATAGTGACCAACCGCTCCGACGTTGCAGCTCGAACTTCGAAAGCCGTGGCGCACAGCGCAACGGCAACACAAACACTCAATTTGGATATCGTTTTCATAGTCAGATTCCTCGGCGCAATGAACATCCGACTGCATTTCCGGAGGAGATATTCACTCACGTATCACTCCTGAATTGTGTCCGGTGTTGACACCTCAAGGAAAAATCGAAGTATGACAACGGACAATGAACAATCTCAAAGCAGTGCTCACTTTCGGCTGGCCTTACCTGCGCCGCTATCGGGGTCGTCTTGTCCTGGGAATTCTCTTTGGAATTCTGTTCGGTCTGGCCAATGGCAGTTTTATTTGGGCAACAAAAACGTTGATGGAACGGCTTTCCGCGCCCAAAGCGGAAACGCTTGGCCGGTACGAATGGGTTGAAAAACTGGCTCCGCAATCTCCGCTGGTTTTAAAACCCAAGAAAGAAGTCAAAATCACTTCTACTTTCAAGCAACAGCTCAACCAAATTAAACTCAAAACCGACCAGTGGCTGGATGTCTGGTTGCCCAGGGCGGGAGGCGTATTGACCTGGAAACGGATTCTAAGCGCGCTGCTTTTTTTACCTCTTCTGGCGATTTTCCTCAGCGTCACAGATTATCTGGCTGATTATTGCATGGGATGGGTGAACGAGCGGGTCATCAACGATTTGCGCGTCGATGTTCTCACTAAATTAAACACGCTTTCGCTGGATTATTTTAACCGTTCGACGACCGGCGATCTGATTACCCGAATCAGCCTCGACACTGCCAATCTGCACAAAGCTTTGAAAGACAGTTGCGGCGATCTGGTCAAAGGCACGTTTCAATGTCTGGCGGTGTTGATCACGCTTTGTTTCATGGATTGGAAGCTGACGCTGTTCGTCTTCATCTTTCTGCCAGCTTGTTTATTTCCGGTTTTAATTCTTGGACGGAAAACGCGCAAAGCGGGCCGTTCCGCGCGCAAAGCTGCCGTGGGCCAAAGCAGTTTGCTGGTGGAATTGCTCAGTGGAATTCGCGTCATCAAAGCATTCAACCTCGAAGCGCACGAATTGGAACGCTTTCGGGAACACTCCAAACGACTCGTCCATCACGGCATGAAAACCGTTCAGGCCAAAGGCTTGACCAATCCCTTGATCCAAATCGTCTCGACGCTCGGATTAGGCATGCTGATCGTTTATTTTTTCGCCACAGGCCAAACTCCTGCCGAGATGGTCGCGTTTCTGATGGGACTGGGTCTGTTGTTTGGTCCGATCCGAAAGATGGCCTCCATCCATATCGGCATGTCGCAGGCGAGCGCGGGCATCGAACGATTGGTGGAAACTTTGAACGAACAACCCACGGTCCGCGAACCCGCCTCGCCAAAATCAATCAAGGCATTTCAGTCTCAACTAAGTCTGGAAAATGTGGGATTTGCTTATGGCGAAAAGCCGGTCCTCCGCAATATCACGTTGAACATTCCGCGCGGCTTCAAGCTCGGCATCGCGGGCGAGAGCGGCTCCGGGAAGAGCACTCTGGTCAATTTGCTGTTTCGATTTTACGATCCCACCAGCGGAGCGATAAAAATCGACGGCATGGATTTGCGCGACATTTCTGCTCTCGACTTGCGTCAACAAATGGCACTCGTCAGCCAGGAGATTGTTTTATTCAACAAGTCGGTTGCCGAAAACATTCAGAGCGGAAAATTGGGAGCGAGTCGCGAGGAAATCATCGCGGCGGCAAAAGATGCTTTTGCGCACAACTTCATTTCTCAACTCCCCAACGGATACGACACGATGATCGGAGAACGAGGCGTCACGCTCTCCGGCGGACAACGCCAGCGTCTCGCGATCGCGCGCGCCTTCATTCGCAACGCACCCATCCTCGTTCTGGATGAAGCTACCGCTTCGCTCGATTCGCAATCGGAAGCCGAAGTGCAGGTTGCCATTGAACGACTGGAACAAAACCGCACCGTCATTTGCGTTGCGCACCGTCTCTCCACTCTGGCCAACATGGATTCCATCGTGGTTCTCGCCGCTGGCGAAATCGTGGAACAAGGAAGTTTTTCAGAACTGCTCAAAACCAACGGCCTCTTCGCCGCCATGGCGCGACGCCAGGGAATTCTCGCGACTGCAGGGTTTTGAAAGATTTCGGACGCCGCCAACAAGTTCCAAGTAGCCTTTTAAAAGTCTTTTCCGTAACTTCGCGCCATGAATTGGACTGACAAAGTAATCCTGGTCACTGGTGGAACAGGTTCGTTTGGAAAGAAATTTACAGAAATTCTGCTGCGCGATTACAAGCCGAAAAAGCTCATCATCTTCAGCCGCGACGAATTGAAGCAGCACGAAATGCGGCAGCTATTTCCCGAGAAAGAAAATCCTACGCTCCGTTTTTTCATCGGCGATGTCCGCGATCCTGAACGCTTGCAACGCGCTTTTCACGGAGTCGATATTGTTGTCCACGCCGCCGCGCTCAAACAAGTTCCCGCCTGCGAATACAATCCTTTCGAAGCCATTCTCACCAACGTGATGGGCGCGAAAAACATCATCGACGCCGCCATCGATCAAGGCGTGAAAAAAGTTCTCGCCCTCAGCACCGACAAAGCCGTCAACCCCGTCAACCTCTACGGTGCCACCAAACTTTGCTCTGAAAAATTATTTGTGCAGGGCAACGCCTACTCCGCCAAAACGGAAACCACCTTCAGTTGCGTCCGTTACGGAAACGTCGTCGGCAGTCGCGGCAGTGTCGTTCCGCTATTCCAACAACAACGTAAAAACGGAACCATCACCATCACCGATCCACGCATGACCCGCTTTTGGATCACGCTCGATCAAGGCGTTCGCTTCGTCATCAACTGCATTGAAAAAATGCACGGGGGCGAAGTCTTCGTTCCCAAAATTCCAAGCACGAACATCATGGATTTGGCGAAAGCCATCGCGCCCGAATGCAAAATCGAAAATGTCGGCATTCGTCCCGGCGAAAAACTCCACGAAGTTTTGGTCTCAGAAGATGAAGCGCGCAACACCGTGGAACTCGACGAAATGTTTGTCGTTCTTCAACCGTATCATCCGCAATGGGTGGAGAAAAACTGGAGTCACGGAAAAAAATCAGCCAGCGATTTCCGATACGGCAGCGACAACAACACGCAATGGATCAAGGAAGAAGAATTAAAAAAACTGGTCAGCGAAGTCGGATGAGCCGCGTTCGTAAAATTCCGCGTTCCGCGCTCCGCGTTCCGCGTTCCAAATATTTGCCTTACGGCCGGCAATCCATCAGCGAAGAAGACATTCAGGCCGTTGTCGCCACACTTCGTTCCGACTGGCTTACGCAGGGGCCAGCCATTGAAACATTTGAAAAACGCGTCGCAAAATATTGCGGGGCGAAATACGCCGTCGCTGTTTCCAACGCCACCGCCGCGCTTCATCTCAGTTGTCTCGCCCTCGGATTAAAAAAGGGCGACTTGCTCTGGACTTCGCCCAACACCTTCGTCGCCTCCTCCAATTGCGCTCTGTATTGCGGCGCAGGTGTAGATTTCGTGGATATTGATCCACAGACTTACAACATGAGCGTGGCGCAATTGGAAAAAAAACTCATCGCTGCGAAGAAAAAAAATCGCCTGCCTACAATTGTCGTCCCGGTTCATTTCTCCGGCCAATCGTGCGAGATGGATAAAATTTTTCAGCTCTCAAAAAAATATGGCTTTCGCGTCATGGAAGACGCGTCACACGCCATCGGCGGGAGATACAAAAGCAAACCCATCGGCAATTGCAAATTTTCCGACCTCGCCATTTTCAGCTTTCATCCCGTGAAAATCATCACCACCGGCGAAGGCGGAATGATTCTGACAAACCATAAAAACGTGTTTGAGCAACTGATTCGCATCCGCACCCACGGCATCACGCGTGATGAAAATTTCATGGAAGGCGCGTCGCACGGCCCGTGGTATTACGAGCAAATCGAGCTTGGATTTAACTATCGCATCACCGATCTCCAGGCCGCGCTAGGTTCAAGCCAGATGAATCGCCTCGACAAGTTTGTGGCGCGCCGCCGGTTTCTTGTTCAGCGTTACAACAAGATTTTGCGGAAGCTGCCGATCACCCTGCCCTTCCAACATTCTGACGCCGATCCAAGCTGGCATCTCTACGTCATTCGCCTGAACCTGAATGAAATTTCAAAAACTCACCGGCAGATTTTTGAGGAACTTCGCACAGCCAACCTTGGAGTGAACCTGCATTACATTCCTGTCCATACTCAGCCGTATTATCGAAAACTCGGTTTCAAAAAAGGCGATTTCCCGGAAGCCGAAAAATATTATTCCGAAGCGATCAGTCTCCCGCTTTATCCCGATTTGACCGAAGAACAACAGGAACGCGTCGCAGCTTGCCTTAAAAAAATTCTGCAATGAAAACCGTCGCCATCCTTCAGGCGCGACTGGGATCAACTCGATTGCCCGGCAAAATTCTTCTCCCGCTCGGCACGCGCTCCGTTCTCGGCCAGGTAATTTTCCGGCTTCAAGCCTGCGCCAAAATTGATGATGTGGTGATTGCGACCACCGACCTGCCTTCGGACGATCGCGTCGCTGCCGAAGCGCAACGCTGGAACGCAAAAGTATTTCGCGGCAGCGAAACCGACGTGCTGGCGCGTCATTATTTCGCCGCCAAAACGTATGGCGCGGAAATAATCGTCCGCGTGACCTCCGATTGCCCGCTCGTCGATCCAGAAGTTGCGGATGAAATGCTCGCCTATTTTTTCACTTCACAAAAATCCGAAGCACCACTGGATTTTCTGGCCAATAGTTTAGTGAAGACATTTCAGCATGGCTTGGATGTGGAAATTTTTACCTTCGCCGCATTGGAACGCGCCTTCCACGAAGCCACCACCGAGCGAGATCGCGAACATGCATCGCCCTACATGCGCAATCCGCAAAACAATTTTCACGCGGAAAATTTCGCATCGAAAACGGATGTCTCGCAGCATCGCTGGACCATCGACACGCCCGCCGATTACGACTTGGTCGCCAAAATTTTTTCCGGCGTGGACAAAGGCCAACTTTTCTCGACCGCCGATGTCATGGAGTTTTTGGCGAAGAATCAATTGCTCGAACAAAGCATGGTTTACAAACCCGGCACGCGTGAGTTGCGGGAAAAAGTTTCCGCGCAGAAAACGTGAAACATTCCATCGTCATCCGAACGGACGCGTCGCTGCAAATCGGCGGTGGCCACCTGATGCGCTGCTTGTCGCTCGCCGAGGAATTGCGCCGGAAAGGCAGCGCGGTTTATTTCGTTTGCCGAAATCTACAGGGAAATTTGACCCAACGAATCGAGCAGGCGGGGTTTTCCGTGTTAACTCTGCCCGCGCCGACGGCTTTCCCAATTTCTTCCGCCAATTCGCATGAAGCGTGGTTGGAAGTTCCGTGGGAAACCGATGCACAAGAAACTTCGCAAGCCATTCAATCCGCTGTTGGCAAAACAGATTGGCTCATCGTCGATCATTACGCGCTCGACGAACGTTGGGAAAAAGCGCTTCGCCCAATCACAAAAAATATTCTGGTGATCGACGACCTCGCTGATCGCCCGCATGACTGCGACCTCTTGCTCGACCAAACTTTTACGCCGGATGCAACTGAGCGTTACAAAGATTTAATCGCCCCCGATGCCAAACTTTTGCTCGGCCCAAAATTCGCGTTATTGCGTCGCGAGTTCGCTGAATGTCGCAAAACGCTTTCGCCGAAGAACGGTAACTTAAACCGAATTCTTGTTTTCTTTGGCACCGTGGATAAATCCAACCAGACCGCCAAAACGTTGGACGCGCTTCGCCTTCTGAATTTGCCGAACCTACAAATCGACGTCGTTGTCGGCACGACCAATCCGCATCGCGACATCATCCAGACGCAGTGCGCAACTTCGTCGAATGTTCAGTTCCATTGCCCAACGAAAAATATGGTGGAGCTGATGACGCGCGCGGATCTGGCTATTGGCGCAGCGGGAACGACGAGTTGGGAACGTTGCTGTCTCGGTTTGCCCGCTGTCGTGATTCAATTGGCCGAAAATCAAAAGGTCATTTGCGAAGAACTTGATCGCGCGGGAGCCATTCTCTGCCTCGGCCAAAAAGAAAATGTCACCGCAGAAAACGTGGCCGAAGCTGTCCGCGATTTTTCCAATCATCCCGAAAAATTGCGCGCCATGAGCGAGCAAGCGTGGAAAATCACCGATGGCTTGGGCGCGCAACGAACCAGCCAATGGCTTGGCCCGTTGCGATTGCGCCGCGCCAATCTCGACGATGCAAAATCACTTTGGGATTGGGCGAACGACCCCAGCGTTCGGAAGAATGCCTTTCACACCGAACCAATTCCGTGGGCATCGCATCTCGGATGGCTGACGAAAAAATTGCAGTCGCCTGATTGTCTGATTTGGATTGGTCACACGGATGAAGCGTCGGTCGGGCAAATTCGCTTCGACGTGAACGGCTCCGAAGCGACCATTGATATATCCATCGATGCGAAACAGCGCGGTCACGGTTTCGGCCTTGAATTACTCATCAAAGGACTCGCGCAATTTTTCGACATCAAATCCGCGAACAAGATTGGCGCGCTCGTGAAGCACGAAAACACGGCATCCCAGGCGATTTTTACAGCGGCTGGTTTTCGTTCCGTTCCTTCGCCGCGCGCTGATGCATGGAAATTTGAACTCAACCGAAACGAGTTTCCCTAAAATTTCAGGACTTTGCGTTTCCAAGCGCGGGCGAGTTCGGTAAATTATTTTCCAATGATAGGAATCAGCGCCATCGCCAGTTACATTCCCGCGAATCGAGAATCGAATTTCGAAAAGATGCAGCGCTTTGAAACGGACGAGATTTTCCTCCGTGAGAAAATCGGCGTAGAAACCGTCTCGCGAAAAAGTGCCGACGAAGAAACTTCCGATCTCTGCGTGAGCGCGTGGAAAAATCTCCTGCAAAAAACGAACATCGATCCCGCGCAAGTCGATTGCCTCATTATCTGCACGCAACATCCCGATGGCCGCGGCATCCCACAAACTTCCGCGATTGTTCACGGCAAACTTGGCCTTTCCGATAACTGCGCGTCGTTCGACATTTCGCTCGGTTGTTCGGGCTACGTTTATTCTTTATCCGTCATCAAATCATTCATGGAATCGAATGGACTCCAATGCGGACTGCTCTTCACCGCCGATCCTTATTCGCCGGATATTCAACCCGACGACAAAAATACCGTTCTACTTTTCGGTGACGGCGCAACGGTGACGTTGATGAAAAATGCGACAACCGATTCGCCAACGTGGATCCCAAAAAGTTTCGCGTTCGGCACCCGCGGACGCGACGGCGCTGCGTTGAACAATCGTTGCGGAACCATGCAAATGGATGGTCGCGCGGTTTTTAATTTCACGGCTACAACCGTTCCCGGACAGATCAAGCAATTGTTGGAGAAACAGAATCTGACGCTCGTGGACGTTGACCTCTTTCTCCTTCACCAAGGCAGCAAATTCATTGTGGACACATTGCAAAAGCGCATGGGCATTGATCCGCAAAAAGTTCCGTGCAATCTCGCGATGCAGGGAAATACCGTTTCCTCATCCATCCCGTTGTTATTTGAATCTTATCTTGGACGAACAGATTTGCGCCGGGTTTTGATGAGCGGTTTCGGAGTTGGATTATCCTGGGCAAGTTGTCTCCTCGAACCTTCAAGTAATTTGTTTACTTTGCGACGGTGACACGCCAAAAGAATCGCCAATCTAAACCGTGGAATTTTTCAAAATAAATAAACCCATCAGCGCGGCGGAACTGATCCGCCAGATCGATTTGCCCGCGCGAATTTTCGGCGACGGTGCGCAAACATTTTCCGGCGTCTCGTCGCTCGATCACACCACGGCTGACGCGCTTTGTTTTTGTGCGCTTGCGGAGAATTCGGAAGCGTTGATTGGGAATTCACCGGCTAAAGTCATCATTTGCGACGAGAAGGTATTGCCAATAGAAAAGCTTTCATCGAAGACACTGATTCTTACGGCGAACCCAATGCTCTATTTCATCCGAGCGTTGAAACTATTTTTCCCTTCACTCGTGCAAAAAGGAATCGCGTCCAGCGCGGTGATTGAACCCGGAGCCGAAGTTGCCGCGGATGTTTCCATCGACCATTTCGTTGTCGTGCAAAGCGGCGCGCGCATCGAATCCGGCTGCGTCATCGAAAGCGGCGCGCGGATTTTGCGCGACAGCGTGATCGGAGAAAATTCCCGCATCGGCGCCAACAGCGTAATCGGCGCGGAAGGTTTGGCCTTTGGGAAAAACTCCGACGCTTCCTACGAGACCATGCCGCATCTCGGTCGCGCCGTTCTCGGAAATGACGTTTGGGTCGGCGCGAACACCACCATCGTCAAAGGAATTTTGACTGATACGATTGTGGGGCGCGGGACAAAAATCGGAAACCACGTGAACATCGGCCACAACGTAAAAATTGGTGAAAATTGTTTCATCGCCGCCGCCAGCGTTCTCTGCGGCAGTTCCAAAATTGGAAATCGCGTCTGGCTGGCCGCAGCTTGCGTCCTCTTGAATAAAATCAATGTTGGTTCCGATGCGCTGGTCGGGATTGGCGCGGTCGTTTCCAAAGATGTCGCGCCCGGAAATCACGTCATGGGTTTTCCCGCGCGACCGATTCCAAAACTTTAAATGCAAAACGAAAATTCAACCTTATCACTGCCGCCATTTTTCAAAAAAGGCGCGCCGGTTTATGTCATTGCCGAAGGCGAAATCAACCACAACGGCAATCTGGAAACCGCGTTGCAAATGGTCGATTCCGCTAAAGAATCCGGCGCGGACGCCATCAAATTGCAATTCATTGTCGCCGACGAAATCGCCACGCCCGATTCGCCTTACTACGCCATTTTCAAAGGTGTCGAGTTGAGCAAAGACGATTTCACCAAAATTCTGGAGCGTGCGCGAAAAAACGGGATCGATTGTTTTCTCACCGTTCCCAGTGTCAAAACGCTTCAACCGGTTTTGGAATTAAAGCCAAGTCTCATCAAAATTGGCTCCACGAATTTGACGAACCTGCCTTTGCTCGAAGCCATCGGACGCGCTGGTGTTCCAGTTTTGTTCTCCACGGGAATCGGGCGGCTCGGAGAAATCGAAGAGGCGCTGACCGCGTTGAACAGTCCGCCGTTGCCGACGGCAATCATGCATTGCACGGTTCAATATCCGGCGAAAATCGATCAACTAAATTTGCGTGCGATTCCGCTGATGGCTGCGGCGTTTCCAGATCATCCGATTGGTTATTCCGATCACACGCTGGGAATCGTGGCGTCGGTTTCTGCCGTGACTTTGGGCGCGCGCATCATCGAAAAACATTTCACGCTCGACCGAACGCAAAAAGGCCCCGACCACGGATTTTCCACGGAACCAAAAGATTTTAAAACGTTCGTTGAAGCGATTCGTCAGACGGAATCTGCTTTGGGCGACAGCACGAAAAAACCTGCCGCAGCCGAAGCGCCCATGATCAAATCCGCGCGACGCTATCTCGTTGCCGCGCGAAACATTGATGCCGGAAAACTTTTGGAATCGGACGATTTGGCTTTGCGCAGAATTCCGCCGGACACGGAAGGCGGAATTGAACCGCGTTTTTTAAACATGTTGATCGGCTGGAAATCGCCGAAGAGTTTTAAATCTGGCGAACCATTGACCTGGCCGGTTTTCAAACAAGCTTGAGCATGAAAAAATCCGTTCTCGTAATTGCCGCCCATCCAGACGACGAAGTTTTGGGTTGTGGCGGAACCATCGCCGCACACACTCGCGCCGGAGACGAAGTGCATGTCGTGATCATGGCGGAAGGAATGACGTCGCGTTTGCCGAAACGGAATCGTGGTGCGTTTGCCAAAGAACTGAAATCGCTCGGCAAAGCTGCACGTAAAGCGAATAAAATTCTCGGCGCAACTTCCGTCACGTTACTGGATTTTCCCGACAACCGGATGGATTCGATGGATCGCTTGGACATCACGAAAGCGGTTGAAGAACTGGTCAAAAAACATCAACCAACCGTTGTCTACACGCATCACGTTGGCGACGTGAATATCGACCATCGTTGCATCCACGACGCCGTCATCACCGCCTGTCGTCCCCTGCCCGGGCAATGCGTTGAAACCATTTTGTTTTGGGAAACCAGTTCCAGCACCGAATATCAGCCACCCCATTCCGCCGCACCGTTTTTGCCGAACTGGTGGAATGACATCAGCGCAACGCTGGATTTGAAAATCGAGGCGCTTCGAGCGTATCATGTTGAGATGCGGCCCTGGCCACACGCGCGTTCGCTGGAAGCGGTGGAACATCTGGCGAAGTGGCGCGGTGCCAGCATCGGCGTTCCGGCGGCGGAAGCGTTCATGCTGGGACGACAAATTAATCGCGGAGAAAACATTTGATATGACTGAAGCTGAAGCCGTCAACCTGATCGAACGCGCGTTAGAAAAAGCGCTCGATAAGAAAATTTCTGTGACCAAGGAAACGGATTTGTTCAAAGAAAAAATTCTCGACTCGCTCGACACCATGGTTTTCTTCCTCGAACTCGAAGAAGTTTCCGGCAAGAAGTTTCCAGAGGAAAACTTGGCGGAAGCTGGCTTTTCCAAAGTCAGCCGGATTGTCGAACATTTGGTTTCTTGAACCCGCGCAAACGTGATTCTCACCCTGCCATTTCTTGCTCAGCGAAATTATCTGCATGGCACCACTTTGTTTGATGCATTGCTCAACGAGATTCCTGGAGGCAGCTCTGTTTCCTACAAAATTCCGCGCATGATTTTATCGAACCGAATTTCCTTGGAGAAATTTGATGAAACGCCGGAGCAACAAACTGAATTTGCAGCCTCCCTTTCCTGGGAATCAGATTGCGCCAAAGGATGGATTGGCATTCGTGAACAAACGCGATCTGAAACGATCGAGCGCGCTGCTTATCCCGAGGACGCCGTCACGAAATCCGCGCAGTTCGATGAAAAGCGCGTCTCCTTTTCAGGCGCGTCACCCTTCACTTTCGTCGCGACCGTTGTTCCGCTCCACAAAGCATTGCTGCTCCGAAACAAGATTGTCGAAGGCGCAGGTCAATGGGTGTTCACCCGTTTTGATTTGAAGCGCGTTCCTGAAACGTTTGAAAAACTCGACGTCGAGATCGACCGTGTTCTGGGAAAGCAGTTGGCAAAATCGACCGTGATCGTGGATGACGCACCCATTGGAACGATTTATTTCTCGTGGCTTCCGGCCAAATAAATTGATGCGAACCAGCCTCTCCAGTTCAGCGCTCGCTGGGTACGTGGCAACACAAGCGAACCATTTTTTCCAGGACAATAATCCGTTGAGTTCCACACTGGTGCGAAAAAATATTCCTACCGTTTTGTCGTGGTTGGAAAAAAGTTTGGCAGCCAATAAGAACCGCCATTTTGTTCAGAATGGCGGCGTCGTGTTCAATCATTTGAATTCCGACCAATACGCCATGTTCCTTTACATGCTGTCCCATCACATCGGGAAAGAGACGAAGAAATCTACTGAAGCATCGAAAATCTATTTGCTGAACAAAGCGCTGCATGGATTGGATGTTTTCTACGAGGTCACGTTGCCAGAGATTTTCTATTTTGCGCATCCGGTTGGGACTGTTTTGGGCCGCGCCAAATATAGGAATTATTTCGTCGTGATG
>JBBQAX010000048.1:0-18943 GCA_038316905.1 Verrucomicrobiota bacterium | reverse complement strand
GAATATCAATCGTCGTCTTCATGCTTCCAAATTAGACGCATCAGGAATCCTGGTCAAATTGTAACTCAGGAAGCTGACTTCGCTTCTGCGGCAGGTTTTTTGAGTCCCAAATCTTTTTCATATGAACCGAGTTTTACGTCTAGGGTCTTCTCGTTTCCTTTGGCCTGTGAGCGCAGATATTCCAATCGCAATATCGCCTGCTCCGCATAGGCACTTTTAGGAAACAGTTCCTGAATTCGCTTTACACTTGTGGTGGCCGCTTCAACGTTATTACCGACTTTTATCTGAAGATCTGCGAGCATATTCAGCCAGCGCGCCACTTCGCGTGGACGACCATTTGGACGGGTGATAAGTTGCTCGAGTTGATCCGCTGCGAGTTCAATCCGTCCATACTCGTGGGCATAAATCGCAGCGAGTTTTTCCCGCGCTTCGGTATCCAGAGGATGTTGTTGTAATTGCTTCAGGCAATCTGCGGCGCGTTTGGCGGCATCGGATGGGGGCGGCTCGGGACTGGCGAATTTATTTTCTAAATTTGCGTAAGGATCGAAGTGTTTGAGTTCCATGGTCGGGCGGTCATGCGATGCAAGCAAAGAATCGACGGAACCCAGATGCGCGATGCGTTGCGAGGCAGTTTGCGAAAACTGTGAATCAGGAAAGCGCGTGATGATTTTTTCCAAAACGAGGCGGGCCGATTCGGGATCTTGCGCCAACTTCATGTGCCAATCGGCCAGTGAATGGAGTGCGCCGGTAATCTGCGCGGGCGAATAAATCGATTGATTGATAATTTTCTGAATGACGACTTCAGCGCTTTGCAAATCCTGCAAGTTGGTCGCGTAAATATCCGCAATTAACATTTGGCCTCCAAAATCGTTCGGAAATTTAGCGAGTTCCGCGCGGGCTTCCACGATCGCTTCGTTGAACTGGCTTTTTTGGCGAAACTTTTCTGCTTTGGAATAAAACGGCTGGGCTTTCACCTCTTCATTACCGCCGTTGTAAATGGATTCGAAGGGCTTTGCGATCAGACTCGCGATTGTGTGACGCCAGATTATGGCCAGAACCAATCCACTGACCGCGGCTGCACATACTCCCGCGATGGCCTCCAACCCGCCTCTTGCGACCGTCGGCATGACGGAGAAAAAAATGAACGCAAGGACACCTGAGGTCATCAACCACTTGAAAAGCAAACGCACTGGATCTTCGCTATTCTTAATTGCACGATAGAATGACCAACCAACGGCGAACGCGAAGAGCAGCAGGACGAACGTGGTTTTCAAAACATTCGGAGAATTCATGTTATTCCATTTCCGGTGAATCTGTTTGTGCCATGCAATTACTCAAAATGGCTAGGCCGAATTTTCAAGGTATGAAGGAACAATCCGCGCTTGACCCAAAGTTTCCTAGGTTTTATTTTCCGCCCCAATGAATTTAACCGCGCAAGTCGTCGTAGGCCGGGTGGTCGTCGTAGTTGACGACGCCGCTGGGTCTTGTCGCGCTTAACGCAACTTTCGACAAAAACCCACGGCTGGAAACGGTCGTGGGTTTTTCGTAATCTCGACCATCCGCCAAACAGAAAGACAAAATGAGCACAAAAATTGATTCAAAAAAGAAGGCGCCCCGCGCTGAAATTGGCCAGACGATGAAAGGTAGCGACATCCTCGTCGAAGCGTTGGAACGCGAAGGAGTCGAGTGCATTTTTGCGTATCCGGGCGGCGCGAGCATGGAACTGCATCAATCACTCACGCGCTCCAAGATTCGCACCATTCTCCCGCGTCATGAACAAGGCGGATCGTTTGCGGCAGAAGGGTATGCGCGCGCCAGCGGAAGAGCGGGAGTTTGCATGGCGACCAGCGGACCGGGCGCAACGAATTTAATCAGCGCGATTGCCGATGCTTACATGGATTCCATTCCGCTGGTGTCGATTACCGGACAGGTTCCGCAAGCGATGATTGGCAAAGGCGCATTTCAAGAAACTGATTTCTTCGGGATGACCCTGCCGATTGTGAAACACAGTTATCTCATCACGGACATCAATGAAATTCCACGCATTGTGAAAGAAGCTTTTTACATTGCGCAAAGTGGACGCCCCGGTCCGGTGGTGATTGATTTCCCCAAAAATATTCAGCAGCAGAAAGCGCAACCCGTTTGGCCGAAAGAAATTAAATTGCGCGGTTATAACCCCGACAAACGTGCGGATGATTTGGCGCTCAATGAAATTATTGGATTGATCGAAAAATCTGAACGTCCGGTGCTTTATTGCGGCGGCGGAATCATCAGCGGAAACGCGAGCGAAGAATTGCGCAAGTTCGCGGAAGCGACGCAGATTCCCGTAACGACGACGGTCATGGGTTGCGGCGCATTTCCTGAAACGCATCCGCTATCGTTGCGCTGGCTCGGCATGCACGGCACGGCTTACGCGAATTGGGCGGTGAGTGGAGAATTTAAACCGAAGAAGGATCGTAACGATCTCAACGAAATCCCGATTAAAGTAAATGACGGCGCTGATTTGCTTTTGGCGTTCGGCGTTCGTTTCGATGACCGCGTGACGGGCAAAGTCGAAAAATTTTGTGAGACTGGAACGATTGTTCACATCGACATCGATCAATCCGAACACAACAAGAACCGCAAAGTTCAACTCGCGATTGAGGGCGATATTAAAAACGCGCTCACTCGTTTGAACGCCATGATCAAAAAGCGGGCGATTCGGAAAAAATTTCCAGCATGGCACAAACAAATTGCAGAATGGAAAAGCAAAGGCCCATTGCGTTACGGCGTGACCGAGGAAGTGATTCGCTCCGAACACATGCGCGATCATCTCAAAGGCAAAGAAAGCGAAGTGATCTTGCCGCAATACGCGATTGAGTTGCTTTACGAATTGACCAAAGGCGAAGCCATCATTGCGACGGGCGTGGGGCAACATCAGATGTGGGCCGGGCAATGGTATAAATATAAATTCCCACGGCAATTTCTTACCAGCGCTGGGCTCGGCGCGATGGGCTACGGCTATCCGGCGGCGATGGGCGCGAAAGTCGCATGCCCCGACAAGCAAGTTATCGACATCGACGGCGACGGATCATTCCTGATGAACGTGCAGGAACTCGCAACCGCGCACATCGAGAAGATTGCAGCGAAAGCGATGATCTTGAATAACCAGCACCTCGGCATGGTTGTGCAATGGGAAGATAATTTCTACGCGGGCAATCGCGGTCACACCTATCTGGGCGATCCAGAAAATCGTCAGCAAATTTATCCCGATTACGTGACAATGGCGAAAAGCTTCAACGTTCCCGCCGAACGCGTGATGTTCAAAAAAGATCTGCGCGCGGCGATGCAACGGATGCTCGACTCTGATCAACCTTATCTTCTCGACGTGATCACGCCTTACAGCGAACACGTTTTGCCGTTCATCAAAGCAGGCGGGACGGTCGCGGACATGATCTACTAAGCCGTATCCATGCAGAAGAAACTTAACGCAAAGACGCAAAGGTGCGAAGGTTTTGAAGGTCTCTGCTGGCAGATTCGACACTCACCGCTTGGTGAGCGTCCTCCGGTTCGGTTCGGACTCTCGTGTCGTCCACCCTGCGTCTTTGCTTCTTTGCGCCTTTGCGTTGAATTCCGACTGCATGGTTACGGCGAAGCAGGCTTCAAAAAAACGTAGCCGCGCTCGCCAGAGCGTGGGTACGTTTTCTGTTTATGCACGCCACGCTCAGGCGAGCGCGGCTACGGTGAGTGTCGATCCTCGACCCTACTGCGAATCTCACCGCGCGCGACGCGCGTCTTTATTTTCTGGCCGTCACGAACTTCACTTGAGTTGCGAATAACTTCCCCACTCGTTTCATCGGTCGTGATGGAATAGCCCCGCGCCAAAACCTGCTCGGGCGAAAGGAGGCGCAAACGTGTTTCGAGATTGGTCAGATGACTTTGCGCCAGTCGAAAATTATGATGCGTCAGTTCCAGCAATCGTTCGTGCATGGATTGAAATATTTCTTTGCGTTGATTCAACAACTGCATGAGCCGCAATCGACCGAGTCGTTGTCGCAACAATTGGGCGGCAATCTGTTGTTTGCGTAGATCATGTTTCACGCAACGCACCAAGCTGATTTGCAGATCGTCAAGGCGTTGTAACTTTTCATTGATGCGTCGGCGCGGATGCGATCGCGTCAGTCGTCTCGACGATTCATGGAGAGAATCCCTTTTGCGTTCTAGAATCTGCTGCGTTCGGTTGCGGAGCCAACCCCCAATTTCAGACACGAATTGGCAACTGGCGAAAACTCCTTCAGTGATGATTTCTGCCGCTGCGCTCGGCGTCGCGGCGCGAATATCAGCTACAAAATCGCTGATGCTGAAATCAATTTCGTGTCCGACTGCGGACACGATTGGCACCTGCGACTCGAAGATGCTGCGCGCGACCACTTCTTCATTGAATGCCCACAAGTCTTCGAGGCTACCACCGCCGCGTGTGACCAAAATTAAATCAAGTTCGTTAGATTCACTTTGCGACCAGCGATTGAGAAGTCGAATGGCGGAAGCAATTTCATCCGCAGCTCCAAGGCCTTGAACGCGGCACGGAACGAAAATGAGTTTCAAACCCGGATTGCGTCGCTGCACCACATGCAACACATCGCGGATGGCTGCACCGGTTGGCGAAGTGACGAGACCGATGGTTTCGGGAAAACGGGGCAGGGGACGCTTACGTTCCGAGGCAAACAAACCTTCTGTATTGAGCTTTTGTTTGAGTTGTTCAAACGCAACTTGCAGAGCGCCGACGCCTTGAAGTTCGACGGCAACGACGCGCAATTGATATTGCCCGCGCGGTTCGTAAACGGTGATTTCGCCTTGCAACAAAACCTTGCGGCCATCCTGGAGAAACTCGCGTTGTGCGACGGCGTCACCACGAAACAGAACGCAACTAAGCTGAGTGTTCGCGTCTTTGAGCGTGAAATAAAGATGGCCGGAACTTTGCGCGCGCAGGTTGCTGATCTCGCCGGAGACCCAGACGCGACCGATTTGTTTTTCGAGAAGACGCCGAACTTGTCCCGTCAATTCTGTCACCGACAAAACGTGGCGCGTGGCTTCGACGGGAAATAATTCACCAAAATCCCATTGTGATTTGCCGGTTTTGCTCACAGCAGTCTGCGATCAAAACTGTTTCAGGAAACGCGTGTCGTTTTCGTAAAACAAACGAATGTCGTTGATGCCGTAGCGAATCATGGCGATGCGTTCGATTCCGAAACCGAAAGCCCAACCACTCCAGACTTCAGGATCGTAGCCGACGTTTTCAAAAACCTGCGGATGAACCATTCCGCATCCAGCAATCTCAAGCCAATCTTTTCCCATCTTTTTCACCAGCGAACTTGAGAAATCGATTTCAAAGCTTGGTTCGGTGTAACTGAAATAATGCGGGCGGAAACGGACTTTCACGTCTGATCCCATCAATTCTTTGAAAACGAATTCCACCGTTCCTTTGAGGTCGCCGACCGTGACATTTTTATCCACGTAAAGTCCTTCGATCTGATGGAACGTCGGATTGTGCGTGGCGTCAGCGTTGTCCCGGCGGAAAACGCGACCGAGCGAAATGATGCGAACGGGCGGCGGTTGCTTCTGCATCACGCGAATTTGGACGGAGGAAGTGTGCGTGCGTAAAAGTGATTTCGTCGGAGAATTCAGATAAAACGTATCCTGCAAATCGCGCGCCGGATGATCAGCAGGTGTGTTCAACGCGTCGAAGCAATGAAACTCATCTTCGATTTCTGGACCGTCGGCGACCGCGAAACCAATTTTGCGGAAGGCTCGGACAATGTCGTCTGCCACTTGTGTCAGAGGATGAAGTTTGCCGAGCGCGCGGCGGCGTCCGGGTAAAGTAAAATCAGTCGGTTCGCTCGGCAGCGCGGCTTTCAATTCCAGTTCCGAGCGGCGTTCGGCGAGAGCATTCTCCAATTCAACTTTGGTTTGGTTGATGAGTTTGCCAGCAGCGGGACGCTCTTCTTTCGTCAGCGATCCGAGCTGTTTCATCAACGCCGTGAATTTGCCGCTCACGCCAAGATAAGCGCCTTTGGTTTGTTCCAGCGCAGCTAAATCAGCGGCCGCTTTCAGATCCGCGATGGCGGATTGTTTCAGCGGTTCCAGTTCATTCAAGAAAGACATGGCGAGGAGTCTAGGATTCCAGTTTCAAGTTTCAAGTTTTCACGCAGCGGAGAGAAAACCTGATTTGTTTTTCTGTATTGAATTTACGGAACCAAAGGCTGTGTCCAGGCGCGTTCGACTTCGTCTTTGACCGGCCCGTTTGCCTTTGGCTTTGAAGAAATGATTTTCGCGCGGACGTAAATTTCGTCGCCCTTCAATTCGTAACGCGGGGACGTTCCTTTGACCTCGGCGAGAACGACGCCGACATCTTTGCTGTAACGGTGCGTGACGCGCAACGGCGTGCCGTTCGCATTTCGAACTGGCTCACTTTTCGGATCGAAACCTTTGCGCGTCCCAATGAATTGCGTGGTGTAAGTGACGTCTTTCTCAGGCTGGATTTCGATGACGTAGGATTTGCGGTTGCGTTCGACTTTGTTCAACTGCACGCCGCTCGACGCGTAGAATTCTCCCGCCTCCATCGCAGCGATGAGCGATTTCGCCGAGAGGTCTTTCGCGTGAACCATGATCCAACCACGACCCGGATTACTTTTGTCCGCCGCAAAAGTTTTGTAGTGATGTGAATCATCGGTGCCGAGACCGAAGAGCGGTTCCAGTTTCAATTCGCCGAGGCGTTTGGTGAGCAAAATATCCCAAATACGATCGGTGCTGGCGTGGGTTTCATCGCCGTCGTTCCGCACGCTGGAATGGCCGTTGTAAACTTCGAAAAACTTTTCTCCTTTCACATGCATGATGTCTTCAGCCGTGACGCCCCATTGAAAATTTGGATGATTCAAATGGAGGAACATTGGTTGCCCGGTTTTTTTGCGCTGTGCCATCAAGGCATCCACGTTGTTTTGGATAACGTTGAAAACGCTTGTCCCGCCTTGAGGCTTGATCACTTCGCGAACGTTGATCGCGCCCATGTGAACGGGAGATGAGAGGTAGCGGTCGCTGAGTTCTTCGCCCAGCATGAGCAGGAATTTATTTTTTTCATCAAAACGCGAACGGAATTCAGAAAACGTTTTCAATCGCACTTCGGCGGCACCAGTGTCATTGGTGCGTTGCTCAACATAGTTTGCGCCGAAACGATTCACGTAATTTGCGAACGCGTTGGTGCCGCCACGATTCGTGTTAAGATTCGTCCATCGTTCGCCATCCTGGATGATGTTGTGATCAGAAAGCGTGAGGAAATGGTATCCATTGGTTTTATACCAATCGACGATGACTTCTGGATACGCGTCGCCATCGCTCCACAAACTGTGTGTGTGTAAATTGCCTTTGAACCAGCGCTCTTGAGCGAGAGCACTGAGATTCAGAAGAAATGTGGCGGTGAACAACAGAGCTACGAATCGGAAACGAGATTGCATGCACCTTCTTTACAGAGACCGCTTTTCAATGGCGATATTTTCTTAACTCGCGTTTGAATCAAAAATGTTCGTGTCGCTTGTAACCAAAACGCGATCTGCTATAACCCGCGCATGAAATCCCGGGTTGCATGGCCATTTCTACTCTTGTTCTCATCAACTTTGGGGTGCGTCAGCAATCGCGACGAAACGGTAGAGGGAACAAATTCCTGGCCGTGTTACACGTTGAGCGCGGAAAAAGTCTGGCAACTCAACACTCCGAATAATGAGCGCTTCGACGCCTCAGGTTTGCTGCAAAAAGGAAACAAACTTTTCACCGTAAATGACCGCGATCCTGCGCTTTGTGAAATCCGGGTTTCTGAGAACAGGGACTCAGGCGATATCGTAATCGTTCCCGAAATTTTCACCGCCGCTCAGCTTGCAAAATTCTCCAAAGAAAAATCCGGACGCTTTGATTGCGAAGGAATTGCTCAGGATTCAAAGGGTCGCATTTACTATTGTGAAGAAGGCGACCGCTGGATTCTACGCTTTGATCCCAAAATTATGGATGTCGAGCGGTTGCCGATTGATTGGGCGCCAGTGGAGAAACAGTTTCATCGGACCGATCGCAATGCATCTTTTGAAGGAATCACCATTGGCGATGGAAAACTTTTCGTCGCCAATGAACGCCAGGAAGGCCGCATCATCGTGATTGATTTGAAGACGCTAAAAATTCTCGATGACTTCACCGTGCGCCCCACGAAAACCCAGATGAAGGACATCCATTATTCTGACCTTTGCTGGTTCGATGGCGCGCTGTTTGCCATTCTGCGCGAGAACCGTGTCGTCGTGAAAATCGATCCCAAGCAGCGTCGCATTGTCGCCGAATACAATTTTCATGCGATGGAACAGCAGGATGACCTGGCGTATCGCGTGATGTATCCGACCAGCACGATGGAAGGATTGGCCGTGGATAAAAATTATTTCTGGCTGATCACCGATAACAACGGGTGGGGACGGAAAGCGTTTCCTCAAGATACGAGGCCGACCCTTTTCAAATGTCGCAAGCCGGAATGACGAAAGGTCCAAATTTTCCCTCTTAATCATAATCCTGCTCTTAATCTTAATCCCCTTCAGAAACCGATTAAGATTACGAGTATGAATAAGAGTAAGAACGGAGACGGAAAATCAGAGTTCCATCCGTGTTCATCTGTGGCTAACTTTTCCCCGTGATTCGCAACATCATTTTCGATTGGTCAGGAACGTTGGTGGATGATTTGCCCGCTGTTTTTCGCGCCACGAATTATGTTTTGGGCCAAGCGGGGATTGATCAGATCACCCTCGATAAGTTCCGCGCCGAGTTCTGTTTGCCATTTAAGAAATTCTACGATCGTTACACGCCGGACGTCGCGATGGAGCAACTGGAAGAATGGTTTCACGGCCATTTCAAACAGGTGCAGGATTCCGTGATTGAACTGCCGCACGCGCGCAACTTTCTGCTTTTTTGCCGCAAACACCACATCCGCACCTTTTTGCTGAGTACTGTTCATCGGGACCATTTCGAAGTGCAGGCGAAGGTGACCGGCTTCGGCGAATTTATCGACAAACCTTATGTGGAAATTTTGGACAAACGGACGAAGATTCGCGAAATCCTCACGGAAAATCATCTCGCGCCGAACGAAACCATGTTCATTGGCGACATGCAGCACGACATCGAAACGGCGAAATACGGCGGCGTTTCTTCCTGCGCGGTTTTGACTGGCTATAATCGCCTTGAACAACTCCGCGCCAGCGAACCAGACATCATCGTCGAACACCTCGGCGAACTTCAGGAAATTCTTTCGCGAAACAATTTTTCACTGACGCATCGAACGCACGGCCAGGAAGGCGCACCGATTTCGCATCCGATCTGCACGGTCGGCGCAGCGATCTTCAACGCTGCCAGTGAAGTGCTCGTGGTTCGCACTCAAAAATGGTCGGGGCTTTGGGGGATTCCCGGCGGGAAAACGAAGTATGGCGAAACTTCGATTGAGGCGCTTCGCCGCGAAATCAAAGAAGAAACGGATTTGGAAATCGAAGATATTGAATTCGTTTTGGTGCAGGATTGCATCCATTCCAAAGAGTTTTACCGGGAGGCGCATTTTGTTTTGCTAAATTATTCCTGTCGCGTTCAAGGAAACACGGTCGTGACCTTGAACGAAGAAGCTGACGAGTTCTGCTGGGTAATCGTCGATGAGGCGTTGAAAATGGAATTGAATCAGCCTACTCGAATTTTGCTGGAGGAAATTAATCGCCGCACGCACCGTGAATAGAATTATCATCAAAGATTTGGAAGTGTTCTATCACGTCGGCGTGCCCGATGAAGAACGCGCGCAGCCGCAACGCCTCCTCATCACCGTGGAAATGGAGCATGATTTTTACGAAGCCGCGAAGTCCGACGACTTGCGGAAGACGATTGATTACTTCGCCGTTGCGCAAAAGCTTCTGAAGTTTGGCGACGGGCGCACTTGGAAATTGATTGAGAAACTTGCGAATGACATTGCTTCGGTGGTGACTGATGAATTTCAAGCCAGAGCAGTCACTGTGGAGATCAAGAAATTTATAATTCCAGAGGCACGGTTCGTGGCAGTGAAGGTCCACCGGACGTCGTTGGATAAAGAGAAATCCGAGGGTTAACGTTTGATATGAGAATCATCTCAAAAGCTGAATCGATGCAAATCCTGGAATGGACGCTTCGTGAGCAAGGGCGAGAGAAATATGCGACGCAATTAGCTAACGCGGACGCGGACGAGAAGCGCCAAATCTTTTCCAAAATTGATAAGGAAGTGCAGAGAGAGTTAAGAATCCGAATGGAATTTGATTGTGGCATTCATTGATCGGTTGCGACGCGTCGGCGGAGCTAGTTCTTTCAATGAGTTCGAGCTAAGTTCAATTTCAACTGAACTAATTTCCTGTTTGTGCTTAAGAAAAGCCGTTCTTGCTAGAGGCTAATCCCGATTTCTAGCTTGCCTTTTGAGGCTTCGCTCGGAAGATTCCACCCTTATTTATGCAATCTGAAACCAAAGCGGAATCGTTCGATTTTGATAATTTTCTGACCTGGCTGTACGCAAACAGAGTGAAGGTCGCGGTTATTGGGGCAATCCTGGCCGCAACGATTTTCGCCGTGGCGTTTTCCGCCTGGAAAAAAGGTCAAAAAGAAGGCGATGCCAACGGGGCCTTGTTCGCTCTGCCGCCAGCAGTGGGTCAAAGCGCTAAAGCAACGAAAGCGAATCCGGAAGGTTACCTGAAAGTCGCTGCCGAGTTTCCAAATACTCAAGCAGGTGAGAGGGCGCACTTGCTTGCCGCAGGGCTTTTGTTCACCGACGGAAAATATGCAGAAGCGCAGACGCAGTTTGCAAAATTTCTTGAGGAACGTGCCGACAGCGAGTTCCGGTCGCAGGCCGCGGTTGGCGTGGCAGCGTCCCTCGAAGCGCAAGGCAAGATCGGCGAATCGATCACTAAATATCAGGAAGTGATCACTAAATATCCTGGTGAAAACGTGGTATCGCCATCGAAATTGACTTTGGCACGGTTGCTGGAAACACAGAACAAACCAGAAGATGCGTTGAAACTTTATGACGAATTGATGCGATCCAATAACCCCTACGATCCATGGAGTGCTGAAGCGCGTGAACGCAGTGAATTGTTGCTTCAGAAATTTCCGAACCTGAAACCGAAACCGGCCGCTGCCGCCGCAGCGCCTTCTGCTATTGCGCCGATATCGACGAATCAGCCTGCCGCAAAATAGTAGAAGTGGGCGGCTAGTGGATCGTCGTTCAAAAATTGGGATTGATCAGAACTCAGAGAAAATATTCATGAAGCTTACCATTATTGGAACTGGTTACGTTGGATTGGTCACTGGAACGTGTTTCGCACAGGCAGGGCATCAGGTTATCTGCGTCGATAAGGACGCGGAAAAAGTAAAATTGCTCAAAGCCGGCGGAATGCCGATTTACGAACCGGGTTTGAAGGAATTGGTCGCTACAAACGTGGGAGCAGGTCGTTTATCCTTCAGCAACAGTACGCAAGAAGGAGTGGAAAAGTCGGACGTAATTTTCATTGCCGTTCCAACTCCTGCGCAGGATGACGGTTCCGTTGATTTGAGTTTCATTGAAACCGTTTCGCGCGAAATCGCCAGCGCAATGACCAGCTATAAAATTGTCGTCGATAAAAGCACGGTGCCTGTGAAGACCGGCGACAAAGTGGCGGAGACCATCAAACGCTATTGCAAAGCGAAAGTTGAATTCGACGTGGTCAGCAATCCTGAATTTTTGCGCGAAGGTTTTGCCGTGGACGATTTCATGAAGCCTGACCGCGTCGTGGTTGGCGTTCGATCCCCGCGTCCAGTCCAGGCGATGAAAGAAATTTACGCTCCCTACAATGCGCCGATCATCGTGACGGACATCAATTCTGCGGAGTTGATCAAGCACGCGGCCAATTCGTTTCTCGCGCTGAAAATTTCCTACATCAATGCCGTTTCAGTCATTTGCGAAGCGTCGGGCGCGAATGTCCAGGAAGTCGCGGCTGGCATGGGCATGGACACGCGCATCGGTCGCAAGTTTCTGGATGCATCGCTCGGGTTCGGCGGAAGTTGTTTTCCAAAAGATCTCAGCGCATTTATCCATATCTCCGATCAACTCGGTTATAACTTTGGTTTGCTCAAGGAAGTGCAACGCATCAATGCGGAGCAGATGGAGCGGTTCGTGAAGAAAATCACCGAGACACTTTGGGTGTTGAAGAACAAAAAAATCGGCGTGCTCGGTCTTGCATTCAAACAGAACACGGATGACGTGCGGATGTCGCCAGCAATTGATCTTTGTCATCGCTTGCAAAAAGAAGGCGCGATTTTGCGCGTGCATGATCCGCGCGCCATGGACAAAGCGAAATCAATTCTGAAAGATGTCACCTACGTCGAGGACATGAACGAAGTGGCCGAAGGTTGTGACGCCTTGATCATAGCGACAGAGTGGCCTGAGTTCAAAAAGCTTGATCTGGAACGCGCGCGCAAAGCGTTGACACATCCGATCCTGTTTGACGGCCGCAATCTTTTCGATGTGGAAGAAATGGAAAAGCTTGGGTTCATCTACAAGAGCATCGGACGGTAGCGGTTTGTGCCAAACGTGATCGAAGTCTCCGCGGGTTTGGTCTTTCGCAACGGATTCCTGCTTATCACCCAACGTCGCGCCCAAGATCATTTGGGCGGTTTATGGGAATTTCCTGGCGGCAAGCGCGAAACGGACGAAACCGATGAAGAATGTTTGCGCCGCGAACTGCGCGAGGAATTGGGAATCGAAGTTGGGGTTAAAGAATTAATTGAAAGCATCCAACACGATTACCCAGGGAAGTCCGTTCGCCTGAAATTTTTCCGCTGCATCTTGCTTGCTGGAGAACCTTCCCCAATTGCCTGCGATGCCGTGGCGTGGGTGAGTGGAAATCAGCTCGCGAGCTACGCATTTCCTGAGGCAGATCAAAAACTGCTCGGCAAACTTCGCGCATCTCCAGAGTTGTGGATGGTTTAAAGAAGTAGCCAAAAAAAATGCTGCCGACGAATGTCGGCAGCATTTGATTCAGCTTCCAAGCTAAACTTTTCCTAAGAATTCCTCGATCGCTCGGCCGAAATTGTTTTCGCCGACGTTGACTATCTTGAATTCGCGTTGCGCGCTTTCTTCCGAATCACTCGCGTGCGCGGCATTGACCATGATGGTCTGCCCAAATTCGCGGCGAATCGAGCCTGGGGGCGCCTTGGAGGGATCCGTTGGCCCAAGGACATCACGGATTTTTCGCACCGCTTCAACGCCTTCGTAAACCAGCGCGATGCATTTTTCAGTGCCCGGTTCATTGAGCAAAGCTGGATCACAATCGCTCGGAGCGCGTCCCGCCATGAAGCGGACGATGTTATCAAACTGGTTGTCGCCAAAAAGCGGTCCGAGAATATCGCCTAACTGCTTTTCCTCCGCTGGTGGAACCGTGAACCCAAGTTCCTTTTCAACGGCGGCTTTGGCTTTGCCTGCAACCATGTCCTTTAACTTCGTGCGCAAAACTTCTTTCACCGGACCATAGAACTCGGTCGCTTCGGCCACGCTCATGCGATGAACTTTAATACCGACGATGTAGAGACCGGTGCGGGAAAAGAAATCGATCACATTTCCGGGGCGGCCGGTTGGGAAACGAAAATTGTCTGGCTTGATTAAAACCAAAGTGCGTTGCGGCTTTTCGCCAGGAGGGTAATCGATCAAGTTCTCCAGAACGCCGCCGTCTTTTTCGGAGAACTTTGCCCAAAGTTTCAATTTCACTTGTGCTTCTTCTGCGTTCGGTGCAGCCAAAACGGCTGGTTCGAAGTAACGGACGCCGCCTTGTTCATCCATGATCAAATCGCCATAGGTATCGCGAATGGTTTCGCCGCCGGTCCGGTTGGCGTTGATGTTGCCAACGACCGAACGAACTTTGCGGACCGCATCTTCACCTTTGAACAGGAGCATCATGACGCGTCGGCGTTTGCCGGTCTTCGCATCAGGCGAGAAATTTTTGAGAATGTAATCGTGGATGAGTTGTTGGATCTGACGATCCTGAGAATCAGCAGCGGAGATAATTACTTCCGAATATTGCTGGACCAGCTCGGAGCTGGGCGCGAACAAACGCGCGCCGACCAGTTCCAAACCGGTTCGGGTAATCAGGCGCGCAAAAATGCCGCCCGTGCGTGATTTGTGCAGCGAATACGGAGTGATGATGACGTAAGCAAGTTGTTGAGACATAGATTAAGGAGCAGGATTGGGCTTCGGTGCGGCTTTTCCGCCGAGGATTTTAAACATGACGGTGCCACAGGTCGGGCAACGCCCTTTGATCGCTTTGCGCCCATTCTTCATGGTCTCTTCCTGCGCGTTCGAGATTTCCTTTTTGGCTTTGCACTTAACACAATATCCTTCAGGCATAAAAATTTCCCGCCGGAAAGCTTCATGCCCTCCAGCGGTTGCCAATACCTTACGAGTCGCTTGTCGGAAGCGTCAAGGGGGGAAAAGAACTGCAAAGGAGGTGTCTGTCTATGCAACGTTCGGTGTTTTACTTTTCAAATTGGAACATCGAACGCTGAACAGCCAACACCGAACGAGAACAACGCGGCTCAAAAATGATTCGGTTCGCGATGGAGGAATTGGCCGCGACCTTTTTCCCCTACGAATTTCCCGTCCCGAACTGCGACTTTTCCACGGACGGTCACAACGTGCGGACGTCCTTCAATCTCCATGCCTTCAAACGCGTTGTAATCAATGTTCATCTGATGCGTTTTAGCCGAAATTCTCCCTCGGTAACTTGGATCGTAAATGACCAGGTCAGCGTCGCTGCCGGGTTGAATAGTTCCTTTGCGCGGGAATAGCCCGAACAACTTTGCCGTTTGCGTGCTCGCGGCGTTGACGAACTGGTGCAGGTCGATGCGCCTGCCTTTCACCCCGTGGGTGAAGAAAACATTTACGCGATCTTCTAGTGACGGAATTCCGTTCGGAATTTTCGTGAAATCATTTCTGCCCATTTGCTTCTGCGTCGCGAAATCAAACGGCGCGTGGTCCGTGGCGAGCGTCGAAATAAATCCTTTGCGCAAACCATTCCAGAGAATTTCCTGGTTTCGTTTATCGCGCAGGGGAGGGGACATCACGTATTTCGCGCCCTCAAAATCCGCTTTCTCCGCGTCGGTTTTGTCACAAAGCAAATATTGAATTAACGTTTCCACCCAGACCTGAACCCCGCGCGCAGCGCCCTGTAGTGCCTCACACAACGCTTCTTCGCAGCTCAAATGGACAATATAAACGTGCGCGCCGGTCATCTCAGCGAACGTCATCAAATGATGCACGCCCTCGGCTTCCACGACGGGTGGGCGACTTTCGTGATGGAACTCCGGTCCAGTTTTTCCTTCCGCGAGAAGCTTCTTTTGCAGCTCCAGGATGAGATCCGCATTCTCGCAATGCGCCGTGGTGATGACGCCCAGTTCCTTCGCCAGACAAAGTGTTTTATAAAGTTCTTCGTCGGTCACACCAAGCGCGCCTTTATATGCCAGGAAAATTTTGAAGCTGCTGATGCCGCGATTCACGATTTCCCGGAAGTCCCGTTCCGCCTCCTCGTCAAAACGGGTCACGCCCATGTGGAAGGTAAAATCGCAGGCGCTGTTTCCCTGCGCTTTGCCGAGCCAAAGTTCAAACGCTTCCAATGGCTTCTCATCCCGACCGGGACAAACCATTTCAATAAACGTTGTGGTGCCCCCTACGAGAGCGGCTTTGCTGGCCGTTTCATGCGTGTCTTTGGCGAATGTTCCCATGAACGGCAAATAAATGTGAACGTGTGGATCGATAAATCCGGGGAAAACATATTTGCCGGCGGCATCGACAATTTCTGTGTCTGGCGGAGCGGTAATATTTTTATCGATGCGTGTGATGGTCTCGGCGTCGCAGAAGATGTCGGCAACATAGCGTTCGCTGGCGGTCACGATTTCACCGTTTTTAATGAGGAGAGGCATAACTGAATCTTTTGTAGCAAAGGCCGAGCGATCGACCAGCTAAAACCGCGAACCAGCGAGATCAGGCCGTGATTGAAAGTGGGTGAGTCCTGGCCATTTGGACTGCGGAGACACGTCTCCGCTTTGGCTGCACGGTGAAAACGCGCAGAGCGTCTCTTAGTTCGAAACAACTTTAGTGCTGCCAGTGTGCAGGAAAAGCGACGTCGTGCCGTCGCACTCCAAAGGTTTTCCAATCTCACCCGCTTTTAATCACACCCCTGAGATTAAGCTGTTCCCCGATTGCGCCGATCCCTCCAAAAATGAATTTACCCATCGAAACCCGCTCGCCAAGTTACCTCCCGTCCGCTGACCGACCGCCAGGTTGCGTTCGAGCTAAATCAGCAATCCCTCGCTTGTTTCCTGACCAAAATTGCCTAAATTCAGACAAATGGATTTTCTCGGTTGGATCGCCCAAACTGCGTTGGTTTCACGATTCGTGTTTCGCGGCATCATTGTCTTGATCGCAACATTTTTCTCTCTCCCCGCTTATTGCCAGACCCTCAATTTGCCACCGCGCTCCGCCACTGCGCCGACTGGCAGCGAGTTTGCCTCATTGATCAGTTCCATGCCCGTCAGCGAGCGAGAGAATTGGATTTACGCGCAGATGGTCAGCGGAAACGTTCCCAACTTCTTGCGAAGTCTTGCGTTGGTTTCGACGAATGCGGTGATTGGCGGAACGAATCACACAATCAGTTATTTCGTGACACCCGATTATTTAGCGATCGGAAATGACGAGGATTATTTTTTGCAACCGATGTCCGCAACGCTCGCTCAAAGGTTGGCGGATGTTCTTAACTGCTCGTTGCCAACGCGCAAAATGGTGAATGACATCTGGACGAAAGCGCCCGTCAAATTGAATCCCGTGAAGTTCAGTCCCGCCACTTACAACATCCTCAGCGTCGAAGTTTTCGTTTTGGAAAACAACGCGTTGCGTTCCCAACGAATGGCGAAAACTAATTTGTTTCCACTCGGCGCATTGACCGGGGGTTGCAAAAAAGATGTCGTCCTTTCCAATCGGATCTACACGAACTTCGCGAATGCCAGCATCACCAAACCGGTCGTGATTTATGGTTGGCATCAAATGAACGGCTCACCCATTCAGCCGCTTTATAACGGGCACGAAGAATCGTATGCCGACTACAGCCACGGAATTCGTTTGGTGCAAATGAACGTGACGGTGGATGGAATTTCCAAAGCGCTGACGAATGTTTTGAACGATCCCAATCTCGCTGCGCTAGTCAGCGATGAAGGCGTCATTTCACGACCGCGCTACACTTTCTCAGCTTTCGCGCCAGTCATCACGAAACAGCCCGTCAGCCAAACGCTTGAACCTGGAGCGACCGCAGGCTTCTCGGTCCTGGCTGCTGGATCGCCGCCTTTGTTTTATCAGTGGAAAGTAAGTGGAACGAATCTACCTGCGGCGACCAATTCCATTTTATCGCTCACGAACATTCAAATGACGAACGCTGGACTTTACGGTGTCACGGTTTCCAACAGCGCTGGTTTCGCCACGAGCTTTGCCGCGGTTCTGCGAGTGAATGCGTCGAACTCGCCAATCCTGTTTCAGGATAATTTTGAAACGAATAGTTCGTCGAAGTGGAACACGTTTTGGGGTTCAGGCGATGGCGCCGCAGATCATTCAGTGAATTTCCATTTCGATTACGGCACGAACACTTATCTGTTCAACGGCAAAACGTTTGCGATTCCACCGGCGCCAAATTCCACGAATGGATCGACGCTCGGATTGAAGATCTCCGTGAATGACAACGATGCCAATGGGTGGATTGCGGGTGTGAATGTTTATCCAAAAGACAAAGTATTCAGTGGAAACTTCGCGTTGAAGTTTGACCTGTGGCTCAATTATCCGGGCGGTGCGGGAGGCGTCGGCGCGGGTGTGAGCGGCAGCACTGAACACGCTATTTTCGGAATAAATCATCTTGGCTCGCAGGCGAACTGGGCGGCCACCAATGCCGCTTCCACGGACGGAATCTGGTTTGGCGTTGATGGCGAGGGAGGCACAACTCGTGATTACCGCGCGTATGTCGGAAACATTGGCGCGGGGCAAACTGAGTTGATCAACCCGGCTGCCAGTGGATTGGCCGCGTCCGATAATCTGGCGGGAATTTATCCGGCGCTTTTTCCAAAGCCGCGTTTCGAAACAAACGGCGCTCCCGGAAAAAACTGGGTGGCTGTCGAAGTCATTCAGACCAACAACAACCTGATTTGGAAACTGGATGAAACCGTGGTTGCGCAACGGACGAACACGAGTCCGTTTACCAACGGGAATATCATGCTCGGGTTGATGGACACCTTTTCCTCGATAGCGATTCCCGCCAAAGATTCCTTCGTCATTTTTGATAATGTGCGAGTTGAAAACCACAGCGAACTGCGGTTGGGCGCGATTACGAAATTGCCCAATGGAAACTTTCAAATCCGGTTGAACGGCGTCGCGAGCGAAGATTACTGGATTGAAGCCTCCACGAATTTCATCGATTGGAGTGAGCTGTCCCTTTTCCCTGGGGGCACTGCGCCGTCGGTTTTCGTGGATGACGCCGCACCGGTTCCGTTTCGTTTCTATCGTGCGCGGCGACAATCAGTGCCTGTTCCGAGCATGCCGATTCTTCCTGATTGAATTTCCCCCATGTCGCGTGTGTACATTTTGCAGCCCAGCTTCATTCAAGCCGATGAAACGGCGGAGTTTCTCGTGGGTGTGATTTGAAGTGGCGGTCGTAGCCGCGCTCGCCAGAGCGTGGCGTGGGCATTTATTGAGACTCGCATAATAGGGTGACATTACGGCCACAATTGAGCTTGGGTATAGCAGGCGGCGAGGATGGATTTTCTCCGGCGCATCCGGCGCAGGGCGGCCGTGGCTTCCATGCTCAGTTCCCACGCCTGGGTCACG
>JBBQAX010000047.1:0-18984 GCA_038316905.1 Verrucomicrobiota bacterium | reverse complement strand
CCAGCGCGATGCCGCACAAGCGCAACCCGATCACCGGCGAACGTCTCACCGGCCTCGCCCGCGTGTTGCGCGGCAACGCCCTCGCCGCGATGGAAAACGTCGCGCTCTGGCACGAACGCGACATCAGCCACAGCAGCGTCGAGCGGATTATTTTTCCCGACTCCTGCACGTTGCTGGACTACATGCTCACCTTGCTTGCGAAGCTGACCGAAGGCTTGATCGTTTATCCCGAGAACATGAAGCGCAACCTGGGCCTCTCGCTCGGCATGTGGAATTCCCAGACCGTTTTGCTCGCGCTCATCAAGAAAGGGCTGAGCCGCGAAGCCGCCTACGACCTCGTCCAGCGCAACGCCATGCAAACCTGGCAAGCCAAGCACGCCGGCAACGCCGACGCCGATTTCCTGAAACAACTCTTAAGCGACGCCGATGTAAAAAAACATTTTGCCAAAGGCGAACTGGAAAAACTCTGCTCGCTCGATTTCCATTTCAAGAATGTGAAGGAGCGGTTTAAGAAATTGGGGCTTTGATGATCTCGCAAAGAAATTAATCCCAAAAGTCGGCAAAAGGAGATTTCCACCGGAAAGCCTCAAGGCAAAGAGAGTTGGTAATGAAGGCCAAACGAATTAGCCGCGCTGAAAAGGCGATGATCGCGCATGAAAAGGCGAAAAAGGCTCTTACCACGGCAGTGGGAAAGGCGCTGATTCGCGCTGGTGAGGCGGCGCGTAAAACTGCCCGCGCTCACGGCACGCCGATTTATTATTGGAAGAATGGAAAAGCGGTGGCGGAGAAACCGTAAGGCGTTTCGCTTATGCCTCGGAGAGGCAATGGAAATTAGCCGGGGGGCAAAATGAAATGTCGCCCCCGGTTTAGAATATAAATTTTATGCGTCCTGAAGGGACGCCGGATAATTCTGACCTTCCCGCGCCCCGCCGGGGCGCAAACATTCATGCGCAAGTTTCCGGGGGCGGCGCGTTGCTTGCCCCCGGCTAATTTCCTTCCGCCCTCCGGGCTGACAGGATGATGCGCATTTGGAAAAACTCCGCTCGCTCGACTTCCATTTCAAGAATGTAAAGGAGCGTTTTAGGAAATAGGGGCTGTAGTAGCTTTTGATTTCGCTCAACCGGAACACATTTTCCGTTGGTGGGAATTGCCTTTCGAGAGGACTGCAGCTTCGCTTACGGTATGACGATACGGTTTATGATAGGTGGGGTGGGAAGATTTACATATTGGACGAAACGAATGTTTGCGTCGGGAAGAATTTCTTTTTGAAGGCGCGCGTTGTTTGCCTGCTGAACGCTGCCATCTCCCAAGGCAATGTTTCCTTCAAATTTGTGGAGTTCCTTTGTCCAACCAACATTTTGATTCGTGGTGAGGTAGAGCATCCCGTTTGTTGGTGGAAAACCGTTGGTGAGATTGCGATCGCCGGCAACAACCATATTAGGCTCGTTCTCGTTTGCATCCGGCCCGACGAAATAACTGAGATTGAAGTTGCTCAGCGTCAAAAAGCTGGGGGCGGTTTTCGTTCCAGATCGGACGGACAGACCAGAACAGTCGTTGTTCCCAATTCATTGCTTAAACAGCGAAAGTGTCGGAACACTTCCGGTGTATTCACATATTCCAGAGAGCCACCGTCGTTGGTTGACGCCATTGTGGAAAATTTATCACCACTTGTGACCCAAAGCCGAAAGGATAACCCGACTTGTTTCAAATTGCTTACGCAGGCGATCCGCTGACTTTTGCTTTTCTGTTTTGCGAGAGCGGGAAGAAAAAGGACAAACAGGATGGCAAACGTCGCAATGACGACCAGAATCTCAATGAGCGTAAAAGCACTGCAATTGCGGAACGTGTGGAGACCAAACGGCTTGAAAAATTTCCATGCTGTGTCGTTGTTTACTCCTGCAATTTTTGTTTGTCGAGAATCACCAGTCGGACGCGTCCAGCCGGAATTTCGTCGCGCACTTGTCGTCAGAGGAGAGGCGCAGACCAAGATTGAATGGGTGCAAGACGCGATGTTTTGATTCTTCCCGATTGAGCCGGATGCAGAATTGGGATGGCGATTGAATTTCTGAGACGCCGCCACGAACAAGGTCTTGGCGATGGCTGGTCGGCAAAAGTTCCGAGCGTGAAAAGCGCATGGCCGCGCATTGTGGAAAGTTAAAGTAATCGGCGCTCCAGGTTATAAATGAAATGAAATCTCCTCGCTGCATCGTTCATCGCTGGACCGAACGGCGCAGGAAAACAACCTTCGCCCGCGAGTTCCTGCCGAAATATGCCGACGTAATTCATTTCGTGAATGCCGATCTCATTGCGGGCGGACTTTCGCCATTTGCGACGTCTGTTCAGCGCACGGAGGCGGCTTGCGTGAGATGCTGCTCTCCACGGCGCATTTGGAACGGCACGCTCTTTACTACTTCAATAATGAACTCGCGGAACTTGTAGTTTTTGCCAGCCACGTTTTTAGAAATCTCGTCGATGGCGCATTTATCGTAAATCTCCAAACCGCGACCGAGTGAGTAGGTGAGCAATTTCTCGGACAGGCACCGCACGAATTGATCGCTCTTGGTCGCGGAGAGAATACTCCTGAGTTCAACGGCGTTGGTGAAACTTTCGCCGCTCACCAATTGGCCGGTGGAATCAATTGTGTTCTTTCCATCTTGCAATCGCCAGGCGCCGGTACCGTCGAAATTCTCGAACGCGAAGCCGATGGGATCCATCCGCGCATGGCAAGAGGCGCAGTTCGGATCGGCACGGTGTTGCTCCAGTTGTTGGCGCAACGTTCCAGACAGCGGAGTTTCATCTTTCAAATCGGAGACATCCGGCGGCGGCGGCGGCGGTGGAGTGCCGAGAAGATTTTCCAAAACGAATTTGCCGCGTTTTACGGGTGAAGTACGGGTGGGGTTCGAAGTCAGCGTCAGGATGCTGCCATGCGTCAGGATTCCGCTACGGGGAGTTCCTTTGAGACTTACGCGTCGGAATTCTTCGCCGCTGATTCCTGGAATGCCGTAATGCCTGGCGAGACGTTCATTGAGGAAAGAATATTTCCCGTCGAGCATATCTAACACGGAGCTGTTTTCTTTCAGTAACGATTTGAAAAACAGTTCCGTTTCCGTACGCATCGCCAAACGGAGTGGTTCGTCGAACTCCGGAAACTTCACCGCGTCAGGCGTTACGAAGTCGAGATTGCGAAGCTGCAACCATTGGCCTGCAAAATTTTCGACCAGCGCGCGCGATTTCTCGTCGCGCAACATTCGATTCACCTGCGACTCCAGGTTTTTCCGCAACTGACCGCGTTTGGCTAACGCGAACAATTGGTCATCCGGCATGCTGCTCCAAAGGAAGTAGGAGAGGCGCGAGGCAAGCGCGTATTCATCGATGGGATGAACCGCTTTGGAGTTATTTGGATTGAGTTGAGTTTCGCCGCGAAAAATAAAATGGGGCGAGACGAGGACGGCGTGCATGGCCAGTTTGATTCCGCTCTCGAAATTCTCGCCGTCACTTTGCGCAAGTTCGACGAATGCCATGAGTCGATCCAATTCTCGCGCTGTGACGGGACGTCGAAAGGCCCGCTGTGAAAAGCTTTCGAGGATCTCTCGCGCATAGTGTTTCTTCTCTTTGATCGAGGAGGGGACGGGTTTCTTAAAGATTCGTTGGTGCGTCGTCGGCAAAATGGGTGGTCCAGCGGGACCGACGATTTCCAGATAATCAATGACGAGGTTCCGGTCGCGATTATTCGGATCAGGGTCTTCGCGATTTAGATAGTTGTTGATGTAGGCAGCGGAGAGTTTGTTCGTGCCCGCCGCGAGTTTTAGTTGAACCTCGTAAATCGCCGGAGAGCTTTCCTGTGCAGTCACGTCCACCGTTTTAATAACCTGCCCATTGACACGGAACTCCATGCGCGCCGGTTCGTTGCCCGCTTGTTCGCCATAGGCTCGCACCCGAAACACGTAACTGCCCGACTGTTTGAAATTGAATGAGGTGAAAACTTCGCCTTCGCGACCCAGCCGAACGAGTTGGCGTTTGAGGATGTCGCCTGATTCAGTGCGAGAAATCTTTTCCGCTTCGAACCGATTCTTTACTCCGTTTGCTTGGAAATCGGTGACGATCGCCGCGTCCAGTATTTTTCCGGCTGCGGTCATGTATTTCTCCAGTAGAATCGGCGGAAGAGAAAGAACATCACCAATGTTGTCAAAGCCGTAACCAGTATCGTCATTCGGAAAGTCCGCTGCCGCTTCAAACTCAACGCCGATCAGATCACGAATCGTGTTGTTGTATTCCGTGCGATTGAGACGGCGCAATGTCACGCGGCCGGGATCAGGATTGTCACAGTCACAATCGAAAACTTTCTTTTCAATCCAATGAGCGATTCGCTTTCGTTCTTCGTCGGTGGGCTGCGGCTTTTTGGTCGGCGGCATTTCTCCCCGGGTTACGTTGTTCAACACTTTTTCCCAAACCGCCTTGTCATTTAGAATTGCGGCAAGACTCTCGTACGATTCCAACGAAAGATCGCCTTTCTCCATGTCATCGTCATGACAATCGTAGCAATACGTTTTGAGGAGCGGTTTGATGTCCTGTGCGTAATCTAATTTGCGTTCAGCTGGCTTATCTTTGCTGAAGAGGGCGGCAGTCACGGAGCAGGTCGCGACGAAAAACACGACCATTGTGCGTGTCCAAAAAGGTTGGCGGGAGAAAAGTCGCATGTCTCAATTTCAATCGGGCGTTGTCACAGAAAGCAAATTCGCGACAGGTCAAAGACGGTTTTGTGTCGAATTAATTCGATTCACTTTCAAAATTCCAGATTTTCTTCTTTTGTCCTGCACTAAATTATAAATGACAGGCTGGCTTAGCTTATGCTTTTCACTTGAAGCATGAAAGCCGCAATCTTTTTGGAACGGGACGGGATCCTCAATTTGGCCCGTTCGCAATATGGGCAGCAGATCGCTCCGCTGACCTCTGATGAATTCAAAGTCAACCCGTTCGCCATTGCGCCACTGCGGAAGCTTAAAGCCGCCGGTTTCACCCTGATTGCGACGACCAATCAGCCGGCCATCTCACAAGGAAATCTGTCTCGTTGGGATCTGGATCGGATGCATGAAACGCTTCAGCGCGCTTTCCTTTTGGACGACATTCTGGTCTGCCCGCATGAAGAGGACGAATATTGCCCCTGCCGAAAACCGAAAGCCGGGATGTTTTCCGAAGCCGCCTTCAAGTGGCGCATCGAAGCCGAACAGTCCTTCGTGGTGAGCGACAAATGGCAGGATGCGGAAGCGGCGCGAATGATTGGCGCCACCTCGCTGCTGATAAAATCACCGTGGATCGGTCAGGGACATCACGATTTTGTGCTGCCGAATTTGACAGCGATTGCTGACAAGATTTTGCAGTTGCAACCCGCCATGCAATCGATCGTTGCCTAGAACTTTACCCCGATCGAAGAACGTATCTGCAAATCATTTCGTCCCACGTCCTTGGCGGGTTCCGTGTCGTAGATATCCAGCACCGTCAGGTTGAAGGAAAGATTCTGCAGAAGCCAATAGCGAAGGTTGCTCTCGAATCGAAACCGGTATTCCTGGAAATCCATTTGGGGGAACAGTTCAAATTTTTCATCAAACGTCAGCGTCTTGGAAAACTTCCAGGTGAAATCTTCGGCGAAGCGATAATAGAAGTCGTCCTTCCAGATGTAAACTCGCGGGCTTGCCCCGTTTGCTTTGCTCCAAAGACGTTGAGTTTGGTAGTTCAACCCAGCTTCAAGGTTCAGAACCAGATTGCTTCGATTCAAAGCGTGGTAGCCGATGCCAGGGCCAAGTTCGTAACGCCGTTCAATTCTGCGGATTTCGTCGTAACCTCCACCGAACAAATTATAGACGAAAAAATTTCGCTCCGAGCCTAAATCAAAATCAGTTTTGGAACTGCCATCCATGCGGTTGGCAGAAACCTCCCCGTCCGTCCTTCCATAGGCGAAATTGTAATCAAACGTGTTGCGGAAACGATCGATGTATCGAGCTGTTTTATTCGGGCCTCCCTCCGCAACCGGTGCGTAAATGATTTTGAAACGACTGAAGTAATGCTGCCGGTTTTTTTCACTGAAGCCGACGTCCAAACCTAGCGCAATGTCCCCATGCCAGGATGATGGTGCCTTTGGCTTCACCGCCGGCGTTGGGGTTGTGACGGATTTCGCAATCGAAGCCGTCGCTGTGTTGGTCACGACAATGACATTAGTCGTCGCCCCGGGCGCGTTGGTATTGCTCGCGAGCTGCGGAACCAGAACTTCGCGCGATTGAACTTCACTGAGGGGAATTGAAAGCACCTTCGCCCAGGCATTACTGATGACGATTTGGTTCGTGCTTTCCGTGATGATGAAGCCGCTGAGGCGATCACCATTGCGTAACTTTAAAGTCACCGATTGCGCCGCGACGCTGAAAGTCGAGAAAGCCAGAAAGAGGCACGTCCCGAGATTGAAAATGAAGCTATGCCTTTGGAGCGCGTGCATTCTGGTCAGACATTATTTAAGCGCGGCCGTGCCATTTGAACTGCTGCGGAGAATGCCACCAGCAACGAAGATTTTCCCGTCGTCACTGAGCTTCAATGTTGGACGGGTATTTGTATAATCGTGAACCTGCCGCAACACGATTTCGCCGTCGGGATTGATGATGCAATAGTTGAAGGCTTTCGCTCCCGTTTGGTGAAGGACATGCAAATTACTCGCTTTATCGACCTGCGCTTCCGGATTGCTGAAAGTGACCATCCGTGCAATTGGAAGTATGCGGATGGTGTTCGCGCCCGTCGGGTCGGTAACCCGCAAATATAACCTCATGTCCTTGAGATACTGCGCCTGTTGGAGAATATATTTGCGCATCACCGGCGCTTCATTGGTCGATTTACTGGGGACACCGAAATCGAGTTCCTTCAATGGCGTTCCAGTGGTGATGTCGAATGTCACGGGGCGGCTGGCGACTTCCTTGTCCCACTGCGGAATTTTAACGGTTGCGACGATCTGGTAGCGACCCGGTTGCCGAAAATCAAAATACGGGGTCAAGTTCGCGCGTCGGATTCCAGCCTTGGAAGATTCGAGGGTAAATTCGCTCGCCATTGGAACTTCGCCCAATTGTTTCACCACATATTGATCGCGTGCCTGGATGGTGAAGGTGACCCAATCATTTTCTTTCCCGAGCTGGAGCGGTTGGCCAGAGCGGTTCGTCACGCGCACGGCGACGCGCACGTCTTCATGTGGCAAAAATTGTTCCTGTTCGAGCGTCAAATCAACTGACACTGCGCTGACCTGCGCGTGAAGATCCGCCGCAATCGCAGACAATAAAATCAGGGATAGCGAAAGAAATTTCATTCAATGAGTTTAAAGTTGAACCGTTTCTGAGCAAGCCGCAAAACCACCCGCTCGCTGGTTCGAAGTTCAGATCGGCGGACGATGGACGACACTGGTAATCAGGATATTCAAGAGCTGACGCGAAAGCGGCGGGTAATTTCACCCTCAACAACTTCCGGAGTGATTGCGCGCAGGCATTCCATCGGTTTGTGGTAGGAACAGACGCTTTTCAGGCAAGGGCTACAGGGGAGGGGAATGCGTAAAACGTTTTCTAACTGGCCGTAGGGTCCCGTGCGGCGCGCGTCAGTCGGTCCAAACATTGCCACGATCGGTTTTCTTAAAGCGGCAGCGACATGCATTGCCCCGGTGTCGTTGGTCACGATGAATTCACCAAGGCGAATCCATTCAATCATTTCGAGCAAAGACGTTTTTCCCGTCAAATCCAGACAGCGATCTGGTTCAGCCTGAGCGATGATTTTTCCAAGCAGTTGATCGTCTTTGCCTCCGAGAATTACGAAACGGTGAACGGGATTTTGTGCGGCCAGACGTTTGACGAGAGAGGCAAAATATTCGACCGGCCACCTTTTATTTAACCAGCGCGCGCCAGGATTGATGATGATCCAGCGCGAATTTCCGCCTGCAATTTTCTCAATGGTCGCTTTGGCTTCGAGATTCGGGGGGAGCCAGCTAAAATTCTCGTGGACGGGAACGCCCAAAGATCTCACGACGCTGAGATACCAATCGACCGCATGAGTTCCGTAAGAAGCCCGAGGAACAGCGTTGTCATAAAAACCCGCCGCACCTTCGCGATGGTCAGCAACGCCCACCGTGAATCCGCCGTTGACCAACCAGGCAAAAGCGCCACTGCGGGCCAGACCCTGGAGATCAATGACGAGATCGAATCTTTTGCAGCGCATTTCGAAAATACTGCGAAGCATTTCCGGCCAGTGCAATGGGGACGACCAGCGTTTGCGTTGAAATCGAAAAATGCCTGACAGATCAGGATCGTTTTGGAGCAGGGACGACAGGCCAGAATCAATCCACCAGTAGGTTTCGCTTTGGGGATAGTGGAGCTTGAGCAATCGCAGGACGGGCAAAGCTTGAATCACGTCACCCAGGGAACTCGGTTTGAGGATAAGGATTTTCAAGGGCGCGCTTCCAGGAAGCAGAACAAAACCTTGGAATTATTTCCCGAAAGCCAATCGTTCCGCCAAACGAGGCGGCAACCCGGCGGCGAGGATTTTTTTCTGCGCAGCGGGAATATCATAATCCAATTTGCGCAATTCGATGGAGCCTTCGTCCATGTCATACACCACGTATTTTGCCTTCGGATCTCCGTCACGTGGTTGGCCGATACTGCCGACATTGACGAAATATTTACGGCCCTGTTCAACTTTGAATTTCGAATAAGTTCCGCCGCGCACCACGCTGTCCCGAATAAAAGCAACCGGGACGTGCGTATGACCGAAAAAGCACACACTCGTGTTCTGATAAGTGAAGCTGGCTGCCGCCGCGAGTTTATCGAACACGTAGCCCCAACGCTGCGGAACATCGAGTGTGGCGTGAACGATGGAAAAGCTGGAGACGAGACGTAAATACTTCAGATCTTTCAGCCATTGTCGGTCATCCACGGTCAATTGTTTGCGTGTCCAATTGACGGCTTCGGCTGCGTGCGGATTGAACCCTTCGAGATTTTCGTCGGTCGAGCAATATTCGTCGTGGTTGCCTTTGACGCAGGGGATATTCATGCCGCGAATGATGTCGAGGCATTCTTTGGGATTCGCGTTGTAACCAACAACATCGCCGAGACATGCCACATGTGTGCAGTTCTGCGCCTTTATATCCTCAAGCACGACTTGTAACGCCTCCAAATTGGCGTGGATGTCGGCAATAATTGCGTACTTCATTCAATCCCCATTCTACCTAACAATTTCAAAACCGCGAAATTCATTTTTGGCTTCAGTGTGCGTAACGATTTCATCGCGAATAAAACGGCCTACCTCGGAATCCTGGATCGCACGTTGAAACTCTATCAACTCCGCTGGTGTCCCTTCGGCAATCAATTCCACCCGTCCATCTTCGAGGTTGCGCACCGTCCCTGTCACTTCAAATCCCGTGGCGACCGTCTTGACTGCATAACGAAACCCAACGTTCTGAACACGTCCCGAATAAAAGATCGTCATGCGCTGCCGTTTCATAGCCCGAATATCGCAGGCGAGATAAAGCCATAACCCCTGAGGCACGCGCAATGAATTTGTTTGTGCAACGCCAGAAATTCAGATGAAGCAATGTTTCACCGCACGGCGCAATATTGGGGTGAGATTAAAAGTGGGTGAGATTGGAAAACCTTGGAGTGCGACGGCAGGACGTCGCTTTTCCTGCACGGTGGCAACACCAAAGTCATTTCGAACCAAGAGATGCTCTGCGCGTTTTCACCGTGCAGCCAAAGCGGAGACATGTCTCCGCAGTCCAAATGGCCAAGCTTCACCCACTTTTGATCACACCCGCAATTTTGAGTTGGCGATGGCTAGACTTGATCAATGAAGTGATTAGGATTCGCGCATGAAACATCAATTCTCTTTTCCTGCTTTGGCTTTGGTTTCATCGCTCTTTTTGGCCGCCAGTGCTTCGAACGCCGCGAATTGGCCGGGTTGGCGCGGGGCGGAGGGACTGGGCGTCACGGGCGAAAAAAACCTGCCGACACAATGGAGCGACACGGAAAACGTTAGGTGGAAAATCAAATTGCCAGAAGGCGGCAACTCCACACCGATCGTTTGGGAGAATAGAATTTTTATCACGCAAACCGCAGGAGATCGCCGCACGGTTACTTGCTTCGATCGGGCGAGCGGAAAGCAACTTTGGCAATCCGGTTCGGATTACGGGGAAAAAGAAGAATCGCATCGGGCCAATCCGTATTCGTCACCTTCTCCCGTCACGGATGGCAAGCGAGTCATCGCCTGGTTTGGATCTGCTGGAGTTTTTTGCTTCGACATGAATGGCAAAGAACTTTGGAAACGTGATCTCGGAAAACAAAAGCACGAATGGGGTTATGGCGCCTCACCGGTGATTTACGAAAATTTGTGCATCCTGAATTTTGGTCCGGGCAAAAACAGTTTTCTCATCGCTTTGGATAAGACGACCGGCAAAACCGTCTGGCAAATTGATATTCCGGAAGTTCAACCCGAGGAACGCACCGATGGTTTTGCCGGACAGCGCAATGGCATGATTGGCTCGTGGAGCACTCCCATCATTGTGAAAGCGAACGGTCGCGACGAATTAATTGTCAGTCTGGCGGAATGGCTCAAAGCGTTCGATCCCAAAACTGGAAAAGAACTTTGGCGCTGTGGCGGATTGAATCCATTGCTTTATACATCGGCCATCTACGGCGATGGAGTGGTTGTGGCGATGGGCGGCTTTCATGGAACCACCATCGCGGTGAAACCGGGTGGAAATGGCGATGTGACGGAGACGCATCGCTTGTGGCAAACGAAGCGCACCAAAAACCGCCTTGGCTCCGGCGTGATTTACAAGGGGCATATCTATATTGCGAACACACCTGGAGTCGCGGAATGCATCGAACTCGAAACGGGTAAAAATGTCTGGGAGGAACGTCTGCCCAGCAAAGGCGCGAAATCGGAAATCTGGTCATCGGCAGTTCTGTCAGGTGACAACATCTACGTACTGAACCAATCCGGCGATGGCGTGATTTTCAAAGCGAGTCCTAAATTCGAGGTCGTGGGCGTGAATGCCATTGGGAACGAATTGACCAACGGTTCGCTCGCGCCTGCCAATGGCGAAATCCTGATCCGCACGCACGAAAACCTTTGGTGCATCAGCGCCGTAAAGAAAACGGTATCGCGCTGATCTGCCGCCCACAGGCTGTGTGAACCAAACTTGTTTGCGGAAATTCTGTTGATTAACTTTCCCTCGAAACACATGCGCATTCTTGCTCTCGACCACGGAACTAAACGGATTGGCGTCGCCATCAGCGACGAGATGCAGATGATTGCTTCGCCGCTTGAGTTTGTGCCGGCGGAACCGTTTGCCGGGTTTCTCGTGCGCTTGAAAGAAATTATCCGCGATAAGCAAGTGGACCAAATCCTCGTTGGAATGCCTCGCAATATGAACGGGAGCTATGGCCCGGCGTCCGCGAAAGTGCAGGAATTTGTCGCCGTGTTAAAAGAAACCATTGTCGTTCCAATCAAACTATGGGACGAGCGGTTGACCTCCACGCAGGCAAACCGGTTTTTGATTGAAGCTCAAGTGCGGCGCGACAAACGAAAAGAGAAGGTGGACAAAACTGCTGCGGCGATTCTGCTCCAGAGCTATCTCGATAGTTTTTCAACCGCGAGCGGTCATCAATAACACCAACAAAGTCCAGTTCTGTTGATGAAGTTTCGTGATTCCTGTTCAAGCTGTTACCACTAGTTTTCCGTGAAATTCAAACTCATCATCGCTTACGACGGAACGAACTACGCCGGCTGGCAAATTCAGAAAATCGGCCTGGGAGTTCAGCAACTTGTTGAAGAATCGCTCGGCAAAATTTTTCCGAGTGTAAAACGGATACACAGCTCCAGTCGCACGGATACCGGCGTTCACGCGTTGGGAATGGTGGCGCATGTTGAGATTCCGCGCGACGAATTCAAGATGGCGGTAAACAAACTTGCCCTCGCCATCAACTCGTATCTTCCTCCTGACATCCGTGTGATGTCGGCAACTCGTTGCGCGGAAAAATTTCATGCGCGCTTTGACGCGACCGGAAAACAGTATCGCTATTTAGTTTGGAACCATCATGCGATGAATCCGCTCCTCCGCCATCAAGCGTGGCATGTGGGACACAAACTGGATTGGGTTCAGATGCGCGCTGCCGCCAAACATTTCCTCGGGAAACACGATTTCAAATCGCTGGCGGGAACGCGGAGTTACGAAATGGAGTCCACCGTTCGCACCTTGACCCGATGCGACATCAAGCGGAGTGGCGAGTTGCTCACGGTCACCATTGAAGGCGATGGATTCCTCTACAAAATGTGCCGTGGAATTGTGGGAACCCTGGTGCAAGTGGGACAGGGCAAGATTGGCGCAGCCGAAATTCCAAAGATTCTGGCGAGCAAAGATCGGCGCGTTGCCGGGATGACAGCGCCCGCCCACGGCTTGATTTTGTGGAAGGTTTTTTATGCCAGGAAACGGACGGATCGCCACGCCGCAAAGAAGATTGGATGATCATTCCGTGCGCTGAGGAAAAGCATGAACATCGTTTTAGTCGAACCTGAAATTCCGCCGAACACCGGTAATGTCGCGAGACTTTGCGCGGCGACCAATTCCTGTTTGCACCTGATCGAACCGCTGGGATTCAAGCTCGACGATGCCCAATTGAAACGCGCTGGAATGGATTACTGGCAACAATTGGAGTGGCATCGTTGGCCAGGTTGGAATGCTTTTCAAAGTCAGCTTCCGGCATCGGCGCGCCTTTGGTTCGTTGAATCGAACGGCTCCAAACACTATGCGGAGGTGAACTATTTACCTGGAGACTATTTGGTTTTCGGGCGCGAAACGGCCGGTTTACCAAATACGTTATTGGAAAAATATCCGCAAAACTGGTTGCGTATTCCGATGTTCAACGAGAAGTCGCGATCGCTCAATTTATCCAATTGCGTGTCGCTCGTTCTCTACGAAGCGTTGAGACAGCAAAATTTCTCCGGCGAGGTTTAGACACGTTTTTATTTGAGCAGTTTGGTTTCGCCGTCGCGAACGATGGAGATGGCTTTTTCAGCCGTTCCGACCGTCAGAAGATCCTGCCGCACTTTTGGATCGCGCAGTAAACGGCTGATGCGCGCCAGCATTGCCAGATGTTGAGTCACATTGGGTGCGACCAGCAGAAAAAAGATTCGTGCGGGCTTCCCGTCGATGGCGCCAAAAGGAATTCCTTGCAAATGTCGTCCAAAAACAATCACAGGTTTTTCCACCAGACCGACCAGTGCGTTGCGCGCGTGCGGCAGCGCAATGCCGTCCCCGATGCCTGTGCTGTGAAGTTGTTCGCGTTCCTGCAATGCGCGCAAAAGAGTTTCCTGTAGATCCGGGAGGTTGCTGATTTCTGGAATGTAAGAGACCAACTCCCGAAGCAGATCATTGCGCTGGTGGCTGATCAGGTTCAATTGAATGTTCGCTGGGGTGATCAGCTCGCTTAAAAGAAAACCGGTTTGATTCATGTCAGGGCAGGTTACGAGTCCGAATCAAAACGTGCAATGTTCGGGTTGCCATTCGAATCCTGGCTGCGTACTATTTTTCCGGATGGGCGATTGGCGCAGTGGTAGCGCAACTGCTTTACACGCAGTGGGTCGGGGGTTCGAATCCCTCATCGCCTACCATCCAATCTTCAAAATTCTTCTTCTTTTCACGATGCTGAAAAATTTGGATGGCAAGACCCGCCAACCTTTTTGTAGCGTCGTAACGCATGAACAATTTGGCCCGAAAAAAACAGCTCTCTGCGCAGGTCGAAAAAATCGTGGAGTCCACGCCGATCGTTGACATTCACACGCATCTCTACGATCCGGCTTTCGGAAAATTGCTGCTTTGGGGAATCGACGATCTACTCGTTTACCATTACCTCATCGCAGAAGGGTTTCGTCATTTTGACATTCCTTACGAAGATTTCTGGGGGCTGTCGAAGACAGATCAGGCGAGCATGATCTGGGACGCTCTTTTTATTAAAAATTCGCCGATCTCCGAATCGTGCCGAGGCGTTCTAACCGTTTTGAACGCACTCGATCTCGACGTGAAGAAACGCGATTTGCGCGCATTGCGAAAATGGTTTGCCGCGCAAAAGCCAGCGGCCTACGTCACGCGCTGCATGAAGCTGGCGAACGTGAAATCTATTTGCATGACCAATTCGCCCTTCGACGATTTGGAACGGCCAACGTGGGAACAAGGTTTCACGCGTGACGAACGTTTCATGGCGGCACTGCGAATTGATCCATTGCTGTTGTCGTGGAAAGAAACCGCGCCGCAACTTGCGAAATGGGGCTACGAAGTCACGCCTGCCCTCAATTCAAAAACTCTTTCCGAAGTGCGAAAATTTCTCACTGATTGGAGCAAGAAAATTCAAGCGCGTTACCTCATGGTTTCGTTGCCGCCTGACTTCGCTTTTCCCGCGAACTCCGATTGCAACACCCTCATCGAGAAAGCCGTGTTGCCACATTGTCGTGAGTTTAATTTGCCTTTCGCCGTCATGCCAGGCGTGCGGCGTGCGGTGAATCCGCAGTTGAAACTGGCTGGCGATGGCGTGGGTTTAAGCAACTTGAATTCGTTGGCAAATCTTTGTGCCGCTTTTCCGGAGAACAAATTCATGGCGACCGTTTTAGCGCGGGAAAATCAGCATGAACTCTGCGTCATCGCGCGAAAATTCCGCAACCTCCATATCTTCGGCTGCTGGTGGTTTTTGAATAATCCATCGCTCATCGAGGAAATGACGCGGATGCGAATTGAAATGCTTGGCCTGAGCGTGACGCCGCAACATTCCGACGCGCGCGTGCTCGATCAAATCATCTACAAATGGCGTCACAGCAAAAAAGTCATCAGCAAAGTATTGGTAGAAAAATATTCAGACTTACAGGAAACCGGTTGGACGGTTTCCCGCGCTGACATCGACCGCGATGTCACAACTCTTTTCGGCGGAGCGTTCGAGGCATTTTGCGACCGGTAATTTCGACCGCGAACGAATTCCCTTTGATTCCCACTCGTTGCCCCGCGTAAAACGTCGCCGTGCTGAACTCCAAACAACCTGGCTCTTTTGTCAGTTGGGAGAATTTGGATGGAAAGCTGATTAGAATAGAAGTGTTTTGCTGAAGGTCGTTTTTGTTTGAAGGATTCGAGCTGTCGCTATGGCGGAATGTTTTCCTGGCGAAAGCGACGACAGATGATGTTGATGAAATGTGTCAGCGAGACCCGCGCCTTTTTTCTGTTCCACCAGTTTCGTTGAAACCTCGACGCCATCGACGACCAGTTTCAACAATTCGACGAGTGGCTTTTTCGGAAGTCCCTGGGTGGTGTTTTCCCAGGCGCAACGGATGCGCAGCGTCACACCTTCGGTGGGGCGGGCCACTTCCAGCGCATCTTCCGGACGAACGGCGACGATCGAAATGAGAGGACGTTGGATCAAAGGATTGTTCCACCATTTCCAATCGCGTTCGTTCGCGCGAACCGATTCCAGAACTTCAGGTGAACCCCTGTGCATCCACGTTTCGAAGTTGCTGGCGGCATCGTGGCGAATTGCCACCACCCAATTTTTTTTGAGCGCATTCAACCAGCCTTCCCACGTCGGTTCGGTGGCAAGGAACACGGTTCGAAATCCGGTGGTCATATCGGCGAACCACCACGGCTCCTGGCCATGCGCATCCTGCAACGCAACGAATGGAATCTGGCCGCGATACCGATTCAGAAACGGCTCGGTGTTGGTAAAATCCGGATTGCCGAAATGAAAGGTGCTGATGGCCGCATAGCCGCCGCGTTGCAGGGAATCGTCGAGGTAAAGGCGGGCGAGTTCTTCATTCTCTCCGAATTGCCAGATCAAGTGACCACCCGCTTTTTGCAAAGGCGAAAGTCTTCTTCTGCGAAATTCCGGCCAGGAAACTGCGTCGCGGCCGGTTAAGGGCGGACCAAAATCGACTCCTGCCGGTGCGATGAGGTCGCTGGTATGACTGTAAGTGCCGAGTCCGGGTAGGTTGACCCATGTGCCGTATTCTTCATTGGAAACGAAAAACTTCACGGGGACTTTTTGTTCGTCGGCGATGGACTGAGCACGCGCCATCCATTCCGGCTTTGCATTTTTTGCGCCCCACAAATGAATGCGCAAAGAACGGGCAAGCTCGACGGCCTCAGCGGGACTTCCGCAGCCATGCGCCTCGAGTTGAATTGTAAAAACCTTTAAATCTTTAGGAAAAGGCGGGGGAGAGTTTCGATTTTTGAATTTTGATTTTCGATTGAAGCCTGCCGTTTCGAGGGCGTCGAGCGCTTGGAGAGTCTCCAACGCCCGATAGGTTGCCATTGGATTGCTGAGCCAGCCGGGACGATCGGCAAAACCGCCATCGGCATTTTCGAGGGATTGAAGATAAGCGATGCAGGCGTCGCGATTGGCGGGCGTGGCGCCGAGAAGTTTCAATGAGCGGACGGCGGCCCATGTGTAAGTCACGTCATCCAGTCCCGCGAATTCCGGGTTGGGCTGAAAGGTGAAGCCGCCTTCGTTCAACTGACACGCGCGAAGCCATGCGATGGTTTCGTTTTTCTTTTCATCCGTGCGTCCGAGAAAACTCAAAGCCTGTAAACCCCACCAGGTATTCATCACGTGCCCGTCACCACCGTCGGAAGCGGGCGTGTTGTTGAAACTGCCATTGTCGCGTCGGCGGGAATTCAGATAGTCGGTGAAATGCGGCGAGAGTTCGGCCAGCGGCAGGCCAAGCAAAGCGCGACAGGCAAAGGCGCTGATCTCGGACTGAAAAACCGGATAACCGTACTGTTCGTATTGCTTGAGATAGGCGAGGGGTTTTTTCCACGCACGGATTTTTTCGCGAAATTCCGAGGCGTCTTCACCCAACCAGACGAGGCTTTGCACCTGTTGAAATTCAAACCCGCGTCGTTCCTGCTCCAACTTTTTTAAACGAGATGGATGGTGTGTGCGGACGAATTCTGCGAGCCGTTTCGCGTCGGGCAATGGCTGTTGCAAAATGTGAAAGCAGCCGATGACGGCAAACGTTGGAGTCAGGTGCGAAAATTCCTGATCCTCCCACGCGAAGCCGCCGTCCCGGCGCGACAAGCGTTTGAGATATTGGATAACGGAACGGGTTAAGGGCGTCGATGCGAACGCGGTGAAAATTGACTCACTCAAAACGGCGGCGGAAAGGCCAGCCGTCGTGATTGTTTTCAACATATCGCGGCGATTCATAGGAATCTTTGCGAAACACTGCCAAGGTTAGAGTTTTTTGTAAACCTTCCCAACGCGCGGAAGTAAAGCAACGCTTCCGCTGCTTGAGTCTTACGATGATGCGCGTACTATCCTCGAGTTTGTCATCCAAAAGGCGCGGCCTGCCAAGAATACACTTTCCGATTGAATCGGCCGCATCACTCGCGAAAAAACTGCGCCGTGCCGAACCCCGAACAACTTTCGTCCTTCGTAAACTGCTATCAGAAACACATCTCCGGCGATGAAAAAGGTCAGGCGTAAATTTTTCTCGACCGTTTATTTTAAGCTTTCGGATTGCCAAGCTCTCTCGATGTCGGTGGCGCGCCGGAATTTCGCCGTGTTGAGCCACCGAGGATGGCTGCGGAGCGTTGATAAAATTCTTTTTCGATTCAGCCGGGCGGCATATGCTCTCTAAATCGCCTGATGAAAACACGAATTCCCGCGCACGTTTTGCCACGAACGGTTCTTTTATTGATCTTCTCGTTTGCCGCGCTCGGCGTCTGTGGCGCAGCGACGAACCAATACACAGTAACCGAATTCCCGAATCCGACCGGACACACTCTGTTGCAACCAGGGGACATAAATAACAAAGGCGAAATTGTTTTCCGTGCCGAGCGCATCAACGATGGCCTGAACAGCATGTTCATTTATCTGCCTTCGGCTGCCTATGGGTTGCCAGTGGGATTGAACCTTGTTGAGCGTCCCAATCGAAGTATCGAGCCACGGTCCATCAATAATCAGGGCCAGGTGGCCGGGGGGGCGAATGCGACCGATGTCGTCCCAAATCGTGGAATGGGTTTCATCTGGCAAAATGGAGTCTTTCAGGAATTCAACTTTGCCTCGCCGGACGATAAAACCGACGTTCACTCAATCAATGCAGCGGGGTTTATTGTCGGAACATATGAAGTGCCCCGACCAGGAAATCCGCTGGCGAAGATCACCCGAGGATTTGTGCGAACGACGAATGACATCACGATCCTGAATCCGGTCAGCCCGAATACCAATTACACGGAAGTTTTTTCGATCAATAACAGCAATCGCGTTGCGGGCAATTACTCCACCGGCTTTCAACATTCGCACCGCGGATTTTTCTGGGACGGCTCGTTTCATCCGCTCGGGTCTCAACCGATTGACGTGGAGTTCCCTTCGGAAGCGTTCGATATGAACGATGCCGGAGAAATCGTCGGCTATTATTACGACGAGATTAACGAGCAATCCATTCCCTATCTCTGGCTGCCAGCGCCGAAGTATGGATTGCCGGCGGGTTTAAATCTCATTCTACCGCCCGAAACCAACGGACTCGGGATCTGCATCAACAACGCCGGTCAGGTCGTGACGCCGAGTTTTCTTTGGGACCGCGGCAACGTCACCCCGATGAGTGAAATGTTGCCTTCTGAAATTGAGGGAAGGGTCGGGCAGGTCATCGCCATGAACAACCTGGGGCAAATCGTCGGTTTTCTCAATGATCTCGCCGAGGATTCCATCAACGGACGCACCGTGTTGCTCTCGCCGACACCGAGCGATCCGCTCATCGTAAATGTCTCCAGCGATGATGACGACGCAGACCCGAATGACGGCATCGTTGACGTGGACCTGAACACTCCGGGCGAGCAAGTCAGTTTGCGCGCGGCGATCAATTACGCGAACTCCAGCAATCGACCCGGACCGGACACCATTAAGTTCGACGTTCCCGGTGGTGGAGAAATCGTCATCGCGC